>JBKBUL010000041.1:16421-18429 GCA_046290045.1 Sphingomonadaceae bacterium
CCCCTCCCACCCTCCCTTCTTTTCCCCCCCCCCCCCCCCCGAGACCGAGGTGGTCGTCACGCTCGGCTCGAAGGAGGGGCTCGCCAACCTCGCCCAGGCGATCACGGCGCCCGGCGATGTCGTGCTGGCGCCCAACCCCAGCTACCCCATCCACACCTTCGGCTTCATCATCGCCGGCGCCGCCATCCGCTCGGTGCCGACCACGCCCGGCCCGGCCTTCTTCGACTCGCTCGATCGCGCGATCCGCTTCACCGTGCCCCGGCCGACGGTGCTGGTGATCGGCTATCCCTCCAACCCCACGGCCGAGGTCGCGGACCTCGCCTTCTACACCCAGCTCGTCGCCTTCGCGCGCGAGCATGGGCTGTGGGTCCTGTCCGACCTCGCCTATTCCGAGATCTACTTCGATGGCGTGCCCACGCCCTCCATCCTGCAGGTGCCGGGCGCGAAGGAGGTGGCGGTCGAGTTCACCTCCATGTCCAAGACCTATTCCATGGCCGGCTGGCGGATCGGCTTCGCGGTCGGCAACCGCAAGCTGATTGCCGCCCTCACGCGGGTGAAGAGCTATCTCGACTATGGCGCCTTCACGCCCATCCAGGCCGCCGCGGTGGCAGCGCTCAACGGCCCGCAGGACATCGTCGAGGCGAACCGCCAGCTCTACGCAAAGCGCCGCGACGTGCTGGTCGAAAGCTTCGGCCGCGCCGGCTGGGAGATTCCGCCGCCGCGTGCCTCGATGTTCGCCTGGGCGCCGCTGCCGCCGGCGCTCGCCCACATGGGCAGCCTCGAATTCTCGAAGCAGCTGCTCACCCACGCCGGCGTCGCGGTCGCGCCCGGCGTCGGCTATGGCGAGGAGGGCGAGGGGCATGTCCGCATCGCGCTCGTCGAGAATGAGCAGCGGCTGCGCCAGGCCGCCCGCCAGGTGAAGCGCTACCTCCAGTCGATGGGCGTCAACACCCCCGCCCAGGCCAGCGGCTGAGCTTGCAGCCGCCGCCCTCGCCCGTCTACAGCCCGCCCCGCATGCCACAGTCCATTGAAGGGGGTGCCCCGCTTCGGCTGGGGCTGGCCGGTCTCGGCACCGTCGGCGCCGGCGTCGTCGCGCTGCTCGATTCGAACGCCGCGCTGATTGCCGAGCGCGCCGGGCGGCCCATTGCCGTCACCGCCGTCTCCGCCCGCGATCGCCACCGCAGCCGCGGCGTCGATCTCGCGCGCTTCGCCTGGGAGGATGACTCGACGGCGCTCGCCCGCCGCCCGGATGTCGAAGTCGTCGTCGAGCTGATCGGCGGCGCCGACGGCCCGGCACTGGCGCTCGCCCGCGCTGCGCTGGCCGCCGGAAAGCCCGTCGTCACCGCCAACAAGGCGATGATCGCCCATCACGGCCTCGATCTCGCGGCCACGGCGGAATCGACCGGCGTCGCGCTCAAGTTCGAGGCCGCCGTCGCCGGCGGAATCCCGGTCATCAAGGGCCTGCGCGAGGGCGCCGCCGCCAACCGCCTGGCCGAGGTGTCGGGAATCCTCAACGGCACCTGCAACTATATCCTGACCCGCATGGCCGACGAGGGCCTCGAGTTCGCCGACGTGCTCGCCGACGCGCAGGCGCTCGGCTATGCCGAGGCCGACCCGACGTTCGACATCGACGGGATCGATGCTGCCCACAAGCTCTCGATCCTCGCGGCCATCGCCTTCGGCACCAGGCCCGACATCGCCGCGGTCGAGGCCGAGGGCATCCGCGACGTGCGCCTCGCCGACATCCGCCAGGCCGCCGACCTCGGCCATGTCGTCCGCCTCGTCGGCCGCGCCGCCGTGGCGGAGGGCCGGCTCCTGCAGCAGGTCGCCCCCAGCCTCGTTCCGCTGGCCCACCCGCTCGCCGCCATCCGGGGGCCGTTGAACGCCGTCGTCGCCGAGGGCGACTTCGTCGGCCGCCTCACCTTCTCGGGCGCCGGCGCAGGCGACAGACTCCAGGAAAACGCCATGGTCATCGGACTCCTTTCCGCCTCCGACCGTCGTAGAGGCG
>JBKBUL010000095.1:0-3034 GCA_046290045.1 Sphingomonadaceae bacterium
CCCCCGCACACCACGAGGTAGAGCGCCGCGAAGACGAGCGCGAGCCACAGGATCTGCGGCAGCGCATTGGCAAGATCGAGCTGGGGCATGGGCCGCGCGCCTCGGGGCCGGTCGTCAGACCGCGAAGAGCAGAAGCAGCGCCACGAGGAAGGCGAAGATGCCGAGCGCCTCGGTGACGGCGAAGCCGAAGATCAGGTTCGGGCGCTGGCTGTCGGCAGCCGCCGGGTTGCGCAGCGCACCCGACAGGAAGAAGGCGAACAGCGTGCCGACGCCGATGGCGGCCAGGCCCATGCCGATGGCGGCGATGCCGGCACCCAGCAGCTTTGCAGCATCTGCTTCCATGTGATCAGTCCTTTCGTGGGGTTCAGTGATGCAGGTTGATGGAATCGTTGAGGTAAATGCAGGTGAGCAGCGCGAACACATAGGCCTGCACCACCGCGATCAGAAGCTCGAGGCCGTAGAAGGCAACCGTCATGATGAAGGGCAGCGGCGCGATGGCGGCAAGGATCCCGCCGGCCGCGCCCAGCGAGATCACGAAACCCGCGAACACCTTCAGGAGGATGTGCCCCGCCGTCATGTTGGCGAAGAGACGGATGGAGAGCGTCAGCGGCCGCGACAGGAAGGAAATGAGCTCGATCACGATGAGGAGCGGCAGCAGGACGAGCGGCGTGTTGGCCGGCACGAACAGCGAGAAGAAGTGAAGCCCGTGCTTCGCCAGCCCCACGACGATGCACAGCAGGAAGATGAGGGCGGCGAGCGCGAAGGTGACGGCGAGATGGCTGGTGACGGTGAAGCTGAAGGGGAAGAGGCCGACGACGTTGGCGACCAGGATGAAGATGAACAGCGAGAAGATGAGGGGCACGAAGGCGCGGCCCTTGGGCCCGATGTTCTGGTCCACCATGTCGGTGATGAAGCCCGTCATCCCCTCGAGCGCAGCCTGCCAGCGGCCCGGCACCAGCTGCGGGTTGCGGCTGCCCGCCCAGAAGAAGGCGAGGATGAGCCCGAGCGCGATCAGCATGAACATCGACGCGTTGGTGAAGGCGGCATCAAGCCCCGCCACCGAAAGCTCGGCATAGCGATGGATCGCGAACTGATCGAGCGGATTGGCCACTGTCGCGTCTCGTCCCTGAACCCTAGTCCCTGTCGCGGGCGGCAATCGCCCGGCTTTCCGCGTTCACCGCCTTCAGCAGGTTCCAGAAGCCGGCCGCGATCCCCAACAGCAGGAAGAGGAGGAACAGCCAGGGCCCTGTCGCCAGCCAGCGGTCGAGCATCCACCCGATGCCGGCGCCGACGATGGTGGTCGCCGCGATCTCGAAGGCATGGCGCGTGCCCCGGGCCAGCGCCGAGACGACGACCTCGCGCGGCTCGGGCGCGGCCTTCGCCTTGGCTGCTTCCAGCCGGGCCCCGAAGTCATCGGGGTCGGGTCTGTCGGCAGGATCGGACAAGGCTCGGGCCCTTTTCGAAACCGTCTGGCCGTCGGCGGCGATGCGCCTCAAGGCTTCGCCAGGCCCACGAAGGACCGCCGAAGCGGGTTCGCGTTAGAGGGGCCGCGCGATTGCGTCAAGCCGAGCGGACAGGGGGATTGCTGCGATGCAGCGGCGCGCCGCCGCCTCAGGCGGCAGCCAGCGCCTCGGCCTCGCGCAGCTCGACCGACACCAGCTGCGAGACGCCCGGCTCGGCCATGGTGACGCCGTAGAGCCGGTGCATTGCGGCCATGGTGACGGCATTGTGGGTGACGATCAGGAAGCGCGTGTCGGTGCCGTCGGCCATGTGCTGCAACAGGCGCGTGAAGCGCTCGACATTGGCGTCGTCCAGGGGCGCGTCCACCTCGTCGAGAACGCAGATGGGGGCGGGGTTGGTGCGGAACAGGGCGAAGATGAGGGCAATCGCCGTCAACGCCTGCTCGCCCCCCGACAGCAGCGAGAGCGACTGCAGCTTCTTGCCCGGCGGCTGGGCGCGGATCTCGAGCCCGGCTTCGAGCGGATCGTCGCTCTCGATCAGCTGAAGCTCGGCCGAGCCGCCGGCGAACAGGGTGGTGAACAGGTCGCGGAAGTGGCGATCGACCGATTCGAAGGCGGCCATCAGCCGGGCGCGACCCTCGCGGTTCAGCGTGCCGATCGAGCCGCGAAGGCGGTGGATCGCCGTCTCCAACTCATCGCGCTCGGCCTGCTGGCGCGCGAGTTCGGATTCGATCTCGGCCAGCTCGATGTCGGCGCGCAGGTTGACGACCCCGATCCGCTCGCGCTCGGCCTGGAGCTGGGCCAGGTCGCGCGCGAGGCCGGCGCTGTCGGCCGTCTCCGGCATCGGCAGATTCAGCGGCGGTTCGCCGAAGCGCTCGGCGGCGTCGGCGGCAAGCTCGGCCACCCTCCCGCGCAGCTGCTCGACCCGGGCGGCGAGCGTGGCGCGCGCCTCGCGGCCATCGGCCACGCGCGCGTCGAGCGCCCTTGCGCGCCGGTCGAGATCGGCCTGCGCCAGCTCGGCCGCCATCACCGCCTCGGCGGCGGCCGTCCGCCCGGCTTCGGCCGCCGCAATCTCGCGATCGAGATGCTGGAGCCGCGCGTCGCGTGCGGCTGGCTCGGCCACCAGCTCGGCGCGCTCGTCGGCGAGCTTGCGACGGCGAGCGCCGAGCGCATCCACCGTTCGGGCGCCCTCGGCCTCGCGCGCCTGCCAGTCCTCGATCTCGCGCGCCAGGCGAGCGATTCGCGCGCCCGATTCGCTCACCGTCCGCTCCAGCGCGGCGGCCTCGGCACGCGACTGGGCAAGCGCGGCGCGGGCGCGCTCGGCCCGCGTCCGGGCGGTTGCCACCTCGGCGGCGGCGGCGCTGGCATCGGGCAGGGCGGCAACCGCCGCGCGCGCGGCCTCCGCCTCGTCGGCGGCGCCAGCCCCTTCGGCAGCCAGCCGCTCGATCGAGGCGGCCATCGCCGTCTGCCGGGCGGCGGCCTGCGCTTGGGCGGCCCGGAGGCCCTGCAGCCGTCCGCCGAGCTGGTCGCGCTGCCGCTCGGCCTCGGCGCGGCGGGCGCGGGCCTGGCGCTCG
>JBKBUL010000042.1:0-17620 GCA_046290045.1 Sphingomonadaceae bacterium
GGCGGCTCGCCGCAGCCGACCTCATCGTCCACGAGGAAGCCGTGCCGGCGGCCATTCTGGCGTTGGCGCGTCGCGACGCCGCCCGGCTTGCCAGCAATAGCGTGCCGGCCGACGCCGCGGGCAGGGTGGTCCTGCTTCGCGCTTGCGCGGCCGGGCCGGCGCGCTAGGAGCCGGCCATGCCCGACCTGCGCCCGCGCCGAACCGTCCTCTACCTCCCCGCCGCCAACGCCCGCGCCATCGAGAAGGCGCGCACCCTGCCGGCCGACAGCTTCATCCTCGATCTCGAGGATGCCGTCGCGCCCGACGCGAAGGACAGCGCACGCGCCGCCGCAGTCGAAGCGGTCGCAACGGGCGACTGGGGCGGCCGCGAAGTCGCGATCCGGGTCAATGGCTTCGGAACGCCCTGGGCCGACGCCGATTTCGAGGCCGTCGCGGGCTCCGCCGCCCATCTGCTGGTCGTCCCCAAGATCGACGGGCCCGAACAGGCGGCCGAAGCCGTCGCCCGCGCCGGCGGCAAGCCGGTGTGGGTGCTGGTCGAGACGCCCAGGGCCATTCTCTCAGCGGCGTCAATCGCCGCCACGCCCGGGATCACGGGCCTGATTGCCGGCTTCGCCGATCTCGCCAAGGACCTGCGCCTGAAGCCCGGGCCGGAGCGCTTCCCCCTGTTCCACGCCATGTCGGTGATCGTGACGGCGGCGCGCGCGCAGGGCATCCTCGCCTTCGACGGCGTCTTCACCGACATTCGTGATCCCGGGGGCCTCGAGGCCGAGACCCGCCAGGCGGTCGCCTTCGGCTTCGACGGCAAGACCTGCATTCACCCCGACCAGCTCGAGCCGGTCAACCGCCTGTTCAGCCCGACGGCCGAGGAGATCGCCCACGCCCAGGGCCTGATTGCCGCGCACCGCGCCGCCCTGGCCGAGGGAAAGGGCGTTGCCACCTTCAAGGGCAAGCTCATCGAGGTGCTGCACGTCGCCGAGGCCGAGCGGACGCTCAGGATCGCCGAGGTCATCGGCGCGATGGCAGGCCTTGCCGGCAAGGTCGTCGAGGCGGCGACCGACTAGTCCTGAAGCCAGCCGGGGCGGACGAGGTGCGCCGGCGCGCCCGCCACCGTCAGCGGCTCGCCCAGCTGCTCGGTGCGCAGAAGGGCCATCTGCAGCTCGCCGTGCCGCCGCCCGCGCAAGCTGCCCGCCACGCGCTCGCCCGCCATCACCGGCGCATCCTCGGCCCCCTCGCCTGCCAGCCGCAGGGGCAGCAGGCGCTTTCGCACCCGGTCGCGGTGATGCATCCGCGCGGTATTCTCCTGCCCCGTGTAGCAGCCCTTGGTGAAGCTCACGCCATCAAGCTCGCGCGCGTTCGTCTCCAGCCACAGCAGCTCGTCCTGGCCGATCTCGTCGGCGTCCGGCAGGCCGAGCGACAGGCGCCTGGCGTGCCAGTCCTCGAGCGTCGCATCGCCCGCGGCCGGCGGCCCGATGAAGCGATGCCCGGCCTCGGGCAGCCGCGGGTCGGCCGGCCGGTCCGAGGGCTCGCCCCAGCCCTGGAAGACCGCCAGCCCGGCTTCGGCCTCGATTGCCACCTGCCGGCGCAGGCGGAACATCAGCAGCCGCTTCGCCAGCGCGTCCGCCTGGGCAGCCGCCACGTCCAGCAGCACATCGTCGCCGTCGGCGAACAGGAACAGCTGGAACAGCGCCTTGCCCTGCGGCGAGAGGAGCCCGGCGTAGAGCGGCCGGTCGGGCGCCAGCAGCGCCATGTCGTGGGTGATCTGCCCCTGGAGGAAGGGCCGAACGTCGGGCCCGGACAGGCGCATGAGGGCGCGGTGGGCGAGATGGCACGTCGGCATGGCCCCTGCTAGATAGCCCCGATGACCGACGCGACAAGTTTCGACAGCCTCTGGACCAACGCCACCGTCTGGCTGCCCGGCGGCCCGGCCGAGGCCGATATCGGCGTGACGCAGGGCCGGGTGGCCGCGATCCTGCCGCGCGGGCGCGGCACGGCTGCCGAGGTGCATGACTGCACCGGGCTCACCATCCTGCCCGGCCTCATCGACACCCAGGTGCACTTCCGCGAGCCGGGGCTCGAGCACAAGGAGGATCTCGAATCCGGCTCGCGCGCCGCCGTGCTGGGCGGGGTGACGGCCTTGTTCGAGATGCCGAACACGAAGCCGCTCACGGATACGGCCGAGGCGCTCGCCGACAAGCTCGCCCGCGCCAAGGGCCGCATTTGGACGGACCATGCCTTCTACATGGGCGCGACCGCAGACAATGCCGACCACATGGCCGAGCTGGAGCGCCTGCCCGGCTGCTGCGGGGTCAAGATCTTCATGGGGGCGTCGACCGGCGACCTGCTCGTCGCCGACGATCAGAACCTGTTGCGCGTGCTTCGCTCGGGAACCCGTCGCGTTGCCATCCACGCCGAGGACGAGCCGCGCATGCAGGCGCGGCTGTCGCTGCGCGTCGCCGGAGATCCCGCGAGCCACCCCGTCTGGCGCGACGATGAATCGGCCTTCCTCGCCACCCGCCGGGCGATCGCCGCCGCGCGCGATGCGAAGCGCCGCGTCCACATCCTTCATGTCACCACGCCGCAGGAACTGGCCTTCCTCGCCGCCCACAAGGACATCGCCTCGGTCGAGGTCACGCCGCAGCACCTCACGCTCGCCGGCGAGGAGGCCTATCCGCGGCTTGGCACCCACGCCCAGATGAACCCGCCCATCCGCTCGGGCGCGCACCGCGACGGGCTGTGGCACTGGCTCGGCCAGGGCGTCGTCGATGTCGTCGGCTCGGATCACGCCCCGCACACGCTCGAGGAGAAGGCCCGCACCTATCCCGACACGCCCTCGGGGATGCCCGGCGTGCAGACGATCGTGCCCCTGATGCTGAACCATGTGGCCGAAGGCCGCCTCACGCTGGCCCGGCTCGTCGATCTCATGGCCTCCGGCCCGCAGCGGCTCTTCGGCCTGGTCGCCAAGGGCCGGATCGCCGCCGGCTATGACGCGGACTTCACCATCGTCGACCTGAAGGCGCGCTGGACGATCGAGCGCGACTGGCTCGCCAGCCGCTGCGGCTGGTCCCCCTTCGAAGGGATGGCGCTGACCGGCCGCCCGGTCGGCACCATCCTGCGCGGGCGGATCGCGATGTGGGAAAACCGTCTGGCGGATGCCCCCTTCGGCGTGCCATTGCGCTTCGACGAAACGCTCCGGGCCTAGATCGGGCCGGCAAGGGGAGAGACGAATGACTCGCGTGACCTTCACCGACAAGGCGGACCCTTCGAGCGCCGCCGCGCTCCTCGTCTTCGTGGCCGAGGGCAGCCAGTTGACAGCCGGCGCCGAGGCCGCCGATCGCGCGACCGGCGGCCAGATTGGCCGGGCCATGAAGGCCGCGAACTTCAGCGGCAAGAAGGGCAAGCTCGTCGAACTGCTCGCGCCCGCCGGGCTGGGCGCCAGCCGCCTGCTGGTCGCCGGCATCGGCGAGGCCGCCAGGGCCGATGCGCGCGTCTTCGAGGATCTGGGCGGCGAGGTCGCAGCCCGGCTGCAGACGCTGGAGCCCGAGCTGGTCGCCGACTTCACCGGGATTTCGGGCCTCGCCGTTGGCACCGAGGTGGCAGCCGCGCATTTCGCCCATGGGCTTGCCTTGCGCAACTGGCGGCTCGACACCTACCGGACCAAGCTCAAGGACGAGCAGAAGCCGAAGCTCGCCCACGTCGTCGTCGCCGGCGCACCGGCCGCGGCCGCCAGCCTTGCCGAGCGGCTCGAGAAAGTGGCCGAAGGCGTCGCCTTCGCCAAGGAGCTCATCACCGAGCCGGGCAATGTCATCTACCCCGAAAGCTTCGTCGAGCGGGTCCGCGCCAGGGTCGAGCCGCTGGGCGTCAAGGTGACCGTGCTCGACGAGACGGATCTGGCGAAGCTCGGCGCCGGATCGATGCTGGGCGTGGCGCAGGGCAGCGCCCGCCCGCCGCGCCTGCTCGCGATGGACTGGAACGGCACCGGCAACCCGGATGCGACTCCGCTCGCCCTCGTCGGCAAGGGCGTCACCTTCGACACGGGCGGGATTTCGCTGAAACCCGGGCCGGGCATGGAGGACATGAAGTGGGACATGGGCGGCGCCGGCGCGGTCGCGGGCGCCATGGTGGCGCTCGCCGGGCGGAAAGCGCGGGCCCGCGTCGTCGGAATCTGCGGCCTTGTCGAGAACATGCCCGACGGCAAGGCCCAGCGCCCCGGTGACATCGTGACCTCGATGTCGGGCCAGACGATCGAGGTGCTCAACACCGACGCCGAAGGCCGCCTCGTCCTCAATGACTGCTTCACCTGGACGCAGCGCACCTACCACCCGAAGGTGATGATCGACTTCGCGACGCTGACGGGGGCCATCATCATCAGCCTCGCCCACCATTATGCCGGCGTCTTCACCAATTCGGACGCACTCTGGGCGAAGCTCGAGTCGGCCGGCAAGGCGGTCAACGATCTCGTCTGGCGGCAGCCGCTGTCCGAGCCGGGCGGGCATTACGACCAGCTGCTCGAAAGCCCGATCGCCGACATGAAGAACATCGGCCCGCGAGAGGGCGGCTCGATCACGGCCGCGCAGTTCCTGCAGCGCTTCGTCGACGAGGGCGTCGAGTGGGCACACATCGACATCGCCGGCGCGGTCTGGCGGCCCAAGGCCGCGCCGCTGCACGACAAGGGGGCAACCGGCTTCGGCGTGCGCCTCGTCGATCGCCTCGTCGCCGACCATTTCGAGGGCTGAGCCGCTGGCCACCGACCTCGGCTTCTACCACTGCACCCGCGCGCCCGCGGCCGAGATCGCCATCCGGCTGGCCGAGAAGGCCCTCGGCGCGGGCCAGCGGCTGCTGATCGTCGCCGACCCGGAGATGCTGGCCGGTCTCGATGCCGCGCTCTGGACGAAGGAGGCGGCTAGCTTCCTGCCCCACGGGCTCGCAGGAACCCCCCACGACCCCGATCAGCCCATCCTGCTCTCGGATCGGCTGCTGGCGCCCGCGCCCAATGGCGCGCGCCTTCTCATGCTCGTCGGCCAGCCCCTGCCGCCCGAGGCCGAGGCCTTCGATCGCGTCTTCCTGCTGTTCGAGGACGGAACCGACGCCCACGCCCGCGCCCGCGCCGACTGGCGCGCGGCCGCACATCGCGCCACCCTCGACCGCAGCTACTGGCAGCAGACCGAGTCGGGCGGTTGGGCCCGAAAGGGGGGGACATGAAACCTGTTCTTGCCTGCGCGCTGGCCGCGCTGTTGCTCGCGGCCCCGGCCGCCGCCCAGAAGACGCCTGACAATGCCCTGCTCTCCGCCAGCGAGCCGTCCCGGATCGCCGCCTATCTGCAGGAACTCGGCTATCGCGCCACGCTCGGCAAGCAGGCCGATGGCGACCCGATGATCGAGACCTCGATGGCCGGCTACAATGTCCGCATCCTGTTCATGAGCTGCACGGACAACCGCGCCTGCGAGGACATCCAGTTCTTCGTCGGGATCGCCACCAGGGCCAAGCTCAGCCTCGACCAGGTGAACCGCTTCAACCGCGAACGCCGCTTCGCCCGCCTCTACCTCGACGACGACCGCGATCCGCTGATGGAGCAGGATATCTCGATGATCGGCCCCGGAATCTCGGCCGCCGCCTTCCGCGACACGGTGCGCGTGTTCGAGCGCCAGGTCGGCACGCTCGACCGGCTCGTCAGCGAGGCGCGCTGATCAGGCAAGCGTCGCCCGGTTGACCGGGTCGCCCGGAGTCACCCGGATCGGCCGGCCGATGACCGGCACGTCGATCAGTGCGCCGGGATCCTCGTGGATCTGCGCAAGAAACCGCGCGCCGTCAGGGCGCCGGCCGATCAGGATGGCGAACATCGGCTGGCCGCGGTCGTGGATCACGGTGAAGGTCTCGATCACGCCCTCGCCCTCGGGTTTCTCCACCAGCGGCGGGCTTTCCATGCCGTCGATCTCGCGCTGGTAGCCGGCCGGGTCGGCGCGCTCGAAGGCCCTGGGCGCCGTGCTCCACACGCCGAAGCTGTGCTTGGTGAGGTAGCCGCCATTGGCGAAGACGAGGCCGCGGCTGCCCGGTTTCGCGCGGCAGCGCGCGGCCACCTCGGCGATGCCGTGCATGGAATAATTGTTCCCCGGCCCGCCGAAATAGGGAAGGCCGCCGGTCAGCGTCAGGCCCCGCGGATCGTCCTCGGCCACCCCGATCTCGGCGGCCGCAATCTCGACCGCGACGGGAAAGCAGGAATAGAGGTCCATGTGGTCGATGTCGGCGATGGTCGCGCCGGCGGCCCGCAGGGCCTCCCGCGCGCCCACCCGGATCGCTGGCGACGACCAGTAGTTGACCCGTTCCGACACCAGGATCTTCTCTTGCGTATCGGCCAGCCCATGCAGGAAGACGCGGCGGTCGGCCGGAACGCCCAGCCGGTCGGCAGCCGCCACGCTCATCAGCAGCAACGCCGCCGCCTGGTCCACGAACATGTTCGAATTCAGGAACTTGGTATAGGGGTAGCCGATGGTGCGATTGTCACCCTCGGGCGTGATCAGCTCGTCGGCACTGCGCGCCACGGGCAGCTGGGCGTAGGGGTTGGCGGCCGCCACGCGCGTGAAGCGCGCCATCAGCTCGCCGATCGCGCGGCGGTGCGCCAGCGGGTCGCGGCCCCGATGGTGCCCCAGCGCATTCTCGAACAGCGGATAGACGTTGACGGGCAGCGCAATGCCATGCGCGAACTCGTGGGGGCTGACATAGCGAGTCTCGCGGCCCAGCGTCTCGGGGTCGGAAGGCGCATCCTCCGCCCAGTCCAGCTTCAGGCCCGCCTTCTGCGCGCGCGACTGGGTGCGAAGCGCCTCGCAGCCGGCCAGCAGCACCACCTCCTGCTCGCCCCGGCTGATTGCCTCCATGAACAGGTTCGCGAGCATCTGCGGCGTGTTCCCGCCGACCGGGCCATAGACGAGGCGCGCCGGGTTCACCCCGATGCGCTGCGCCACGCTCCACGGCAGGTTGCGCTGCTGGCCGAAGGGCGCCCCGAAGCCCGAGTCCTGGAACAGGCGGACGACGGCGATGGTGTCGATGGCCGCCGCCACGTCGCGCCCGCCGCTGTCGGCAATCGCTGCGCGCGCAACCGCAGCGAGCGCTTCCTGTGGCGACAATCCCTCGCCCGGCGCGCTGTCGCGATCGACGCGCTGGGCAAGGCCGACGAGAACGGGCGTGCGGGGATCGAGCGACATCTTCTGGCCTCTTTGGTGGACGGTCGCCTCGCTAGACGAGGCGCCGCGTGCCGCCCACTGGCGAAACTCGCAAATCACCGGGGCTCACCGGCCGGCTTGCCCCCGCCGGCGGCTGTGGCAGGATGGCCCGGCCCCAGGCTGGAGGAGAGGATATGGGCGAGGCCCCCGAGCCGTCCGGCGCGCCACCCGGTGCGGCCCCCGCCGGCTTCTGGCCCAAGCTGCGGCGGGCCGCCGACCGGATCGGACGTGAAGCGGTCGAGAAGCTGCTGATGCTCGTCTATGCCGCACAAAGCCCGCAGACCCCGCGCTGGGCCAAGACGGTGATTGCCGGCGCGCTCGCCTATTTCGTGCTGCCGACGGATGTCGTGCCCGACATCCTGCCCGGCATCGGCTTCACCGACGACCTGTCGATGCTCGCGGCCGCGCTCGCGGCGGTTGCGCTCTACATCGATCCGGCGATCCGCGCCCGCGCCGAGCGAACGGCCGCCGGTTGGTTCGGGCCGAAGCCGACGCAGCGCGGGGGCTGATGCGGCTCCTCCACTCGCTCCGAAAGGCGCTGCGCGACACGCTGGTCGGCGGAATCGTCTTCCTGCTTCCCTTCCTGCTCGCGCTCCTCCTCATCGACCAGGCGGTCGACCTGTCGCGCCAGCTGCTTCGCCCGGTCGGCTATCTGGTGCCGGCCGCGCGCGACCTCGACTCGCTCGGCCAGCTGCTCCTCACCCTCGTCGCCCTGCTGCTGCTGGCACTGCTGGCCGGCATGTTCGTCCGCACCCAGCCCGGCCAGCGGCTGTTCGGCTGGGTCCAAGGCTCGATGCTGGCCGCCCTCCCCCGCTTCGCCGCCACGCGGCGCGTCGTCGAGCGGCTGGGCGACGATGTCGAGAATGTCCGGGTCGTCCTGGTCCCGTCCGACGGCGGCAAGGCGCTCGGCTTCGCCTTCGAGGCCGAGGTGGATGGCTGGGTGCCCGTGTTTCTGCCCGGCGCGCCCGACTGGCATTCGGGCAACGTGCTGTTCGTGGCCGCGTCCGACCTCAGCTGGCTCGATCTCGAGCCCGAGGCGGCCACCCGCTTCCTCTCCCGCCTCGGCGGCGACGAGGACCTGATCCTGAACGAACTGCGGCAGCTTCGCCTGAGGCCCCGCGCGGGCTGAGCCGCGCTCAGGCCTGCGGCGCCACGTCCCCCAGCCCCGGCGACCCGCGCCGGCGGCCGGCCTTGGGCACGCCCGAGACTCCGCCCGCACCCAGCGGCGGCAGCTTGTCGGCGGCGTCCGGCCGGTCGATCGGCTCGCCCTTGATCGCCTTCACGATCTCCTCGCCCGACAGCGTCTCATATTCGAGAAGCGCCTGGGCGACCGCCTCCAGCTCGTCGCGATGGTCGGTCAGGATCTGCTTCGCCCGCTCATAGCCGCCCATCACCAGCCGCTTCACCTCGGCGTCGATCAGCTCGGCCGTCTTCTCGCTCACATTCTGCTGGCGGGTCACCGAATGGCCCAGGAACACTTCCTCCTGGTTCTCGGTGTACTGCAGCGGCCCGAGCTTGTCGGACATGCCCCATTGCGTGACCATCGCTTTCGCAAGGTTGGTCGCCATCTGGATGTCGCCCTGCGCGCCCGAGGTCACCTTGTCATGGCCGAAGATCAGCTCCTCGGCCACGCGCCCGCCCATCGCGACCGACAGGTTGGCGAACATCTTGTCGCGCGCGAAGCTGTAGCTGTCCCGCTCGGGCAGGCGCATCACCATGCCCAGCGCCCGGCCGCGCGGAATGATGGTCGCCTTGTGGATCGGGTCCGAGGCCGGCTCGTGCAGGCTGACGACCGCATGGCCCGCCTCGTGATAGGCGGTCAGCTTCTTCTCCTCCTCGGTCATCACCATCGACTTGCGCTCGACGCCCATCATCACCTTGTCCTTGGCGTCCTCGAACTCGCTCATCGAAACCAGCCGCTTGCCGCGCCGCGCCGCCAGCAGCGCCGCCTCGTTCACGAGATTGGCGAGATCCGCGCCCGAGAAACCGGGCGTGCCGCGGGCAATCACGCGCGCGTCCACGTCGGGGGCCAACGGCACCTTGCGCATGTGCACCTGCAGGATCCGCACCCGCCCCTCGATGTCGGGCCGGCCGACGACGATCTGCCGGTCGAAGCGGCCGGGCCGCAGCAGCGCCGGGTCGAGCACGTCGGGGCGGTTGGTCGCCGCCACGATGATGATGCCCTCGTTCGCGTCGAAGCCGTCCATCTCGACCAGCAGCTGGTTCAGCGTCTGCTCGCGCTCGTCATTGCCACCGCCCAGGCCTGCGCCGCGGTGCCGGCCAACGGCGTCGATCTCGTCGATGAAGATGATGCAGGGCGCATTCTTCTTCGCCTGCTCGAACATGTCGCGCACGCGCGACGCACCCACGCCCACGAACATCTCGACGAAGTCGGAGCCGGAAATGGTGAAGAAGGGGACGTTTGCCTCGCCGGCGATGGCGCGCGCCAGCAGCGTCTTGCCCGTGCCCGGCGGGCCGACCAGCAGCGCGCCCTTGGGGATTTTGCCGCCGAGGCGGTGGAACTTCGACGGGTCCTTCAGGAAATCGACGATCTCCTGCAGCTCCTCGCGCGCCTCGTCGATTCCCGCCACATCGTCGAAGGTGACGCGGCCATGCTTTTCCGTCAGCAGCTTGGCGCGGCTCTTGCCGAAGCCCATGGCGCCGCGCCCCTGCCCGTTCTGCATCTGGCGCATGAAGAAGATCCAGATGCCGATCATGATGAGGAAGGGCAGCGCGCCCACGATCACCTGCTGCAGCAGGCTCGGCCGCTCCTCGGGCACCGCGTCGAACTTCACGTTGCGCGCGCGCAGCCGCTCGATCAGCTGCATGTCGCCCGGATTATAGGTGCGGAAGGCCTGGTCGTTGGTCAGCGTGCCGGTGATCTGCCGCCCGGCGATCGCGACATCGCGAACCTGGCCCTCGTCAACCTTCCGCAGGAACTCGGAATAGGCGACTTCCTCGCCCGGCGAGCGCCGCTCGGAGGGGCCCTGGAACAGCTGCACCATCAGCACGAGGGCGAGCAGGATTCCCGCCCACATCAGGAGGTTGCGAACCAGCGGCGAAGGCGGCTTGCGGGGACCGTCAGGCATGAAACTGAACCTTTCTCGGGCGCAATGTAGGGCGCGGGCGCGGCGGCTGCAATTCGCCTGTCTCACTCAGTCACAGTGACGCATGCGATGAGCCGCCGGCCCGGCATCGGCTGGACAGGCCGGGGCTGGGAACATAGACAGAACATATGCCCGCGCTCGACCTTCTGCAGAAGCTCGCGATCCTCGCCGACGCCGCCAAATATGATGCCTCCTGCGCGTCCTCGGGCACGAGCCGGCGCGATTCCCGCGATGGCAAGGGCCTCGGCTCCACGGAAGGGATGGGCATCTGCCACGCCTATGCGCCCGACGGCCGCTGCATCTCGCTTCTGAAGATCCTGCTCACCAACAGCTGCCTGTTCGACTGCGCCTATTGCATCAACCGGCGGAGCAGCAGCGTCCGCCGCGCCCGCTTCACGGTGGATGAAGTGGTCCGGCTCACCCTCGGCTTCTACCGCCGCAACTATATCGAGGGGCTGTTCCTCTCGTCGGGCATCATCCGCTCGCCCGACTATACGATGGAGCAGCTCGTCGAAGTCGCCCGCCGCCTGCGCGAGGAAGAGGGGTTCCGCGGCTACATCCATTTGAAGACCATTCCCGATGCCGCGCCCGAGCTTCTGGAAGCCGCCGGCCGCCATGCCGACCGGCTGTCGATCAATATCGAGCTTCCGACCGAGACGGCGCTGAAGCGCCTTGCGCCCGAGAAGGATTCGGCCTCGATCGAAGGCTCGATGGGGCGCCTCAAGGCCCATATCGAGGAATCGAGGGACGCGCGCCGGCGCTTCCGCCACGCCCCGCACTATGCGCCGGCGGGCCAGTCCACCCAGATGATCGTCGGCGCCGACGCGGCCGACGATCATCGCATCCTCGCGCGAGCCGACGGGCTCTACCGCGCGCTTGGGCTTCGCCGCGTCTATTATTCGGCCTACAGCCCGATTCCCGACAGCAGCGCGGCCCTGCCGCCCGCGCGGCCGCCGCTGCTTCGCGAGCATCGCCTCTACCAGGCCGACTGGATGCTGCGCTTCTATGGCTTCTCGCTCGAGGAGATCGCCGCCGCCACCCCCGGCGGCCACCTGCCGCTCGACATCGACCCCAAGCTGGCCTGGGCGCTCGCCAACCGGCACCTCTTCCCGCTCGACGTGAACCGCGCCCCGCGCGAGCTGCTGCTGCGCGTGCCCGGCCTCGGGCCCAAGGTCGTCGGCCGGATCCTCGCGGCGCGGCGCTGGCGGCGGCTCGGCTGGGCCGAAGTCGAGCGGCTGGTGGCGCGGCCCTGCACGGTGCGCCCCTTCCTGGAGGCGCTGGACCGCAGCCCCGAGCCTCTGGCGCTCGACCGGCTGGCGCCACCCGGCCCGGCGCCGCGCCAGCTCAGCCTGCTCTAGGGCGCGATGCGGGTCGTCCTCGCGCACCCGGCCGATTTCGCGGGCGTCCGCCTCGCCCTCAAGTCGGCGATCGCGCAGGGCATGGCCCCGCACCGGATCGAGTGGTGCGTGGCCGGCTCAGAGCCGCTGGCGCTCGTCGATCCGCTCCCGCTCGATCCGTCGCTTCCGCCCTTGAAGGTGCCGCGCCGCTTCGCCGAGCTGGCCGAACTGGCCGTCTGCCACCGCGACCCCAACCGCTTCCTCGTGATCCACGAGGCGCTGATTCGCCTCCTCGCCGGGCGGGCCCGCATCGACGACCGGACGGACGCGTTCATCGACGAGCTTGCAACCCTCGCCCAGGCGGTCTCGCGCGATCGCCACAAGATGCGCGCCTTCCTGCGCTTCCGCGAGGTGACGGATGCCGACGGCCCGCACTTCATCGCCTGGTTCGAGCCCGCGCATCACATCGTGCGCCTGAACGGCGGCTTCTTCCTTCGCCGCTTCGCAAGCCAGCGCTGGACGATCCTGACGCCCGATGAAAGCCTCCACTGGGATGGCGCCGCGCTCCACCATCTGCCCGGCGCCAGCCGGGCCGACGCGCCGGCCGAGGATCCGCTGGAGGCGATCTGGACCACCTATTATGCCTCCATCTTCAACCCGGCGCGCCTCAAGCTGAAGGCGATGCAGTCCGAGATGCCGAGGAAATACTGGAAGAACCTGCCCGAGGCGGCCCTCATCCCGGCGCTTGTCGCAGGCGCCGAGGCCCGAACCGAGGCGATGCTAGCCGCCGGCGGGGACAGCAGCGACGCCGCGCAGCCGGCGGGCGCCAGCCTCGACGAGCTGCGCGACGCGGCGCGGGGCTGCACCCGCTGCCCGCTCAGCGGCCCTGCCACGCAGACGGTGTTCGGCGAAGGCCCGGCCGATGCCCCGCTCATGATCGTCGGCGAGCAGCCCGGGGACCAGGAGGATCGCCAGGGCCGCCCCTTCGTCGGGCCGGCCGGCCAGCTGCTCGACCGCTGCCTCGCCGAGGCCGGGATCGACCGGGCGCGCGCCTATGTCACCAATGCCGTCAAGCATTTCAAGTTCATGGCGCGCGGCCCCCGGCGCATCCACGCCTCCCCGTCGCCGGCCGAGATCGAAGCCTGCCGCTGGTGGCTCGACCGTGAGATCGAGCTGGTGAACCCGCGCCTCATCCTGATGCTGGGCGCCAGCGCGGCGCGAAGCTTCCTCGGCCGGCCCGCCACCGTCGGGCGCGAGCGGGGCCGGCCGATCCCGCTTCCCGGCGGGCGGACGGGCTTCCTCACCGTCCACCCCAGCTACCTGCTGCGGATCGAGGATCCGAACACCGCCGAGGCCGAGCGGGCGCGCTTCGTCGCCGACCTCGGCGCGGCCGCCAACCTCGCTCAGGCGGGCTGATGGGCGGCGGCGATCGCCTCGATCTCGGCCTCGCGCGCGGCGATCCGCTCGGCCATGGCCGCGCGCACGCTCGCCAGGATCTCCGGCCGGGCGGTCGCCGGCGTGCCGCCGGCAATCGGCGCCGGGTCATATTCCAGCGCCAGCTGGATCGATTCGGCGACATCGCGGCCGAAGCGGTGGGCGATCAGCCGGAAGGCGAAATCGATCCCCGACGTCACGCCGCCGGCCGTCACCCGGTTGCGGTCGAACACCACCCGCTCGGCCACGAACTCGGCGCCGAACAGCGCCAGCTGGTGGCCCGAGGCCCAGTAGCAGCCCGCCCGATAGCCGCGAAGCAGCCCGGCGGCCGCCAGGATGAGCGAGCCGGTGCACACGCTCGTCACATAGCTTGCGGTCTCGGCCTGCCGCCGGAGCCAGGCCAGCACCGCCTCGTCGCGCATGAGCGGGGCGACCGGCGCGCCCCCCGGCACGCACAGCAGGTCGAGCGGCGGGCAATCCTCGAGCGTCACGGTCGGCACCAGCGCCAGCCCGCAGTCGCTCGGCACGGGCTCCAGCGTCTTCCACGCATAGTGCATCCGGGCGCCGGGGACACGGCTCAGCACCTGCGCCGGGCCGGTCATGTCGAGCTGGGTCAGCCCCGGCCACAGCAGGAATCCTACGTGGAATGGCGCTGACATCCGAACCTCCGCTGGCCGCCGCCGATGTCGTGCGCGGTAGCTGCCGCCTGCTGTGGCTGCAAGGCTGGTCGCCGCTCACCGAGGTGCGCCTCGCCGACGGCCACCGCGCCGACATCATGGCGCTGGGGCGCGCAGGCGAGATCCTGATCATCGAGATCAAGGTGTCGGCCGCCGACCTGAAGGGCGACCGCAAATGGCACCATTATCGCAACTGGTGCGACCGCTTCGCCTGGGCCGTGCCGGCAGACCTGGCGCATCACCTGGAGGCCGAGCGATTCGCGCCCGACGCCTGCGGGCTGCTGATCGCCGACCGGCACGAGGCGCTGTGGGTGCGCGACGCCTGCGAGGCCCGGCTTTCACCGGCCCGGCGGCGGGCCGTGACGCTGGCCTTCGCGCGCACCGGCGCCGAGCGCGCGCTGCGGGGCATGGACCCCGGGTTCGAAGGATTCCTCGCCTGGTAGAAGCAGGCTGGCGACTCGGAAGTGTTCCTGTTATGTTCCTTTTTGAGAGGGCGAACCAACAGGAGAGTGCCGATGATCGGCTATGTGACACTGGGAACGAACGACCTGGAGCGGGCAGCGAAATTCTACGATCTGCTGGCAGCCGAGATGGGAACCGGCCGGATGATGGAATGGCCGGGCGCGATCGCCTGGGGCACGCTCGGCAGCGGCGCCGGGATCGGGCTGACGAAACCCTTCAACGGCGAGCCCGCAAGCGTGGGCAATGGCGTGATGGTGGCGCTCGAAGCCCGGGACAAGGCGCAGGTCGATCGCCTGCACGCGCTGGCGCTGGCGAACGGCGGCAGCTGCGAAGGCCCCCCGGGCCCGCGCGGCGAGGGCTTCTACGCCGGTTATTTCCGCGACCCGGACGGCAACAAGCTCAATGCCTTCGTGATGGGCTAAGGGCGGAAGGAAGAGCCTTCTCGGGTTAAATGTTCCACGTGGAACAACCGGATTGGTTATTTGAATCCAGCCATCGGTCGGTTCCCGCATTTGCGGGCAAAGCCCGCGCGGCGGGCCTGCCTCGCCGCCTGGCCCTGCGAAAACAGGGGGCCGGACTTGCGGCGAGTCCGCCAGTCAGTGCTCCGCTCGGATGGCGGCCGCCTTTGGCTGAGTCGTCGGTCGGGCTCAGGCCCTCTGCGCGGGCAAAGCCCGCGCGGCGGGCCTGCCCCGCCGGCCGGACTTGCGGCGAGTCCGCGGACCATGCGCTGCATGGCCGCGGCCGCCTTCAGTCCTCCTGCGCGATGGTGACCCTGAGGCCGTCCAGCTCGTCCGTGAACTGGATCTGGCACGACAGGCGCGAGGTCGCGGTGCGATGGTCCGAACTGTCCAGCAGGTCGGCCTCGTCCTCGTGCGGGCCACCCACGCGCTCGAACCAGGCCGGGTCCACATGCACATGGCAGGTCGCGCACGAGCAGCTGCCGCCGCACAGGGCGAGCAGCTCGTCGAAGCCATTGTCGCGGATCACCTCCATCACGCTCAGCCCCGCCTCGCCGGTGACGGTCTTCTCATTCCCCTTGCGGTCGACGACGATGAGGCTAGGCATGGCGGCTCCTGGCTGGCGTGACGCGCCGCTCATAGCGGTGCTGCCGATGAGCGCAAGCCGAACGGCACGGGGAGGTCGATGGGGCTGACGGCCGAGCGCATCGCGGACGGCATGGCGGCCCTCGTCGCTGCCGAACCGCGCTTCGCCGAGGCGCAGGCCCGCCTCGGCCCCCCCGAACCGCGCATCCGGCCGCGCGGCTACGAGACGCTGCTTCGCGCCATCGTCAGCCAGCAGGTCTCAACCGCAGCGGCCGCCAGCATCTGGCGCAGGCTGGAAGCGGGGCTGGGCAACCCCGCCGACCCGGCGGTGCTGGCTGGTGCCGACCCGGAGGCGCTGAGGGCCATGGGCCTGTCGCGCCAGAAGGCGGGCTACGCCCGCGATCTCGCCGCCCATGTCCTCTCGGGCGCGCTGCCGCTGGATGCCCTGCCCGAGGATGACGAGGCGGCGATCCGGCTTCTCTCGTCGGTGCGCGGGCTCGGGCGCTGGTCGGCGGAAATCTACCTGCTGTTCGCCGAAGGCCGCGCGGATGCCTTCCCGGCCGGCGATCTGGCGCTCCAGGTCTCGGCCGGCCGGCTCCTGCTGGGCGGGGAGCGGCCCGGCGAGAAGGCGCTGCGCGCGCTGGCCGAACCCTGGCGCCCGCACCGCGGCGTCGCCGCCCTCTTCCTCTGGCACGCCTACAACGCCCTGCCCGTCTGAGCCGATGATCACCGCCGTCACCTCCGCGTCCAACGCAACCCTCAAGCGCCTGCGCTCGCTGCGCGAGAAGAAGTATCGCCGGCTGGAGGGGCTGTTCCTGGCCGAGGGGCTTCGCATCTGCACCGAGGCGCTGGATGCGGGCTGGGTTCCGAAGATCCTGCTGTTCGGCACCGGCAAGGGCGATCATCCGCTGGTGCGCCGCCTCGTCCAGGCGACGCTCGGCGAAGGCGGGCAGGTGATCGAGGCCGCGCCCGACCTGCTCGCCGGTGTCACGGGCAAGGACAATCCGCAGGCCGTCGTCGCCGCCTATGCCCCGCGTGACACAAGCCTCGACAACCTCCATCCGGGCCCGCGCACGCTGGTCGCCGAGCGGCTTCGCGACCCCGGCAATCTCGGCACCCTGCTTCGCGCCTGCGACGCCGCCGGGGCCGGCGCCCTCATCCTCCTCGACGACAGCGCCGACCCGACGAGCGTGGAAGCCGTCCGCGCCAGCATGGGCGCCTTCTTCACCGTCCCCTGCGTGGCCACCACGACCGCCGATTTCCTCGCCTGGAAGGCGCGCCATGGCGCCACGCTGATCGGCGCCGCGCTCGACGCCCGCGCGATCGACTGGCGCGAGGCCCGCTACACCCCGCCCGCCCTGCTGCTCGTCGGCAACGAGGCGCAAGGGTTGCCCGACGCGCTGAAGGCGGCCTGCGACAGCCTCGTTGCCATCCCCATGCGCGGCCGCGCCGACAGCCTCAACGTCGCCATGGCCGGGACGCTCCTCCTCTATGAGGCGCTTCGCCGGCAGGAAGGCTAGCGCAGGTCGGCCTCGATCGCTTCCATGTCGGCGTCGGACAGGCCGAAATGATGGCCCACCTCGTGCACCAGCACATGGGTGACGAGCTGCTCCAGGCTGTCCTCCCCATGCGCCCATTCGTCCAGAAGCGGGCGGCGATAGAGGAAGATGGTGGGCGGAAGCGCGCCCGTCATGTCGGCGCCGCTGTCCCCCACCGGATGGCCCTGGTAGAGGCCGAGCAGGTCGAACGGGCTTTCCAGCCCCATCTCGTCCATCACCGCCTCGTCGGGGAAGTCGTCCACCCGCAGGATCACATGCTGGAGATGCTGGCGGAACAGCTCGGGCAGGCGCTCGACGGCGGCTTGCGCCAGCGCCTCGATATCGGCGAGAGAGGGGGCATAGCGGGCCATCGGCCCAGCCCCTAGCGGAGGATGCCATGGTCGAGAAGCTGGACGAGGCTGCACGCGCCGCGCTCGCCGGCACGCTGCCCCACTGGGTGCTAGAAGGCGAGCATCTGAAGCGCAGCTTCCGCTTCGCCGACTTCAGCGAGGCCTTCGCCTTCATGACGCGCGTCGCCCTGCTGGCCGAGCGGCAGGATCATCACCCGGAATGGTTCAACGTCTGGAACCGGGTGGACATCGCGCTGACGACGCACGACGCCGGCGGGCTTTCGGCCCGGGACGTGAAGCTGGCAGCAGCTATCGACCGGCTCGTCGCCTGAGAACGGCGACAGGCGCGCTGCCTGCGGCTGCCTGCCTTGGAGTCGTCGGTCGGGACCCGCGTTCGCGGGCAAAGCCCGCAAAGCGGTCCCGCCGGCCGGCTTGCGGGGAGTCCGCGGGCCAGCGCT
>JBKBUL010000043.1:0-17513 GCA_046290045.1 Sphingomonadaceae bacterium
ACGATGGTGGGGTCGCGCCCGGCCGCCAGCACCCGGGCGGCGAGTGCGCCGGCAAGATCGATGGCTGCGGCAAGCGGCGTGCCGCCGCCGCCCGCCATGTCCCCCAGCACCCGCCGGGCCCGGGCCAGCGACCGGGTCGGCGGCAGGACCAGCTCGGCGCGCTCGCCGCGAAAGGCAATCAGCGCCACCTCGTCGCGGCGGACATAGCTGTCGGCGAGCAGCAGCTCGATCGCGCCCTTGGCCTCGTTGAGGCGGGCCAGCGCCGCCGAGCCGGACGCATCAACCACGAACAGCGTCGCCGACGGGCGTTCGGAGACCAGCCTTCGGATCCGGAAATCGCTGCGGCGAACGAGAAGGCCCGCGCGACCCGGCTCGGCGCGGCGCCGCACCGGCTGCCAGGGCGCGGCCGCCTTCAGCGTCTCGACAAGATCGAGCCGAACACCCGGGCCGGGCGCCCCGCTCCGCACCCCGGCGCGCCGACCCCGGCGCGGATTGGCCGATCGCCGCCCCGCGCCCGCCGAACGGCCGGCCGAGGCGCGCGCCCGCGCCGCCTGCGCCGCGAGCAGACCGGGTGGAAGCACGGCCCGAACGGCCTCGACGGCGAGATCGGTCAGATGATCGGCGGATTGCGGGTCTGCGTCGGGCCGGCTGTCGCCCGCCTCGGGCGGGGCCGGCTCGGGCGGCGCTGCATCGGCCTTCGCCTCGGGCAGGCGCGTCGCGCGCGGGGCCAGCACGAGAAGCGTTGCCAGCAGCAGGTCGGCCTCGGCCGGATCGGTGCGCCCGGCGAGCGCGGCGGCCGCCCGCGCCGCCTTCACCGCCTGCATCGGCGCCCGGACGCCGGCGATCCCCAGCTCGCTTGCGATCCCGACCAGCGTGGCTTCCGGCGCCACCACCGGCGCTGCGTCGCCCGACGGCGGATCGGGCAGCTGTTCGGGATCGAGATCGAAGGCGAGGCGCGCGGCCAGCGCCGGCGGCGCCCCCTCACCTTCCACCCCCTCGTCGAGCAGCAGCAGCAGGAAGGGACGCGAGGCCCCGTCCAGCGCCTGCGCAAGGCGCGCCGCCGTCTCGGGCGGCAGCCGCTCGACCGAGGGCACAATGAGAATCCCGCCTTCCACCTCCGCCAGCAGGCCGGGCACTTCGACGGGCCGGCCGGCGGCCAGCGTTGCCGCGAGATCGAGGCCGCCCAGCAGGCGATCGTCCGCAATGCCGGCCGGCATCCGGCGGACCGGCGCGCCGGCCGGCAGCGTGGCCCGCAGCTCGTCGAGAAACTGCACACGCGCCGGCCCGGGCGGGCCGCGCAGCACGGCCCCCTTCAGCCCGGCAGGGTCCTGCGCCAGCAGCCGGGCCACCAGCGCGGCCGTGCTCACGCCGAAGCCAGCTCGCTCACCGCCCGCTCGATCCGCTCGGTCGAGCCCGTGTCGTCGAGCGGGTTGCGGCGCAGGCGGTGGCGAAGCGCCATGGGCGCGACGCCCAGGAGATCGGCGCGCTGAACCTTGCGCCGCCCTTCGAGCGCCGCTTCGGCCCGGGCGGCGCGCACCAGCGTCAGCTCGCCCCGCAGCCCGTCGGCGCCGACGGCCTGGCACAGCCGGGCTGCCAGCTCGATGATCTCGTCCGGCACGGCGACCGAATCGAGCCGTTTGCGGGCGCGCGCGACCTGCGCTGCGACGGCCGCGTCGGCCTCGGCCCATTCGGCCGTGAAGGAGTCCGGATTGCGGTCGAACCGGTCCCGCCGCTTCACCACCTCGACCCGGTCGGCAAGATCCGCCGGGGTGCGAACCTCCACCGACAGGCCGAAGCGGTCGAGCAGTTGCGGCCGAAGCTCGCCTTCCTCGGGATTGCCGGAGCCGATCAGGATGAAGCGCGCCGGGTGGCGGAGCGACAGCCCCTCCCGCTCGACGACATTCTCGCCCGAGGCCGCCACGTCGAGCAGCAGGTCAACGAGATGGTCCTCCAGCAGGTTCACCTCGTCGATGTAGAGAAAGCCCCGGTGGGCGCGCGCCAGCAGCCCCGGCTCGAACCTTTTCTCGCCGGTTGCAAGCGCGCGCTCGAGGTCAAGGGCGCCGACCACCCGGTCCTCGGTTGCGCCAAGCGGCAGATCGACGAAGGGCACCGGGCGCAACCCTTTGCCGCGCTCGACCGGGCAGTCGAACGGGCAGCGCTGGAATCCGGCGGGTTCGCAGGCGAAGCGGCATCCCTTCACCACCTCGATCGGCGGCAGCAGCGCCGAGAGCGCGCGCACCGCCGTGGACTTGCCCGTCCCGCGGTCGCCAAACACCATCACGCCGCCGATCCGGCCATCGACGGCGGCGATCAACAGCGCGCGGCGCATCTCCGCCTGGCCAACGATGGCGGAAAAGGGATAGACGAAACCCATGCTGGCAGAGCGTTAGCAGGCGGCCGGCGCCACGCAAGCGCGCGGCAACCGCCCCGTCAGGCGGCCGCCTCCACCCGGGCCAGCGCGCATTCGCTCCAGATGTCCGACAGGGCCTTCACCAGCCGGTCGATGTCCCCATCGTCATGCACGGGCGAGGGCGTGATCCGCAGCCGCTCGGTTCCTTTTGGCACGGTCGGATAATTGATCGGTTGCACATAGATGCCATGTTCGCTCAGCAGCCGGTCGGAGATGTACTTCGCATGATGGGCATTCCCCACCATCACCGGGATGATGTGGCTGTCGTTCGCCATCATCGGGATGCCCAGCAGTTCCAGCCGCCGGCGCACCTTCGCCACCCGCTCCTGGTGGCGGGCGCGTTCGATCGAGCTCGACTTCAGGTGGCGGACGCTGGCCAGCGCGCCGGCCGCGATCATCGGCGGCAGCGCCGTCGTGAAGATGAAGCCCGAGGCGAAGCTGCGGACGAAATCGACGATCGAGGCCGAAGCCGCGATATAGCCGCCGACCACGCCGAAGGCCTTGCCCAGCGTGCCCTCGATCACCGTCACCCGGTCCATCAGCCCTTCGCGCTCGGCAATGCCGCCGCCGCGCGGGCCATAGAGCCCGACGGCGTGCACCTCGTCGAGATAGCTCATCGCGCCATGCGCTTCGCAGACGTCGAGGATGTCGGCGATCGGCGCGATGTCCCCGTCCATCGAATAGACGCTCTCGAAGGCGACGAGCTTGGGTCGCGCCGGATCGAGGGTCGAGAGGATCCGGTCGAGATCGGCCGGGTCGTTGTGCCGGAACACGTGCCGCTCGGCCCGGCTGTGGCGGATACCCTCGATCATCGAGGCATGGTTGCCCGCGTCCGACAGAACGACGCAGTTGGGCAGCCTTGCTGCGAGCGTGCCGAGCGACGCCCAGTTGGAGACATAGCCCGAGGTGAACAGCAGGGCGGCCGGCTTGCCGTGCAGGTCGGCCAGTTCCGCCTCGAGCTGCACATGCGCATGGTTCGTGCCCGAGATGTTGCGCGTGCCGCCCGCACCCGCGCCCTGCGCGTCGAGCGCCTCGTGCATGGCCGCGATCACGCTCGGATGCTGGCCCATCCCCAGATAGTCGTTGGAGCACCAGACGGTGACATCCTGCGTTCCGCCCCCGGCGTGGCGCGTCGCGTGCGGATAGAGGCCGCGGCGCCGCTCCAGCTCGGCGAAGACCCGGTAGTTTCCGGCTTCGCGCAACCCGTCGAGCTGGGCTTCGCAGAGCGCATCATAATCCATCGTCACTCCCCTTCGATCAGTCTCGCGGGCCGGCGGTCGCTGGCCGGCAGGAACCAGGTGAACAGCGCGCTGTCGCGCACCGGCAGCAGCAGGAACAGATGCTCGACCACGCCGAGGAAGGCGAGGCTTGCGAGCAGCTTCAGCTGGACGGCCATCCCGCTGTCCGGCGGCGCCGCGAAGGCCGCCCAGCCGAGCGAGATCGTCAGCCCGATCGACACCAGCGTCGAGACGGCCAGCAGCGGATTGCCGCGGCCATTGCGGAAATAGCTTCGGAGATAGGCGAGATGGTCGGGCAGCATCTCGTCCGAGAAGTGCGGCACGCCCAGGAAGATGTTGAACTTGGTCGACAGCCGCATCCCGAACAGCAGCAGGAAGGTCCAGGCGGCGACCTGGGTCGGCTGCCCCCAGCTGACAGCCAGCAGTGCCACCGCCGTCAGCGCAATCGCGATCTCGTGGTGGATGAGGGTGGCGGTCGCCAGGCGAAACCGCTGCCAGCCGCGCGCATCGGGCGGGCAGGCCTCACGCCGGGGGCCCGTCACGAAGCCGAGCAGGAAGCTCAGCTCATGCCAGCCCCACAGCAGGATCGCCGCCAGGAAGCCCGTGTAGGCAGCAAGCGGGGTCGCGCTCTCCTGGCTCACCAGCACGGCCGCGAAGGCGAAGCCGGCCACCACGGTCGCGCCCAGAAGGCTCGCCCCCCAGCTGTCCTCGGGCCGGCGATCGAGCCACAGGATGGCGCCGGTCGCGAAGAACCAGGCCATCAGGGCCGCCGCGAAGGGCAGGAGAGCGGACGCCGCCATCTACCAGGCCGGCTGCAGGCGCGACGTCTCGGGGATCGCGTTGGGCACCGCCGGCACGAAATAGAGCCGCGCGAAGGCCAGGCCCGCACGCAATTGCCAGCCGAGCTTGCGGATCGCGCCGCTCACGCCACCCCGGGCGCTGGCTTCGGCAATGCCCTCGTTCGCGAGCCGGATCCGCTCCATGCCGGCCCGGAAGGCCGGGTGATCGATGTCGAGCGTCAGCGGAAAGACCTGCTTCGAGATCTCGTTGCAGATCCGGAACACGCGATAGTCATAGTCCGTCGGGTCGATTCCGAGCGCCCTGTGGAACACCGGCCGGCCGTGGTCGCGCACGTACATGGTGGCATAGACCGACAGCAGGAAGAAGCGGATCCACAGCCGGTTGTGGCCCGACAGCAGCTTGGGGTCGGCGCGCATCAGCAGCGCGAAGGCCTCGCCGTGACGGAACTCGTCGTTGCACCACTCCTCGAACCACTTGAAGATCGGGTGGAAGCGATACTCGGGGTGGCGCGCGAGGTGCCGGAAGATGGTGATGTAGCGCGAATAGCCAATCTTCTCCGATAGATAGACGGCATAGAAGATGAACTTCGGCTTGAAGTAGGTGTATTTCTTGGTCCGTGTCAGGAAGCCGAGATCGACGCCGATCCCGGCGTCCTTCAGCGTGTGGTTGATGAAGCCGGCATGCCGGCTCTCGTCGCGCGACAACAGCTTGAACAGCTGCTTCACGTCCGGGTTCTTCACGCGCCGCGCGATCTCGGCATAGAGGATGCAGCCCGAGAATTCGGCCGTCAGCGAGCTGACGAGGAAATCGATGAACTCGGCCTTCAGATCCTCGGGCAGGCCCTCCAGCACGCCGTCGAACTCGTCGGTGCGGCGGAAATGCCGCTTGTTGGGGTCACCTTCCATCTCGGCAATCAGCGCATCCCATTCGCGCCGAACCGACGACACGTCTATCCGGTCCATCGCCTCGTAATCGGTGGTGTAGAAGCGCGGCGACAGCATGGTGTTGGCGCGTGCCATTTCCAGCGTCTCGTCCGGGGTGGCGGGAACCGCCATCGGGGCATGCACGTTCATCAGAGCCTCCCGCTCGTGAAGCTGACCTCATAGAGTTCGGTTATCTCGAAGCGGCCGCGCAGGCGGGTCCAGGCCCGCTCGATGGCGCCGGCCCGTTCGATCCGGGCGCGGCGGCGTACCGTCATGTCCCGGCCGGGGGTCACCTCGATGGGCTCGCCATAGACGCAGACTCGGTCGCCGGGCTGGATCTCGGGGTCGCCATCGAGCAGCAGATGTGCCCCGAAGCGTTCGGGCGTGTGGTTGATCTCGATCAAGCAGCCCACGTCCAGAATGTCTCGGCGGAAGGGATTGAGGCGGGTCATTGGCTGGCGCTCCCCGCAGGCGGCAGCATGACCGCGAAGGCCGCCCGGTTTGCCGCGCCGAACGACCCCAGCTCGATCTGCCGGCCAGTCGCGAGATCGGTCAGGGTCAGGCCATTATCGGCCCAGAGCTGCAATCGGAAGGGCACATCGGCCTCGACACCCTTCAGCCGCCGCTCGCGCGCCAGCCCGCGCATCACGCCGCGAACGAACCCCTGCTCCGACATCGGCTCGACGATCGACACGATCGCGCCACGGCCGTCCATCACCACCACGGCCCCATCGGCGCGATCCCGGAAAAAGAGATCGCGCGAGGCCAGCGGCGCGATGGCCGCCTCGGCGCGCATCGCCTGTGGGTCGGCGACCTGGGGCAGCAGGCCGGCGCGAACTGCAGCCGCACCGCCGACGGCAAGCGCGATGAGCCCGCCAGCCGCCCAGAGCGCCTCGCGCGGGAAGGGGCGTTCGGCATGCCCGCTCATGCCGCCTGCACCTTGCCCACCGGCCGCAGGGCCGGGCCAGCCTCGGCGTCGCCCGCGACCAGCCGCCGGCCCTCGGGTACGGCCTCGGCAAGCGTTCGGGCGATCAGCGCCGCAACCGCCTCGCCCTCCGGCACGGCCCGAAGCATCGGCTGTGGATCGCCGAATTTCCAGGGCCGGGCATGCGGCCACAGCATCGCATAGCCCACCCGTTCGCGCCCCCCCAGCTCGAGCGGGATGTCGCCCGTGCCATCGGCGTGCAGCTTCAGGGCGGCGTTGCGAACGATCTTCAGCGGCACGTTGATGCAGGTGGGCAGCGCCGCACCGATCCTCAGCACGATCCGCCGGTTGGTCAGCGTGTAGATGCTGGCCCGGGCCGACCAATAGGCAAGGCCAGCCAGCACAGCCAGCGCCAGCAGGCCCGCCCCTGCCGTCGCCAGCACGCCGGCGAGGCTCGCGCCCGACAGCAGCGCCCAACCCACCAGCAGCGCGAAGTAGAAGGCGACGCCGCGGGCGTGGAAGGCGGTCAGCGCCAGCCGCTTCCAGTCGGGCGAGCCCTGCCAGATGATGTGCTCGCCCGCCGGGAGCAGGCCTGGCAGGCCCCGGATCGGCTCATTGGCATAACCTTCGGTGGGGTCGTGGCGGCTCACATCAGGGGCTCCGCCCGGTCCGGCGTGGCATAGAGATAGCCGCCGCCGAAATAGGCCATGATCCGCTCCTCCTCGTTGAGCGTGATGGTGTCGGGGCTGGCGACACCCGGCGCGCCCTCGAACTGGTGCGCGGCGAGGCTGTCGGTCGTCACGACCCCCTTTCGGCCCTTCACCAGCGCCATGTTCATGGGCAGCAGCACGGTGCGCCCGCTGGGCAGCCGCGTCTCGAGATAGCGGATCAGCCGGTCGACCCGATCCACCCACAGCTCGGTGACGGTGCCCGCCACCTTGCCATCGACGCCCAGCACGGTGAAGCCGCGCGGGTCGGCGTCGCGCTTCACCACGCTCAGCTCATGCTCCACCCGCAAGGGAACGATGCGCGGCAGGCCGTGCGCGGTGAGGTCGGGCCGGTGCGCGCGCTCGGCCCAGGCCGCCGGACCGATGCCGTCGGCCAGCGGATCGCCCGTCGGCACCCACGGGGCGCCATGCGCGCCCCAGGCCTTGCGGGCCTTGATGGCGATCGGGTCGCGGCCCGGCGGCGGCGCATAGGCGACGCCCTGGCCGTGCGGCAGCAGGAACTGCTTGGGGGCGCCCGTATCGATCCACTTGGGGCTGTCCACCCGTCCCGTCATCTCGTCCTCGAGCGGATAGCCTTCGCGCCGGCTTTCCCGGTTGAGATAGACCACGAGGCCGAGGAAGAAGAGGAAGAAGGCGTAGAAGCAGAGCATGGCAACATCGACGTTGCCGAAGATCACCGGTGACATGGCGCGTCTCCCGGGCACGAGGCGTGGAGGGGGTTCATGCGGGGAACTCCCGAAGCCCGAACGGCCGTGCCTCACCGTCCGGAACAGGATTTGCGCGACGGACCAGCGGCCCCAGCGCGACGAGGGTTGCAAACAGAAGCGCAATCTCGAGATGCCAGACGACCGTGTAGGCGGCGTCCGGCCCGGCCATGGCTGGGCCCAGCGCGCCTCGCGCGGCAAGCGCGCCGACGCCATCGCGGATCAGGCCGGCCGCGATCAGCGCGAGGCCGGCCGCGCTCGCCTGCACCGCGCCCCAGGCGCCCAGCGCCAGGCCCGCCATCGCCGGCCGGCGGCTGCCGATCGACATGGCCGCCGTCAGCAGGCCGACCCCGAAGACGCCGGCGCCGAACCCGATGCCGAGGATCCCGGCTGCCAGCAGGCCGACAAGCCCGGTCGGTGCCGAGAGGATCACGGCCGCGAAGGCCGGAATGCCGGCAAGCGCGCCGGTGGCCGCCAGGCGGTGCGGGTCGCTCCCGCGGGCCAGCTGCCGTGCGGCCACCAGCAGGGCAGCCAGCGTGCCCAGCGCCCAGAGCGCGGTCAGCCGGGTCGTCTCGCCCACTCCCATGCCCAGAACCTCGGCGCCATAGGGCTCCAGCAGCACGTCCTGCATGGCGAACGCGGCCGTGCCGAGGCCGACGGCGACCAGCAGGCGGCGCGTGCCCGGCTCGGCAAGAAGCGTCTCCCAGGCCGCACGGAACGCCGGCCGCTCCCGGTCGTGGCGGGTGGCTGCCGGGTTGCGGGCCTCCTGCTTCCACAGCGCCACGAGATTGAGGAGCATGGTGGCGAGCGCCGCGCCCTGCACCACCCCCACCAGCCGGGTGGGCGAAAAGTCGAGCAGCGCCTGGCCGATCACCAGCGCGGCGACGAGCATGCCAATGAGCAGCATCACGTAGAGCAGCGCCACGACCCGCGGCCGCTTGTCCTCGGGCGCCAGATCGGTCGCGAGCGCGAGGCCGGCCGTCTGCGTCATGTGGAGGCCTGCACCGGCCAGCAGGAAGGCGAGCGCGGCCCCAAGCTCGCCGACGATCGCCGGGCCCTGGCCGCCGCCGGTCATCACCAGCAGCGCGAACGGCATGATGGCGAGGCCACCGAACTGCATCAGGGTTCCGAACCAGATGTAGGGCACGCGCTTCCAGCCGAGGAAGCTCCTGTGATGGTCGGACGCGTGGCCGACGAGCGCACGCGCCGGCGCGAACAGCAGCGGCAGGGCCACCATCAGGGCGACGATGCCGGCCGGCAGACCCAGTTCCACGATCATCACCCGGTTGAGCGTGCCCGTCAGCAGGACGGCGCACAGCCCGCAGCTCAGCTGGAACAGCGACAGGCGCAGCAGCCGGCCGAGCGGCAGCTCGGCGCTCGCCGCATCTGCGAACGGCAGCAGGCGCGGGGCGACGCGTGTCCAGAAGGCGCTCATCCCGTTCTCTCCGGGTCGGGCAGCACTTCGAAGGCCTGGCTGGTGTAGAAGCCCGCCTGCACCCGCCGGGTGCGGCCGCCCCCGAAGGCGGCCCGCAGACGCTTCTCGGCAATGGGCGCGATCGCCGGCGCGCGGTCGCCCCGCGGGAAGAAGCCGCCCACCGAATGCATCAGCTCGAGCATCGGGGTCGAGGGCGCGAAGGTGAAGAGAAGGCTGTGGCGAACCCGGCGTCGCAGCGCCGCGACGGCCGCGATGAGATCGGGCGCTTCATAGTGGATCAGGCTGTCCATCGCGACGACATGGTCGAAATGGCCGAGCTCCGCCGACAGCATGTCGCCCACCCGCCAGTCCACGCTGACATCGGCCGGCGCCCGGTCCCGCGCGACATCAATGAGCTGCGGCGAGACATCGACGGCAACCACCGTCGCCCCCCGTCGCGCTGCCTCGACGGCGAGCGCCCCGGTGCCGCAGCCGGCATCGAGCAGTCGCCGGCCAGCGAGGTCTGCCGGCAGCCAGGACAGGAGCAGGTCGCGCATCTGCTGGCGGCCAGCGCGAACCGTGGCCCGCACCCGGCTGACCGGCGCGTCCGAGGTCAGCGCCTTCCACTGCTCGACGGCGGTCGAATCGAAATAGGTGCGCAGCCGCTCGCGCGCCGCCTCGTAACCCGTCGAAGGCGCGAGGCTCGCCATCACTCGAACCCCAGGAACTCGAAGATGTCGCGGTCCTTCATCGGGCTGACATCGAGCGCCTCGGTGCCGTCCCACAGGGCGCGCGCCAGCCTCAGATACTCGTCGCGCGCGGCATCCACCTCGGGGCTGTCGGGCATTTCGAAGATGGTGCACTTCTTCAGGCGCGAGCGGCGGATGGCGTCGAGATCGGGGAAATGCGCCAGCCGCTTCATGCCGATCGCGTCGTTGAAGCGGTCGATCTCGTCGGTCGCGGCCGACCGGTTGGCGATCACGCCGGCGACCCGCACGTCATAGTTCCGGGACTTCGCCTTGATGGCCGCCACGATGCGGTTCATCGCGAAGATGCTGTCGAAATCATTGGCCGCCACCACCACGGCCCGCTCCGCATGCTGCAACGGCGCTGCAAAGCCGCCGCACACCACGTCGCCCAGCACGTCGAAGATGACGACGTCGGTATCCTCCAGCAGGTGATGCTGCTTCAGCAGCTTGACTGCCTGTCCGACGACATAGCCGCCACAGCCGGTGCCTGCGGGCGGGCCGCCGGCCTCCACGCACATCACGCCGTTGAAGCCCTCGAACATATAATCCTCGGGCCGAAGCTCCTCGGTGTGGAAGTTCACCGTCTCCAGCACGTCGATGACCGTCGGCATCAGCTTCTTGGTCAGCGTGAAGGTGGAATCATGCTTGGGGTCGCAGCCGATCTGCAGCACCTTGCGCCCATTGAGCGAAAAGGCCGCCGACAGGTTCGAGCTGGTCGTCGACTTGCCGATCCCGCCCTTGCCATAGACGGCGAACACCTTGGCCGTTCCCACGTCGGGCACGGAGTCCATCCGTACCTGGACGCTGCCTTCGCCATCCTCGCGGGGGTCGAGCGTGAGGCTCATCGTCATCTCCTCAGGCGGCCTGCCGGCCGACACCCTCGAGCACATCCTCGATGGAATCGGCCGCCTGGCGCAGGGCTTCGAGCGTGGCAGCATCGGGCTGCCAGAAGTTGCGGTCGCTGGCTTCCAGCAGGCGGTTCGCGACCCGGGCGCAGGCCTTGGGATTCAGCGCGGCCATCCGCTCGCGCATGGCGGGATCCAGCACATAGGTCTCGGAGATGCGCTGCCACACCCAGGGGCTGACCTCGCCGGTCGTCGCCGACCAGCCGAGCGCGGCGGTAACCCCGGCCTCGATCTGATGGACGCCCTCCCCGCCGTGGCTCAGCATCGGCTCGTACCAGGCCGGGTTCAGCATGCGGGTGCGAACCTCCAGCGCCACCTGCTCCTCGAGCCGGCGCACCTTCGCCTCGCCCTGGGTCGCATCGCCGATGTAGACGGGCGCTGCCTCGCCCCGGCCTTTGCGGATCAGCCGCGAAACGCCGCCGAGCGTATCGACATACTGGTCGATGGTGGTGACGCCGAGCTCGACCGATTCGAGGTTCTGGTAGGCGAGATCGCAGGTCGCAAGCGCGCTCGCCATCACCGCCCCCTGCCGCACGGGCGCCCCCTTCACGCCATAGGCAAAGCCCTTCTGCCGCTCGAAGGCCTGGGCAAGTTCGTCTGGATCCTGCCAGCAGCCGGAGTCGATCATCAGGTTGACATTGGCGCCATAGGCGCCTTCCGCGTTGGAAAAGACCCGCAGCGCCGCCGTCTCGAGATCGACCCCCAGCCGCTCGGCATGCTCGAGGGTATTGGCGCGGACGAAGTTCCGGTCCACCGGCTCGTCGGCCGTCGCTGCCAGCAGGCAGGCTTCGGCCAGCATCCGCGTCTGCAGCGGCAGCAGGTCGCGGAAGATGCCCGACAGCGTCAGGACCACATCGATGCGCGGGCGGCCAAGCTCGGCGAGCGGGATGAGCTCGGCCCCGCACAGCCGGCCATAGCCGTCGAGACGCGGGCGCGCGCCGACGAGCGCGAGCGCCTGGGCAAGCTGGGCGCCGCCGCTCTTCAGATTGTCCGTCCCCCACAGCACCATGGCGAGCGCACGCGGCAGCTGGCCCGCATCCGCCCGGTGGCGGGCAATCAGCCGCTCGGCAAGGTCGGCGCCCTCGGCAAGCGCGGCCGCCGTCGGCAGCGCGAAGGGGTCGAAGCCGTGCACGTTGCGCCCCGTGGGCAGCACGTCCGGATTGCGCGCCACATCGCCACCCGGCGCCGGCCGCACATAGCCGCCATCGAGCGCATGAATGAGGGCCGGGATCTCGCTGTCGGCGGCCAGCATCGGGGCCGCGGCCTCGCGATGCTCCGGGGGCATTGCATCGAGCATCGCCGCCAGCGCCTCGCCCGACAGCCCCTCGCCCACCACGTGGAGGCCGATCGGGATCCGCTCGCGGGCGATCTCCTCGAGCCGCTCGGCCAGTGTCGCCAGCGGCTCGGCCGCGATGTCGAGCAGGGCAGCCTTCTCGGCGATCAGCGCGGCGAGGTCGGCACGCGCCCCGTCCTCGGCGGCTGCCCACTGGCCGGCCAGTGCCTTCAGCTCGGCGAGCTGGTCCGAAAGCCCCGCCATCGCAAGCGGCGGGGTGAGATAGGAGACGAGCGTGGCGCCTGTCCGCCGCTTGGCGAGCAGCCCCTCGGAGGGGTTGTTGGCGGCGTAGAGATAGACATGCGGCACGTCCCCGATCAGCCGGTCGGGCCAGCAGCCGGCCGACAGCCCCGCCTGCTTGCCCGGCAGGAATTCGAGCGCGCCATGGGTGCCGAAGTGCAGCAGCACGTCGGCCTCGAAATCCTCACGGATGTGGCGATAGAAGGCGCTCATCGCATGCGTCGGCGCGTAGCGCCCCTCGAACATGAGGCGCATCGGGTCGCCCTCGACTCCGATGGCCGGCTGCAGGCCCACGAAGACCTGGCCGAACTCGGCGCCCATCACATGCGCATGGCCCGAATCGGCATTCACCCGCCCCGGCGCCGGCCCCCATTGGGCCTCGATTTCCTTGAGGTAGGGTTCGCGGCGGACGATCTCGTCGGCCGGCACCCGGCGATGGACGTTCGCATCCGCGCCATAGCGCTGCGCATTGCCCTCGAGCAGCGCCGCCTTCAGCGCCTCGGCACTTTCGGGCAGATCGACCGTCCAGCCCGCCGCCTTCAACGCAGCCATCAGGTTCCACAGCGAGCGGAACACCGACAGATGGGCGGCCGAGCCGGCTGCGCCGCTGTTGGGCGGGAAATCGAACAGCACGATGGCAAGCCTGCGGTTCGCGCGTGGCGTGCGCCGGAGCGCCACCAGCCGCGCCACCCGCCCCGCCAGCGCCCCGGCGCGCTCGGGGCAGGCCTGCATGGCCCGCACCAGACCGCCGGCCGGGAAGGTGCAGCCGCGGCCGCAGCCGGTGCAGGGCCGCCCGGCCCCGTCCGAGCGGCCGCCGTAGACCGTCGGCACCGCGCCCCCATCGAGTTCGGGCAGCGCCACCATCATGGTCGCTTCCAGCGGCAGCAGCCCCTGGGCGCCGGCGCTCCACTGCTCCAGCGTCTGGAACTCCAGCGGATGCGCCGCGACATAGGGCAGATCGAGCCGGGCGAGCATCTCCTCGGCCGCGCGCGCATCATTGTAGGCCGGCCCGCCGACCAGCGAGAAGCCCGTCAGCGACACGAGCGCGTCGATTGTTGGCTTGCCGTCCTTCAGGAAGAAGCGCTCGATCGCCGGCCGCGCATCGAGCCCGCTTGCAAAGGCCGGGATCACCTTGAGGCCCCGCGCCTCCAGCGCCTCGATCACCCCGTCATAATGGGCCGTGTCGCGCGCCAGCAGGTAGGAACGGAGCACCAGCAGGCCGACCGTTCCGGCCTTGCCGCCGCCCGCCGGCTTCGGCAGCGCCTCGACCGCTTGCGCGAACTTGGCGGCAAGGCGCGGATGATAGACCCCGACCTCGGGATAGTCGATCGGAGGCGCCGCCTTCAGGCGCGCCCGAAGCGGCTCGCGCGGGCCCGAGGCGTAGCGGGCGGCCAGCGCGCGGACCATCTCGGCCGCATTGTCGTCGGATCCGGCCAGCCAATATTGCAGCGTCAGGAAATAGGCGCGCACGTCCTGCGCCGTGCCCGGAATGAAGCGGAGCAGCTTGGGCAGGCGGCGCAGCATCCGCATCTGCCCGGCGCCGGAGTCGGCCGATTTGGAGGAGCCGCGCAGCCGCTTCAGGAGCGCGAGCGGCCCTTTCGCCGGCGCGTCCATCCGGTAGCCGCCAAGCTTCGTCAGCCGGACGATCTCGCTGCCCGACATGAGCCCCAGCATGGCGTCGCACGCCTCGCGCCGTGCCTGGAGCGCCGGCAGAACGGCGCGGATATGCTCGTCGAGGAACAGCATCGTCGCGATTACGATGTCGGCGCGCGCGATGTCCGCGCGGCAGACCTCAAGCGCAGCCGGGTTGGCCTCCCAGTCGGCCGCAGCATGGAAACCGATGCTGATCCCGTCGGCTGCCAGCCGCGCCTCGGCGCGCTCGAACGCGCCGGACAGATGGTGGTCGAGCGTCACGATGACGGCCCTGAGTCGCGCGCCCGCCCCGGTTCCGCCCCCGGCTGCCGGCGGATCGACCTTCACGGCCGCCCCCCATTCGACAGATGCGCCTTCGCCTCGTAGAGCGTCTCGAGCGTGATGGGCCGGATCCCGCGGGCCTGCGCGAAGCTCTCGGTGTTCCGCTTCGCCTTGCCTCGAACGAAGAAGGGGATCTTGCGCAGCTCGCGCTCGGCCTCGTCCGTCCACAACTCCCCGTCTGCCGTCGGCATCTCCGGCGCCGGCGCCGCCGCACCATGCCCGGCACCCAGGTGCGAGGGGCCGGCCGCATCGTGGAACTCGAAATCGTCGCGGAACATCGTTAGCAGATGCTCCTCGAGGCCCATCACCAGGGGATGGACCCAGCTGTCGAACAGGACATTGGCGCCCTCGAAGCCCATCTGCGGCGAGTGGCGGGCCGGAAAGTCCTGCACATGGACGGGCGCCGAGATGACGGCCGCGGGCAGCTTCAGCTTCTTGGCGATCATCCGCTCCATCTGGGTGCCCAGCACCAGCTCCGGCTGGGCGGCGGCAATGGCGGCCTCCACCTCGAGATAGTCGTCGGTGATGAGCGGCTCGACCCCATGGTCGGCCGCCGCCGCGCGCAGCTCACGCGCGAACTCGCGATTGTAGCAGCCAAGCCCGCAGACCTCGAAGCCAAGCTCGTCGCGGGCCACGCGCGCGGCTGCAACCGCGTGCGTCGCATCGCCGAAGATGAAGACGCGCTTGCCGGTCAGATAATTGCTGTCGACCGACCGGCTCCACCAGGGCAGGCGGCTGCCCAGCGAAAGCGCCGGTGCAGGATCGACTCCGGCAACGCTTGCCACCTCGCGGATGAAATCCTGGGTCGCGCCGAAGCCGATCGGCACGGTCCGCACCACCGGCTGGCGGAACTGCCGCTCGAGGAAGCGGGCCGCCGTGTCGCCGATCTCGGGATAGAGGCAGATGTTGAAGTCCGCTTCGCCGAGGCGGGCGAGATCTGCCGGCGTGGCGCCCAGCGGCGCCACCACATGCACATCGACCCCAAGCGCGGACATCAGGATCTTCACCTCGACGAGATCGTCGCGATGCCGGAAGCCCAGCGCCGTCGGCCCCAGGATGTTGGCCCGCGGCCGCCGGCCCTCGCGCGCAGGCGGGGCCGCATCGCGCCGGGCCAGCGCGCGAACGAGCGCATGGAAGGTCTCGGCTGCGCCCCAATGCTCCTTGCGCTGGTAGCTCGGCAGCTCCAGCGGCACGACGGGCACGGGCAGGCCGGCGGTCGCGGCAAGGCCGGCGGGATCGTCCTGGATGAGTTCCGCCGTGCAGCTCGCACCCACCAGCAGCGCCTGCGGCTGGAAGCGGGCATAGGCGTCCTTCAGGGCCGTCTGGAACAGCTCGGCCGTATCCTTGCCGAGATCGCGCGCCTCGAAGGTGGTGTAGGTGACGGGCGGGCGCTCCCCGCGCCGCTCGATCATCGTGAACAGAAGGTCGGCGTAGGTATCGCCCTGCGGCGCGTGCAGCACATAATGGACACCGCGCATCGCGGTCGCCACCCGCATCGCTCCCACATGCGGCGGCCCCTCATAGGTCCAGAGCGTCAGCTGCATCGCCCTACACCTTCAGCCGGTCGCGCCGGCGCAGCGGCCGGGCAAAGAGTTCGGCAAGGTCGCCCGCCTGGTCGAAGCCGTGGACGGGCGAGAAGACCAGCTCGATCGACCATTTGGTGGCGAGCCCCTCGGCCTCCAGCGGATTGGCGAGACCCAGGCCGCAGACGGTGAGGTCGGGCCGTGCCGCGCGCACCCGGTCGAGCTGGCGGTCGACATCCTGCCCTTCCGAGAGGGTCACGTCCGCCGGCAGGGCGTCCAGCTCGCGCGCGAGATGCTGGCGGTGCAGGTAGGGCGTGCCGACTTCCAGCGGCACCATGCCCAGTTCCTGCGCGAGGAAGCGCGCCAGCGGGATCTCGAGCTGGCTGTCGGGCAGGAAGAAGATGCGCTTGCCCTCCAGCATCGCGCGATGTCGCTCGAGCGCACGCTTCGCCCGCTCGCGCCCCGGCGCCAGAACGCTGCGAACCCGCATCCCGTCGATTCCGAAGGCGCGCGCGGCGGCCGCGAACCAGTCGTGCGTGCCCTCCGCGCCGAAGGGGAAGAGGGCCTCGATCCGCTGTGCGCCGCGCGCCTCGAGCGCGCGGGCCGTCTCGCCGAGGAACGGCTGGGCCAGCAGCAGCCGGGTGCCGGGCCCGACGGGCGGCAGGGCCGTTGCCCGCCTGCTGGGCAGGAAATGGACGGGCCCGATTCCAAGCTCGGCGAACAGCCGCTGGAACTGGTCCTCGACGATGTCGGGCAGCGTGCCCGCCACCATCAGCGCCGGCGTCCTGTCGGCGGTGGCGGGGAGCTGGGGGACCAGCGCGGCGAGGCAGGCATCCTCGCCCTGGGTAAAGCTCGTCTCGATTCCCGAGCCGGAATAGTTGAGCACCGCGACATCGGGCCGGTGCCGGGCCGACAGCCGCTCGGCGGCCTTGGCAAGATCGAGCTTGATCACCTCCGACGGGCAGGAGCCGACGAGGAACAGCATCCTTATGTTGGGGCGGCGCGCCAGCAGCCGCTCGACCACATGGTCGAGCTCGGCATTGGCGTCGGCAAGGCCGGCCAGATCGCGCTCCTCGATGATGGCGGTCGCAAAGCGCGGCTCGGCGAACAGCATCACGCCGGCTGCCGACTGGAGGAGGTGGGCGCAGGTGCGCGAGCCGACCACGAGGAAGAAGGCGTCCTGGATCTTGCGGTGCAGCCAGACGATCCCGGTCAGGCCGCAGAACACCTCGCGCTGGCCCCGCTCGCGCAGGATGGGCGGCGCTGCGCTCGTCGCGGCGCCGGCGAGGCTCATGCCGCGATTCCCGCGGCCGTTGGAATGGCCTCACCCTCGGCCGCTTCCTGGCGCCGCGCGGCGCGAAGCTTCAGCAGGAACTGCGTCGCGTTCACGGCATAGACGGCGTAGGCGACGAGCGCGATCCACATCCGCTCGCGCGTGCCCCACCAATCGAACAGCAGCGCGGCCAGATAAAGGGTGTGAAGGGCAAGCACGAGGAAGGAGACGAGATCCTCCCACCAGAAGGGCTCGGCGAACAGCCACTGGCCGAACACGACCTTCTCCCAGATCGAGCCGGTGATCATGATCGTGTAGAGAAGCAGCGTCTTGACGATGATCGAGACGGTGGCGGCGTCCGCCCCTTCGCCGG
>JBKBUL010000044.1:0-17399 GCA_046290045.1 Sphingomonadaceae bacterium
GGTGGCGGTTAGAAAACGGGAACCCGCTTGATTTATCGCTCGAGCCCTTCAGCACCGTACCGCTGCCCCCCCACATTACGTTCGCCCGCCTGATCGACGCGCGCGACCGGGTGGATTACCAGACGGTCTATGCGACGACCGATGGCGCGGTCGCCGCGCCGACCGCGGGGCTCCACTTCACGCCTGAGTTGCTCGACGCGCTGGACGCGGCGGGTATCGTGCGCGAGACGGTCACGCTGCACGTGGGGGCGGGCACCTTCCTGCCCGTCAAGGCCGAGCGGGTCGCGGACCACCGCATGCACGCCGAATGGGGGCGGGTGCCGGCCGAGGTCTCGGCCCGGCTGAAGGCGGCGCGCGGCGAGGGGCGGCGGATCATCGCGGTGGGCACCACGTCGCTGCGGCTGCTCGAAGCCTCGGGCCTGGAGCCGTTCGAGGGCACGACCGACATCTTCATCACGCCCGGCTATCGGTTCCGGGCGATCGATGGCCTCATGACCAATTTCCACCTGCCGAAATCGACCCTTTTCATGCTCGTCTCAGCGCTGATGGGCCTCGAGACCATGCGCTCGGCTTACGCCCATGCGATCGCCGAAGGCTATCGCTTCTACAGCTACGGGGACAGTTCGCTGCTTCTCCCCCATGGCTGAGTTCGCCTTCACTCGCGTCGCCACCGACGGCCGGGCGCGGGTCGGCGAAATCCACCTGGCGCGCGGCACCATCCGCACCCCGGCCTTCATGCCCGTCGGCACGGCGGCGACAGTCAAGGGCATGCACCCGGAAGCCGTGCGCGCGGCCGGGGCCGACATCATCCTGGGCAACACCTATCACCTGATGCTCCGCCCCGGCGCCGAGCGGGTGGCGCGGCTGGGCGGGCTGCACCGCTTCATGAACTGGCCGCACCCGATCCTGACCGACTCCGGTGGGTTCCAGGTCATGAGCCTCGGCAATCTCGTGAAGGTGAGCGAGGAAGGGGTGAGCTTCCAGTCGCACCTCGACGGCTCGAGGCATGTCGTGACGCCGGAGCGCTCGATCGCGATCCAGCGGCTGCTCGGCGCCGACATCATCATGGCCTTCGACGAGTGCACGCGTGCCGGCGTCGATCATGCCGAGGCCGCGCGCTCGATGCGCCTGTCCATGCGCTGGGCGAAGCGATCGCGCGACGCCTTCCTGGCGGACCCCGGCCCGGCGCTGTTCGGGATCCAGCAAGGCAGCCTCTTTCCCGACCTTCGGCGGGAGTCGGCCGAGCGCCTGCTCGAGATCGGATTCGAGGGCTATGCGATCGGCGGGCTGGCGGTGGGCGAGGGGCAGGCGGCGATGTTCGGGGTGCTCGACGAGGCGCCGGAGATGCTGCCCGCCGACCGGCCCCGTTACCTGATGGGGGTGGGAAAGCCCGACGACATCATCGGGGCGGTGCTTCGCGGGGTGGACATGTTCGACTGCGTTCTGCCCACCCGCTCGGGCCGGACGGCGCAGGCCTTCACGACGCTTGGGCCCCTCAACCTGCGCAACGCCCGCTTCGCCGAGGACCAGGGCCCCATCGACTCCGACTGCCCCTGCCCCGTGTGCGCGCGCTACACGCGAGCCTATCTCCACCATCTGTTCCGGGCCGGGGAGATGCTGGGGCCGATGCTGCTGACCGAGCACAACCTCTGGCACTATCAGCAGCTGATGGCGGGCCTGCGCGACGCGATCGGCGAGGGCCGGGTCGATGCCTTCGCCCGCGAGCGGCTGGCAGCCTATTCGGGCGGCTGAGCGAGGAAGGCGGCGACGTCGGCCGCGGTGCGGTCGGGCGCTTCCTCCTGCGGCAGATGCCCGATCCCGGGGTAGGAGACGAGGCGCGCGCCCGGAAGCGCAGCCTTGAACCAGAGCGCGGCCGCGACCGGGATCAGCGCATCCTCCTCGCCCCAGAGGATCAGCACGAGTTTGCCCCGCAGCGGTGCGAGGTCCGCGGCCGTGCGCTGGGGAACGGCTTGCGAAAAGCGCGCCATCGTCGCCTCGCGGTTGCCCGGCGCGCGCAGCAGCCGCCAGTAGCGATCGACGGCTGCCTCGGTCGCGACAGCCTTCACGCTGACCGACTGGTCGAGCGTCCGCTCGATCACCGAGCGGGGCGTCACATGGGCGGCGATATCGCGAACGACCGGCATTCGCGCGATGCGGAAACCCAGCGGGGCCGGCCGGTCAGCCTTCACGGGCGCGCCGCTCGAGTCGACGAGAATGAGGTGCGTCACCCGCTCCGGATGGGCGAGGGCATAGCTGAGCGCGACATTCCCGCCCATGCTGTTGCCGGCAATCGCAAGCCGCTCGATCCCCAGCTTCGCGCGCACGGCCTCGATCGTGGTGGCCATGCAGTCGGGCGTGTAGCAACCATCCGGGGCAGGCCCGGTCAGCCCATGGCCCTGAAGGTCGAGGCTGACGATCCGGAACCGGTCGGAAAGCCGCGCGACCCACAGCTCCCAGCTGTGGAGCGAGGCGTTGGAGCCATGCACCAGCAGCAGCACGGGGGCCTCGCGCGGGCCCTCGTCGCGCACATGCACCCTGAAGCCCGGCGCCAGCTCGATGAACTGCGAGGCGGGCGAGGCATAGTCGGCCCGAAGCTCGTCCCATGGTACGTCCGGCGTGCGGAGCAGCAGGAAGGCGAGCAGCAGCAGGCCGGCGAGCGCCGCCAGCCCGACGAAAAGCTTTCTCACCGCCGCGGCAGGGTGACGGGCAGCCCATCCTTCGGGCGCGGGATCGGCACCATGCGGAAGTCGCCCTCATAGCCTTCCGGCAGGACGATCCGGCGATCCGACAGCAGCCGGAAGAAGAAGGCCTTGGCCTGCATGTAGGCGAAGTGGAGGCCGAGGCACATGTGCGCGCCGCCGCCGAAGGGCACCCAGGCATATTTGTGCCGGTTGGCCGACATCTGCGTCGTGAAGCGCAGCGGATCGAACCGCTCGGGGTCGGGCCAGTGCTCGGGCATCATGTGGGTGTACATGGGGTTCACCCCCACGCCGGCGCCGGCCGGGATCCGGTAGCCCATGAACTCGAAATCCCGGATCGCCCGGCGCGGGATCATCGGCACCGGCGGAATGAGGCGCAGCGCTTCCTTGAAGGCCATCTCGACCAGCTCCAGCTCGCCGAGCGCGTCGAAGGGCAGGCTGTCGCCATGCCGGGTGCGCACGCCATCCACTTCCTCGCGCAGCTTCTCCTGCCAGTCGGGATGTTTGCCAAGATAATAGACGAGGCTGGTGATCGACGATGTCAGCGTGTCATGGGCTGCCATCATCAGGAAATTCATGTGGTCGATGATTTCCTGCTCTGTCAGCAGATTGCCATTCTCGTCGGTCGCGTTGCAGAATTGTGTGAAGAAGTCGTCGCCCTCGCGGCCGCGGCGATTGGGGATCTCGGCCGCGAAATAGCGGCTGAGATAGTCGCGGCCCTTCACGCCGCGCCGCATCTGGGTGAAGGGAAGCGGCTTTCGAACGATGGCGATCGAGGCCAGCACCATGTCGGTGAACGCCCGGTTGATCCGCTGGGCTTCCGGCCCCCAGGGGAGCCCGAGGAAGGAGCCGGCGGCGAGATCGAGCGTGAGCTGCTTGATCGCCGGGTAGAATTTCATGGGCCTGTCGGCCGGCCAGGCGGCGATGTTGCGCGCAATCCCCTCGTTCAGGCCGGTGAGATAGGCCTTCATCGGCGCCGGCTTGAAGGCGACCGACAGCGTCTTCCGGTGCATGCGATGATGATCGAAATCCATCATCATCAGGCCGTTGGGGAAAACGAGTTCCAGCACCGGATCCCAGCCGAGCTTGGAGGAGAAGATGCGGTCCTTGTTGAACAGCACCAGCTCGTTCGCTTCGGGGCCGAGCAGCGTCACGCCCCAGCCGAAATGATCCTGCCGGCGGAAGATCGGGCCATAGGTTGCGGCCAGCTCATTGATGGCCTTGCGCGGGTCCGCCAGGAACTTGATTGTCCGCCAGGTGCGCGAACGCGCCGGCAGCGGGCCCGGCACATGGGCGAAGTCCTCGAATGTGCGGGGCCGAAGGTCGGCCGGGTAGAGGGTGGCGGGATCGACAGGCGCGTTCACGGGCTTCTCCCGGTCAGTTTTGCGGAGTGGTTATACGCAGTCTGTTCCGGAGCCGCAACGTGACTTCGACAAATGCCATGGCGGGGCGTGCCCTTGCGCGAGGCAGCGAAGGGCGATAGTTGCGACTTGTTCGCAAGAAAGGTCGTCATTCCATGCTCCTCCCTCTCTCTCGCCGCGCGTTCCTGGGCGCGACGGCCGCGCTGGCCACGGCGCCCGTTCTCGCCCAGGCCGCCAAGCGGCCACTGGTGTTCGCCTTCCAGCCCCAGAAGGATCCGGCGGCGATCCGCAACGCCGCCGACGATGTGGCGGCCGCGCTGACCAGGAGCCTCGGCCGGGAGGTGCAGGTGCTCGTCCCGCTTGCCTATGCGGCGACAGTTCAGGCGCTCGTCTCGCGGCGCGCCGATGTCGCCTGGCTGTCGTCGCTTCCATTCCTGCTGGCCCGGCGCGACGGGGGGGCGAAGCTGATCCTCGCCGAGGTCCGCACCGACACGACGGGGCGGCAGCGGACCGATTATGACAGCGTGTTCGTGGTGAAGGCCGACAGCCCCTTGCGGACCTTCGCCGATCTGAAGCGCACCGCGCGGCAGCAGCGCATGGTGTTCACCTCCAACACCTCCACCTCGGGCTTCGTCTTTCCCTATGACCGGATGATCCGCGAAGGCATGCTGAAGCCGAAGCAGCCGCCCGAGGCGGCCTTCCGGTCGGTCGCCTATGCCGGCGGCTATACCCAGGCGCTGGAGCAGGTGCTGGCCGGCCGCGGCGATGTCTGCGCCGTCTCCGATTATACGGTCGAGGGGCCGAAACGGTCGGTCTATCTGCCCGAGGATCGCCAGAAGGAGCTTCGCATCCTCGCCCGCACGCCGGGCGTTCCAACCCATTGTGTGGCCGTCTCGGCCGGGCTTTCGCCGGCCGAGGCGCGCGCCGTGCAGGCAGCCCTCCTTGATCTTGCGCGCACCAGCCCCGCGCTGCTGTCGGACGTCTATGGCGCCTCGGGCCTGCGCGTGGTCAACGAAAATGCCCATGTGGCGGCAACCGCGCGAGCCATCGAGCGCACGGGGCTGCCGATCCAGGGGCTGGTCCGATAGCCGCGCCGCTTGCCATTCGGGCGCGCGCGCTCGAGCTTGCCTACCCGACGGCGCGCGGGCCCGTCCGCGCGCTGGCCGGGGTCGATCTCGAGGTGCCGTCGGGATGCCATGTCGCGCTGATCGGGCCGTCGGGCAGCGGCAAGTCGAGCCTTGTTGCCGTGCTGGCCGGCCAGCTGGCGCCGACGGCTGGCCGGGTGGAGCTGTCAGGCCGGGTCGCGCGCATTCATCAGGATCTGAGGCTCGTGCCGCGCGCCTCGGCGCTGGCCAATGTGCTGCACGGCGCGCTCGGTCGGGTCTCCTTCGCCCGGTCGCTCCGGTTTCCGGCGGCCGAGCGGGCGCGGGCCGAGGCGCTGCTGCGCCGGGTCGGCCTCGGCCATCGGCTGCATGCGCCGGTGCGAACGCTGTCGGGCGGGGAAGCGCAGCGCGTGGCGATCGCGCGCGCGCTCATGCAGGACCCCGACATCCTGCTTGCCGACGAGCCGGTCGCCAGCCTCGATCCCGCCAATGCCGCCGCCATCCTGGCGCTTCTCGATGAGCTGCGCCGCGAGCGCGGGCTGACTTTGGTGTCGGTGCTGCACGATGTCGCGCTGGCCGAGGCCCATGCCGACCGGATCGTGCGATTGCAGGCCGGACATGTGGTGGAGGCCATGGGCGCGGGCGGCCCGCCACCCGTCGCCCCGGTCGAGCCTATGGCGTCCGGGACGCGGCTGCCGCCGTCGGCCACCTTCCTGGCTCTCGTGGCCCTTGCGGTGGCGGCCTCCTGGGGGGTGATGCAGGCCTCGCCGGGCGCGGCCGACGGCGCCTTTCGCGAGGCCATCCGCTTTCTCGCACGGCTGGTGCCCACGGGGAACCAGTGGGCGGACATCCCCTGGGCCGATCTTGGCCGCTCGCTCCTCGATACGCTTCGCATGGCGGTGCTCGGCACGCTGTTCGCAGCCATCCTCGCCCTGCCGCTCGCCGTGCTGGCGGCGCGAAACCTGGTGCCGCCTTTCATCGGCTGGCCGGTCCGGGCCTTCCTCAACATCTGGCGTTCGGTGCCATCGATCGTCTGGGCGCTGCTGTTCGTGGCCGCCGTCGGGCTGGGGGCCATGGCGGGCGTGCTCGGCCTCATCGCCTATTCGGTCGGCTATCTCACCAAATTCTTCTACGAGGCGCTGGAGGGCGCCGAGACATCGGCGGCGGGCGCGCTCGCCGAACTGGGGGCCTCGGGCGCGCAGCGCTTCGTCCATGCCGTCTGGCCGGTCGCGCTGCCGGCGCTCGCGGGCGCACTGCTGTTCATGCTGGAATATAATGTCCGGGCCGCATCGGTTCTGGGAATCGTGGGCGCCGGCGGCATCGGGCATGATCTGAAGCTCGCCGTCGACTGGTCGAACTGGCACGTCGTCGGCGCGATCCTCGGCCTGCTGGCCATCGCGGTGATCGCGGTCGATGCCTTCTCGGCCTGGGCGCGGCGGCAGATCGGCTGATCAGGCGGCCGCCGCAGTGCGCACCCGCCGCGCCTCGGCCAGCTCCTCGGCCAGCAGGAAGGCGAGCTCCAGCGACTGGCCGGCGTTGAGCCGCGGGTCGCAATGGGTGTGATAGCGGTCGGCCAGCGCCTCGTCGGTGACGGCAATCGCCCCGCCGGTGCATTCGGTGACGTTCTGGCCTGTCATCTCGATGTGGATGCCGCCGGCATGCGTGCCCTCGGCCCGGTGCACGGCAAAGCTCGCGCGCACCTCGGAGAGGATGCGGTCGAAGGGCCTCGTCTTGTAGCCGCTCGCCGACTTGATGGTGTTGCCGTGCATCGGGTCGCACGACCAGACGACATGGCGGCCCTCGCGCTTCACGGCGCGCACCAGGGCGGGCAGGTGGCTTTCCACCTGGTCATGGCCGAAGCGGGTGATGAGGGTGAGGCGGCCCGGCTCGTTCGCCGGGTTGAGGCGGTCGATGAGGCGAAGCAGCTCGTCGGGCTTGAGACTCGGCCCGCACTTCAGGCCGATGGGGTTCATCACGCCGCGCAGGAACTCGACATGCGCCGAGCCCTCGAAGCGGGTGCGATCCCCGATCCAGAGCATGTGGGCGGAGGTGTCCACCCAGTCCCCCGTCAGGCTGTCCTGCCGGGTCATGGCTTCCTCATAGCCCAGCAGCAGCGCCTCGTGGCTGGTGTAGAATTCGGTGCCCTGCAGCTGCGGCACCGTCTCGGGCGAGATGCCGCAGGCCTCCATGAAGGCGAGCGCCTCGCCGATGCGGCCGGCGATCTCGGCATAGCGTTCGGCCCAGGGCGAGCGGGCGACGAAGTCGAGCGTCCACTTGTGGACCTGGTGGAGGTTCGCATAGCCGCCGGTCGCAAAGGCGCGCAGCAGGTTCAGGGTGGCAGCCGCCTGCATATAGGCCCGCTTCTGCCGTTCCGGATCCGGCACCCGGCCGGCTTCCTCGAAGGCGATGTCGTTCACGATGTCGCCGCGGTAGGACGGCAGCGAGACGCCGCCCTGTTCCTCGGTGGCGGCCGAGCGGGGCTTGGCGAACTGGCCGGCCATCCGCCCCACCTTCACCACCGGCATGTGGCTTGCGAAGGTAAGCGTGACGGCCATCTGCAGCAGCACCCGGAAGGTGTCGCGGATGTTGTTGGGGTGAAACTCGGCAAAACTCTCGGCGCAGTCCCCGCCCTGCAGCAGGAAGGCGCGGCCCGCGACGACGTCGGCCAGCCGCGCCTTGAGCGCCCGGGCCTCGCCCGCGAACACGAGCGGCGGATAGCTCCGCATCTCGGCTTCCACCGCAGCGGCATGGGTGGCGTCCGGCCAGGCCGGCATCTGCCGGGCCTCGGCCTTGCGCCAGCTGTCGGGGGTCCACGCCTTGGTCATCGCATCAGTACCAGTTCTTCCGCCATCGTCGGGTGCAGGGCGACGGTCTCGTCCAGCTGCGCCTTGGTGAGCCCGGCCTTTACCGCAACCGCGAGCGCCTGCAAAATCTCGGGCGCATCCGGCCCGATGAGGTGCGCGCCGACAAGCCGGTCGCTCGCGCCATCGACCACCAGCTTGTAGAGCGCCCGCTCGTTCCGGCCGGCGAGCACATGCTTCATCGGCCGGAAGTCCGAGGTGAACACGCGGACCTGGCCCAGCCGGTTGCGGGCCTCGGCTTCGGTGAGGCCGACGCTGGCGAGCGGCGGATGGCTGAACACGGCCGATGGAACAGTCTCATGGTCAACCGTCCAGGGCTTGCCGCCGAACAGCGCGTCGGCGAGCGCATGGCCCTCGCGGATGGCGATCGGCGTCAGCTGCAGCCGGTCGGTCACGTCGCCCACCGCATGCAGCCAGGGAAGCTTGGTGTGGCTGGCGGCATCGACCGGAATGGCGCCATTGGCGGCGAGCTCGATTCCGAGCGCCTCGAGGCCGAGGCCCTGGCTGTTGGGAACCCGCCCGATCGCCCAGAGCAGGAGGTCGGTCTCCAGCCGGCGGCCGTCCGCGAACCCGACTGAGATCGCGCCATCGTCCAGCCGTTCGAGCCGCTCGGGCCGGGCGTTCAGCCGGACCTCGATCCCCTTCTCGATCGAGATGGCGAGCAGCCGGTCGGCGAGGCTTCGATCCCAGCCACGCAGCAGCGTGTCGGACCGGACGGCCAGCGTGACCTCGACGCCCAGCTCGTTGAAGATGCCGGCGAACTCGTTGGCAATATAGCCGCCGCCCACGATCAGCGCCCGCTGCGGCAGGCGCTCGAGGTGGAACACTTCGTTCGACGTGATCCCGAGCTCGGCGCCGGCGAGATCGGGCACCAGCGGGCGCGCGCCGGTTGCGATCAGCACGTGCCGCGCGCGGATGCGCCGCCCGCCGACATCGATCTCGTTCGGACCGGTCAGCGTCGCGCGGGCATGGAAGGTCTCGACGCCGTGCGTGTCGAGCGTCGACTGGTAGATGCCGTTGAGCCGGTCCACGTCGGCCAGCACATTGTCGCGAAGCGTCGGCCAGTCGAAGCGGCGGTCGGCAACCGTCCAGCCGAAGCGCTCGGCATCGGCCAGATCCTCGGCGAAATGCGCGCCGATGACGAGCAGCTTCTTGGGCACGCAGCCGCGGATGACGCAGGTGCCGCCGACCCGATGTTCCTCGGCGATTCCCACCCTTGCGCCATGGCCGGCCGCAATCCGCGCGGATCGCACGCCGCCCGAGCCGGCGCCGATCACGAAATAGTCGAACTCCTCGCTCATGGGCCGGCCCGTAGCGCGACGGGCAGGCCGCCGCCAGCAGAGCCTGCCGATCACACTGTTCGGCTATTCCACCGTGACCGACTTTGCGAGGTTGCGCGGCTGATCGACGTCTGTGCCCTTCAGCACCGCCACATGATAGGCGAGAAGCTGCACCGGCACGGCATAGACGATGGGGGCGATGAGGGGGTGCACCTTCGGCATCTCGATCGAAGCCGCGAGGCCCGGGCCAGCGGCCGCGATCCCGTCCGCGTCGGAGATCAGGATCACCCGGCCGCCGCGCGCGCGCACCTCCTGCATGTTGGAGACGGTCTTCTCGAACAGGGGCCCGGAAGGGGCGAGCACGATGACGGGCACATCCTCGTCGATGAGGGCGATGGGCCCGTGCTTCATCTCGCCCGCGGCATAGCCCTCGGCATGGATGTAGCTGATTTCCTTGAGCTTGAGCGCCCCTTCGAGCGCCATGGGGAAATCCGGCCCGCGGCCGAGGTAAAGCACGTCGCGCGCCGGCGCGACCAGCGGCGCGATCGCCCTGACCGCCGCTTCCTGCCCGAGCGCGAGGTTGAGCGCGGCCGGCGCCTCGGCCAGATGCTCGACGATCATGCGCTCCTTCGCGGCGTCGATCCGGCCACGCGCGCGGGCAAGGTTGGCAGCCAGCGCCGCCAGCACGGCCAGCTGGCAGGTGAACGCCTTGGTCGAGGCGACCCCGATCTCGGTGCCGGCATGGGTCGGCAGCAGCAGGTCGGCCTCCCGCGCCATCGAGCTTGTCGGCACGTTGACGACGGCGGCGATCTTCTGCCCCTCGGCGCGGGCGTGCCGGAGCGCGGCGAGCGTGTCGGCCGTCTCGCCCGACTGCGAGATGAAGAGGGCAAGCCCGCCCGGCTCGAGCACGGGTTCGCGATAGCGGAACTCCGAGGCGAAATCCGTTTCCACGGGAATGCGGGCGAACTGCTCGATCCAGTAGCTGGCGACCAGCCCGGCATAGTAGCTGGTGCCGCAGGCGACGATCTGCACGCGGCGGACGGACGCGATGTCGAAATCCGGCACCGGCAGCGCCACTTCGCCGGCCAGCGGCTTCAGATAGGATTGCAGCGTCTGGGCGACCACGAGCGGCTGCTCGTGGATCTCCTTCAGCATGAAGTGCCGGTAATTGCCCTTCTCCGTCAGCGCCGCCGACACGCCCGAGGCGACGACCGGCCGCTCGACGGGGCGATTGTCGCGATCGAACACCTGCACGCGCTCGCGGCGGACGACGACCCAGTCGCCCTCCTCGAGATAGGCGATCTTCTGGGTGAGGCCGGCGAGCGCCAGGGCATCCGATCCGAGATAATTCTCCCCCTCGCCATAGCCGACGGTCAGCGGTGCGCCGAGGCGCGCCCCGATGAGGAGGTCGGGGTCCGAGCGGAACAGGAGCGCGAGCGCAAAGGCGCCCTGCAGCCGCGGCAGGACGGCGGCGACGGCCTGTTCGGGCGACGCGCCGCGTTCCAGCTCGCGCGCGACCAGATGGCCGACGACCTCGGTGTCCGTCTCGGAGAGGAAGCATCGGCCTTCCGCTTCCAGCTCCTCGCGAAGCGGCCGAAAGTTCTCGATGATGCCATTGTGGACGACGGCGACGTCGCCGACGATGTGGGGGTGGGCATTGTCCTCCGTCGGGGCGCCATGCGTCGCCCAGCGGGTATGCGCAATCCCTGAGGATCCGGGGAGTGGCTGCGCCTCCAACCGGGCAGCGAGATTGCCGAGCTTGCCCTCCGCCCGTCGCCGCTGCAGTTCGCCATCGACGAGCGTGCAGATGCCGGCCGAATCATAGCCGCGATACTCGAGCCGCCGGAGGCCGGCCAGAAGCTCGGGCGCGACATCGCCGCGGCCCAGGATGCCGATGATTCCACACATGATTAACGCTCGTCCTTGCTGTCGGGGCTGGCCTTTCTGGCCCGCATGGCGGCTCGGAATCGCGTGGCCCAGCCGGGTTTCACCGCCTGTGCACCCCGTGCCAGCGCCAGCGCCTCGGGCTCGACATCGGCGGTGATGGTGCTGCCCGCGCCGACGATCGCGCCCGGGCCGATGTGCACCGGGGCGACCAGCGCCGAGTTGGAGCCGATGAAGGCGCCGGCGCCGATTTCTGTGCGGTGCTTGGCGAAGCCGTCATAGTTGCAGGTGATGGTGCCAGCGCCGATGTTGGCCCCGTCTCCAACCGAGACATCCCCGAGATAGGTGAGGTGATTGGCCTTGGCGCCCGCGCCCAGCACCGCCTGCTTGGTCTCGACGAAATTGCCCACCCGGGCACCGGCTGCGAGAACCGTTCCCGGCCGCAGGCGGGCGAAAGGCCCGACCTCGCAGCCTTCGCCCACCTCGCAACCTTCAAGATGGCTGTGGCTGCGGATCCGGGCGCCTGGCGCCACGCGGACTCCGGGGCCGAAGACGACGAAGGGCTCGACGATGGCATCCACGCCGATCGCCGTGTCGTGCGCCAGGAAAACCGTCTCGGGGACGACCATTCCCACCCCGGCCGCCATCAGCTCGGCTCGGCGGCGGGCCTGGAACAGGGCTTCGGCAGCCGCAAGCTCGGCCCGGCTGTTGACCCCGATCACTTCGTCCGCGCTGCCTTCCAGCACGACCGAGGAAAGGCCCGCCTCGGCGGCCAGCATCACGATGTCGGGCAGATAATATTCGCCCGCTGCATTCTCGTTGCGAACGCGGGCCAGCAGCGGAAAGAGGTGCGCAGCGCGCACCGCCATCAGCCCGGAATTGCAGAGCGGCTGGGCAAGCTCCTCGGGCGTCGCATCGCGCGCCTCGACCATGCGGGTGATTTCGCCACCGGCGCGCGCAAAGATCCGCCCATAGGCCCCCGGCTCGGCGGGGCGGAATCCCAGCACGGCGATCGCCGGCCCTGCCGGCGATGCCACCGCCTCGACGAGGCGACGCATGGTGTCCGCCGTCAGCAGCGGCACGTCGGCGAACAGGATGAGCACGATGCCTTCGAACCCGGCCAATGCGGCTTGGGCCTGCTGCACGGCATGGCCCGTCCCGAGCTGCGGTGACTGGATCGCGAGACTTGCGCCGCTTGTCGCCAGCGCGGCCTCGACCTGCTCGGCCCGGTCGCCCACGACGACCACCGTCCGGGCCGGCTCGAGCGTCTCGAGCTGGGCCATCAGGTGGAGCAGCATCGGCCGCCCGCCGATCGGGTGCAGCACCTTGTGGCGGGCCGACTTCATTCGGGTTCCCTTGCCGGCAGCGAGGATCACGGCGGCGACGGGCGGCAGGGGCAGGGCCATGCGCCGGCTCTGCCACAGGCACGCAGCCGAGAAAAGCTGGCTGGCGACGGCCGGTCGCGCCGGCTAGGGACCGGCCATGGCCGGCCTGCTCGACACCATCGTCTTCGACCTCGACGGAACGCTTGTCGACACGGCGGGCGATCTGGCGGCCAGCCTCAACCATGCGCTCGGCGCGCTTGGCCGGCCGCCGGTGCCCCCCGGCTCGGTCCGTGCCATGGTCGGGCAGGGGGCACGCAGGCTGCTGGCGCATGGCCTTGCGGCAACCGGCGTGATGACGGCGGACCTGGTCGAGGCCGGAGTCGGGCCCTTCCTCGCGCATTACGGCGCCAACATCGCCGTTCACAGCCGGCCGTTCGAGGGTGTCGAACCCGTGCTTGACGGCCTGGCCGGCGAAGGCTTCCGGCTGGCGATCTGCACCAACAAGCCCGAGGCGCTGGCCCGCCAGCTGATCGAGGCGCTGGGCTGGACGGGGCGCTTCCAGGCCCTGCTCGGGGCCGATTCGCGGCCCTGGCGCAAGCCCGACCCGCGGCACCTCATCGACACGGTTGCAGAGGCCGGCGGCCACAGGGCCCTGTTCGTGGGGGACAGCCGAACTGACGCCGAGACGGCGCAGGCCGCAGCCGTGCCGCTCGTGCTGGTCGGCTTCGGCTATTCGACCGAGCCGGTCGACTCCCTCGGCGCCGACCATGTGATCGACCATTTCGCGGCGCTGCCGCGTGCGATCGGCGACATTCAAGCCCGGTTCACGGCCTGACCGGAACAAGGCCGCCATGCGCATCCTTCTGGGCCTGCTTGCCTTTCTTGTCGCGGCGCCGGTCGTCGCCCAGCCCAGCCTCGCCGACGTCGAGCGAGCGCTCGTCGCCACGCGGTCGATGGCGGCGGATTTCACCCAGACGGCCGGCAACGGGCAGGTTCGCCGGGGCACGATGGTGCTGAAGCGGCCCGGGCGCATCCGCTTCGACTATGGCCAGGACTCGCCCATTCTCGTCGTCGCCGACGGCACGCGGCTCAGCTTCGTCGACTATAGCGTTGCCCAGGTGTCGCAGTGGCCGATCCGGCAGACGGCGCTCGGGGTGCTGCTCGATCCGAAGGCAGATCTCTCGCGAATCGCCCGCGTGCTTCCGGCCGAGGCCGCGCCGCGCCCGCGTGAGGTCGCGGTGGAGGCGGTGGATCCGAAACGGCCCGAACTCGGCCGGATGGTCTTCTTCCTGGCGCCGGATCCGGCGGCTCCCGGTGGCCTGAGGCTGACAGGCTGGCGGGTCATCGATGCGCAGAACGGAGTCACCACGGTGGAGCTTGCGAACGTCCGGATGAATGTGGACGTGGCCGAGTCGAACTTCCGCTTCCGCGATCCGCGCCCGCGCAATCGCCCCCCGGGCAAGACGGGTTGACCACGCAGGCGGCCAAGGGCCTTGTTCACGTGGCTTTTCACGCGCTGGCGCCGATCCGGTCGCGTTTCCGTTGACAATTTGTCGGATCGGGCGAACAATCATGATGTTCAGGTGCCGGCAAGGTACGCCTTGCTAAGGTCTGAACCGTGGCGAGGCTGAAGGTCGGGATTTGCCCCCTGTTGCCCGGCTGACTGGCGCGCCGCTTGCGTGACGAACGCATGAAAAGGCCCCCGCTCCATGCCCCCGGAGCGGGGGCCGACTCGTTTTAGGGCCGGTGCGTGGTGGGCGCGGCCCCTGGGTGGCGTGCCGAAAGGGCGTGACCTCGAACGGCTGGAAGCCTATCCGGGCGCCGTCATGGCCCTCCGCATCGCAAGCTGGAACATCAACAGCATCCGCGCCCGCCTGCACCTCGTCAGCCAGCTGCTCGACGATCGGGCGATCGACATCCTGTGCCTGCAGGAGACCAAGTGCGACGACAACAGCTTCCCCGCGCGCGAGCTGGCCGCGATGGGCTTCCGCCACCAGGTGCTGGCGGGCCAGCGGATGCACCATGGCGTCGCCATCCTGTCGCGCATCCCGCTCGCCGAAGTCGCACGTCACGACTGGCAGGCCAATGGCGAGGCGAGGCATGTGGCCGTCGAGCTGCCGGGCGGAATCATGCTGCACAATGTCTATGTGCCGGCCGGTGGCGACATTCCGGATCGCGCCCTCAATCCGAAGTTCGGCCAGAAGCTCGACTTCCTCGCCCGCATGACGGACTGGTCGGGCGGTCTTCGTGAACCGGCCATCCTGCTCGGCGATTTCAACATCGCGCCGCATCCTGAGGATGTCTGGAACCACAAGGCGCTGCTCGATGTCGTCAGCCACACGCCAATCGAGGTCGAGGCCCTGGCCGCGCTCGAGGCGAGCCATGGCTGGGTCGATCTCGGCCGTCGCAGCGTGCCCCGGCCCGAGCCGCTGTTCACCTGGTGGAGCTACCGGGCGAGCGACTGGGCCGCCTCCAACCGGGGGCGGCGGCTCGACCATGTCTGGTGCTCGCCCGCGATTGCCGGGGCCGCCGGCGAGGTCGAGACGCTGGTGCCGGCGCGCGGCTGGCAGCGCCCGTCCGACCATGTGCCGCTGATCGCCGAATTCGACCTGTGAGCGATCCCGCCTCCGACCTGACCCTCGCGCGCGCCGTCGATGACCTGAGGCGCGGCGAGATCGTGCGGATCGTCGTTGGCGAAACGGCGATCGACGTGCTGGCGGCCGAACTGGCGACGGTCGAGCGGCTCGGGCAGCTCGAGGCCGGCGGCACGGCCGACCTGCTGCTGACGCCCGAGCGTGCGGCAACCCTCAACATCCTGAACCAGCGCGACGCGGCCGGCGGTGACGTGGTGGTCGTCACCCGAATGCCCTGGCTCGACCTTGTCGCAAGCCTGGCGGCGGCCGACCCGGCGCGTGATCTCGAGATGCCTCTGAAGGGGCCGTTTCCGACGCGCCCGCCAGGCGAATCCGGCACCGCCGCCCGGGCGGGCCTCGCGCTCGCCAAGCGGGCGGGGCTGCTGCCGGCGCTGTTCGCCGCGCCTGCGAAGGGCGAGGCGGGCGAGCGTATCCGGGTCGAGGCGGGGGCGGTTCTCGCCTGGCGGCGAGCGACGCGACTGTCGATCGTCACCCGCGCCGCCTTGCCGCTCGACGGCGCGCCCGATGCCCGGGTCGTCGCCTTTCGGCCTTCCGACGGCGGCCCCGAGCATCTTGCGCTGCTGTTCGGCAATCCCGGCCCCGAGCCGCTGGTCCGGCTGCACAGCGCCTGCCTGACGGGGGATGTGCTGGGCAGCCTGAAGTGCGATTGCGGCCCGCAGCTTCGCGCCGCGGTGGCGCGGCTGGCGGAAGCGGGGGGAATCCTCCTCTACCTCCAGCAGGAGGGCAGGGGGATCGGCCTCCTCAACAAGTTGCGCGCCTATGCCCTTCAGGACCAAGGCTTCGACACGGTGGACGCGAACCTGCGCCTGGGCTTCGCCGAGGATGAGCGCGACTTCGACCTGGGGGCCGCCATGCTCCGGCTGCTGGGCGTGTCGCGCGTGCGGCTGCTCAGCAACAATCCCGCCAAGGCCGAAGCGTTGGCGGCCGCCGGGATCGCCCTCACCGAACTGGTGCCGCACCAGTTCGGCGCCAATCCGCACAACGAACGCTATCTCGCGACCAAGCGCGACCGGCAACGCCACCGGCTGTGAGCGGGATCATTGTCGACAGCCGGGCGCGCACGCTGACCGCCTTCGGCCAGACGATGCGCTGCGCCATCGGGCGATCGGGCGCGGTTGCGGCCGACGCCAAGCGCGAAGGCGATGGCGCCACGCCCCTCGGACGCTGGCCCTTGCGGGGCCTTCTGCTCCGCCCAGACCGGGTCTCGCCCCCGCGAACAGGCCTGCCATGGCGCTGGTTGAGGGAGGCTGATGGCTGGAGCGACGATCCGGCCGACCCGGCCTACAACCGGCCCGTCACCCACCCCCATACAGGCAGCGCGGAACGGCTGTGGCGCGCGGATGGCGCCTATGACCTCATCATCATCCTGGGCCACAATGACGATCCGCCGGTGCCCGGCCACGGCAGCGCCATCTTCTGGCACGTGGCCCAGCCGGATTTCGGGCCGACCGAGGGCTGCGTCGCGATCGAGCGCGCGGCCTTCGAGGTGCTGCTTCCGCGGCTTGGGCCCGGCCTCGCGCTGGAGATCGTCTGAGCCCCGCCAGCCTTGACTTGAAGCAGCGGCTGGCGCACCAGCGCGCGCACCGCACCCGTAGCTCAGCTGGATAGAGCGTTGCCCTCCGAAGGCAGAGGCCAGAGGTTCGAATCCTCTCGGGTGCGCCAATTTAATAGCGCTTTTTCAGTGGTTTGGCAATCAACGAATTTTCGCGAATCTACATTGCATGTGCGCACCGAAGCACTACGGAAGCAGCTGGACGGCGAAATGCGCGGCTGCCGATGTTTGTAGCTGCCGATATGAGTCCAGTCGCAGTGAGAATGCTGCGCGCCCTCGACCTTCCAGAGATAGATCAGATGTAGAGCCAGTCTGAATGGCGGCTAGTGGGGGTTTCCCGCCGTTCGTTCGCGCCATGGGGACTGATGACCTGACCCCCTGATTTCATCCATCGGGGATTAGAGTCGGGCGGTTATTGTTGCGCATGGGCGCGGTGGAAGCAATGGCCTGTGGAGCGGAGCCCGAAGGGCGCAGCGGAGCAGGCCATTGCTTGTTCAGTTCAGCGGCGAACGCCGCTGGGGTCTCATAACCAAGGGCCGAGTGTGGCCGGTGCTAGTTGTAGGGTCAAAACCCGATGAGCCTCTTGAAAATCTGGGCGCACATTGATTCAGGGGGTCTCCGCTGAAGCAGGAGGCTGTTGGGAATGTCGCGTTCGTTGTTCTGGTTGTCGGATGAAGCGT
>JBKBUL010000045.1:0-17241 GCA_046290045.1 Sphingomonadaceae bacterium
CCCAGCGCATCTGGGCGCCGTCACCCACCCTGGCGCGCGCGCCGAAACCCACTGCTTCGCTGACATCTGACGGGGGCCAGGCGACGGGATGGCACCAGCGCGGACGAGCAAGCAAGTGTCGGCAGACTTGACAGATGCCGCCTGTTTCCTCTCGGTAACTGCCTGTCGCCAAAGCGCTCGCATCATTGGCACGAAACTTGCTTGGCCTGAATTGAGCGACTTCTCGAGGTGAGGAATCATGATCAGGACGTTCATTGCGGGATCGTTGCTGCTGCTCGGCGCCGCCACTTCGGCGTCCGCCGCCACCTATGTCGTCAAGGCCTTCGACCATTCGACCGGCGGCGGCGTCGGTCTCGCGACCGTCAGCGTCACGGCCGGCGACCTTCTCACGGTCTCGGCCAGCACCGACGATCTCTGGTCGGCGGGTGCGCTCCCGCGCTTCAGCGACGCGAACGGCCTGAACGGAGTCCGCTTCGCCACGGCCAGCGACGATTCAGGCCAGCCGGTCGGCACGCAGATCGGGGCCGACTTCGGCCTGCTCACCCTCTTCGGCAAGTCCTACCACTATGGCAGCCTCGTGGGCGAGATCGGCGGGGTCTATCAGAAGCTCGGCACCAGCTTCTCCGGCCCGGCCTGGGGCACGGGCACGCTCAACCTCTGGTACTGGGACATCAACCAGGGCGACAATTTCGGGGACATCGCGGTCAGCCTGCGCGTCGGCCCCGGCACCCCCGGCATCCCTGAGCCGGCCACCTGGGCGCTCATGATCGCCGGCTTCGGCCTCCTGGGCTTCGCCGCCCGCCGCCGCCGGATCGCCGCCGCGCGCGCCTGAGCCTCATTTCTGCACGAGCCGGTCGCCCGGCTTCAGCATCGCGCGGGCCGCCCCCAAGGTCGGGGCGGCCCGTTCCGCGTCCGAGGTTGGCCTCGAGGAAGGCGAGGCTCGCGGCCGCAACGAGGCTGGTCGGGTGCGGGTCGGGCCTGAAGTTCCGCCGGAGTGAGCCACCGCTGAAACCGGCATGGGTCGCGCCCTCGATCCACAGCCCCGCATGCGCCAGTCTCGCGGCGCCGGGCGGCAGGGCCCGGGAGACCGGCCAGCGTGAAAACCGAACCGCACATGCGCGTGAATGCCAAGCGGCTTGCTGACATACCAACCGGTCGGTATAATCATCCCATGTCGGCCGCCCCCTTCCCCGACGAGCAGCCCGCCCGCCAGCGGCTGCTGGCCGCCGCCATCACGCTCATCCGCAGGAATGGCTATGCAGCGACCTCGGTGGACGAGATCTGCCGCGCAGCCGGCGTCACGAAAGGGGCCTTTTTCCATCACTTCGCCTCGAAGGAACGGCTGGCGGTCGCCGCCGCCGAACATTTCACCGACATGGCCGCTCGCTGGTTCGAGGACGCCCCCTTTCTGGCCCTGCCCGACCCGGCCGATCGCGTGCTCGGCTATGTCGATTTCCGCCTCTCGCGCCTCTCCGACGATCTCTCGCAATGCACCTGCCTGCTCGGCACGCTGGTGCAGGAAGCCTATGAGACCTCGCCCGACATCCGCGCGGCGGCCTTCGCCGGCATCGCCCGCCAGGCCGGCGGGCTCGAGCCGGATCTCGCCGCCGCGCTCGCCGCCGCCGGCAGCCCGCTCGATCCCCGGGGCGTGGCGCTCCACACGCAGGCCGTGCTGCAGGGCGCCTTCATCCTCGCCAAGGCGGCCGGCTCGATCGCGCCCGCGGTCGAGAGCCTCACCCATCTCAGACACTATCTCGCCCTCATCCTGGGGCGCCAAGCGGAGGAGCCAGTCGCATGACGGACAGCCCGGTGATGAGCCCGATCTCGCCGCACCTCGTGGTCGATGACGCGGCCGCCGCGATCGACTTCTACAAGTCGGCGTTCGGGGCCGAGGAGATGGTGCGCCTGCCCACGCCCGATGGCCGGCTGATGCACGCCTGCGTGCGGATCAACGGCGCGACCGTGATGCTCATCGATCATTTCCCGGAATGGGGCGGCCACACGCCGAAGTCGCTGGGCGGCTCGCCGGTCTCGATGCACCTGATCGTGGACGATGCGGACGCCGCCATCGCGCGCGCCGAAGCCGCCGGCGCGCGCGTGGTGCAGGCCGCGCACGACACCTTCTGGGGGGATCGCTTCGGCGCCATCGAGGATCCCTTCGGCCACCACTGGACACTGGCGCATACCATCCGCGCGGTCGAGGGCGCAGAACTCCAGGCCGCAGCCGACAAGGCGGTTGCCGACGCGATGGGAGGCCGGCCATGAGCGCGCGCCCATCGAGGCGGCGCGTCAGGCATGGCCTCGTGCACCGTCGGGGAGACAATCCATGACCGAAGCGATCGAGATCTCGGCCCGGGTGCCTGTCGGGCCCGACGTCGCCTGGGCGGCCTTCACCTCGCCCGAGGCCATTATGCAGTGGAACCAGGCCTCGCCCGACTGGCACTGCCCCTCGGCCACCGTCGATCTCAGGGTCGGCGGGCAGCATGTCGCCCGGATGGAGGCGCGCGACGGCTCCTTCGGATTCGACTATCAAGGCATCTACGAGGAGGTGGACGAACCACGTGCGGTCACGCTGCGCCTCGGCGACGGCCGCCGGGCGCGCACGATCTTCGTGCCCGAGGCCGGGGGCACCCGCGTCATGACCATTTTCGACCCCGAGGCAACGAACCCGCGCGAGCTGCAGCGCCACGGCTGGCAGGCGATCCTCGACAGCTATGCCGCCTACGTCGCGGCCACGCATGCGGGAGACCGCGCATGACCCTCCTGTCCGCGCCCGTGCGCACCTGCTTCTGGCTCCCGGGAACAGGGGAGGAAGCCGCGCGCTTCTGGACTTCGCTGCTGCCGGACAGCGCCATTGAAGGGGTTGTCGCGCAGGATGACGGCACCCCGCTCATCATCGAGTTCCGGCTGGCCGGCGCGCCGATGATGATCCTGAACGCCGGCGGCGCGCCACCGCCGTCGCACGCCGCCTCGATCAGCGTGCTGACCGACAGCCAGAGGGAGACGGACCGGCTGTGGGCGGCGCTCGGCGCCGATGGCGGTGCCGAGGTCGCCTGCGGCTGGATCACCGATCGCTTCGGGGTCTCGTGGCAGATCGTGCCGCGCCGCCTGCCCGAGATGTTCGCAAGCCCCGACCGCGCCGCGGCCGGGCGCGCGTTCGCCGCGATGCAGCAAATGGTGAAGATCGATATCGCCGCGGTGGAAGCGGCTTTTGCCGGAGGAGACAGGCCATGACCTATGTGGACGGATTCGTGCTGGCGGTGCCGACGGCCAACCGCGAGGCCTACCGCGCGCACGCGGCAAAGACGGTGGACTGGTTCCGCCGCCACGGCGCGCTTGCCCTCGTCGAATGCTGGGGCGACGATGTGCCCGACGGCGTGCTGACGAGCTTTCCCATGGCCGTGAAGAAGGCTGCCGACGAGACGGTCGTCTTCGCCTGGATCAGCTGGCCCGACAAGGAGACGCGCGACGCCGCCCACAAGGCCATGGCGGACAACCCGGTGCCGGACTTCATGGCCATGCCCTTCGATGGCAAGCGCATGATCTACGGCGGGTTCGAGGTCATCCTCGACGCCTGAGCCAAGGGCGCGGGGGATGGCGCACCGCCCCCGCGTGCCGCGCGGGGGTTGCGTCGATGCGAGGAAGGAGGCCGCCCGGTCGTCCAGCCTCCTCCCTCGCCCGACCCTGAACCCGTGCCCCGGGGGCCGGCCGCCCGGACCGGCTCAGCTGACGTCGAAGGCCGAGACCCGGCCGCCGCTTGCCACGCAGTCCATCCGCATCGACTGGCGGTGATCCGGCCAGGCCTTGGTCAGCTGCGCCTGCAACCGCCAGCCGCCGCCGGGCTGCTGCGTCGAGCGCACCACGCGATCGAGACGGACGCTATCGCCCCCCGTCGCGCCCACCTGCCGCGCCGCCTCGCCAAGGCAGGCGCGTGCCTCGTCGCGCGCGCCAGCCGGAAACAGGCCGTAGTTCGCCTCCACCCGGGCGACATGGTTGTGCGTCGCCTTGCCCGACTTTCCGGCCGCGACCAGCGCCGCCACCAGCCCGGCCGCCAGCAGCCCGCCGGCCACCACCGCGCCCGTGTTGTCATGGTGCTTGTGCGTGTCCCCCGTCTGCCAGCTGCCGCCGGAACCGCCGAACCCGCCGCCCCAGCTGTCGCCGACATAGCCATAGGCAAAGCGCGCCTGGCAGCCGTTGCGAACCCGGATGCCGTCAGTCTCGGCGCGCCAGGTCTCACCCTCGATGCAGGGCGCGCGGGACTGCTGCTGAACCACCATCGCCCGCCCGCGCACGTCGGCGGCACAGAAGCGCTCGCGGTTCCGTTCCGACCGGCAAGTCAGCTGCCCGGCGAAATCGCCGGTGCCGCCCTGCCAGCTGCCGCCCGAGCCCCCCCACTGGCCCGGCCGGGCCACCGCCGCGGGGCTCGCCGCCAGCATCAGCAGGGCCGCGCCGGCGAGCAGCCATGCGCTGTCTCGATGGAAGGTCATGGCTTCGGCTGCGCCTGCATCTCGAGGATCGTCTGGCTCATGCGCCGCGAGGCCGCCGCGACCGACTTTCGCTGCGCCGTGGTCATGCGCGCAAACGCCTCGAGCTCGGCATCGATCTGCCGGTTCAGGCGAAGCGTCTCGAGCGACCGCATGGCCTCGACGGCGCGGACCAGCCGCGCCCAGTCGACGGGGTCCTGTTCCAGCGCGGCCAGCTTCTCCTCCCGCGCGGCGCGGATCGCATCGGCGAAGCCGGCCGATTGCGCCTTCTGACCGGCTTCGAGGATGATGCGGGTCGTCTCGGCATCAAGGCCCATCAGCCCCCTGGGCGGCGTCGCGGACTGGGCTGCAACCGGGGCCGCCGCCGCCAGCAGCAGGGGAAGAAGCAGGTGTCGAACCATCACGTCGATTGCCCTCCTTGGTCAGGCTCGGCCGGCGGCTTGCCGCACCGGGCACGGAGGGCTTGCGCTAGCAGGGCGGAGCTGGGCAGACTGTCCGCGTTCGGACAATGGGCGTGTCGTGAACAGGGCCGATGCGGAACGAATTGTGGCCGGGGGGCTGTGGCTCGCCTGCGAGCCGGCGGCGGTTCGGTCCGCCGTCCTCGCGGCGGCCTCGCTCGTGCCGATGGCCCGCGGCGCCCGCATCTACGATGCGCCGGGCGGGCCGGCCAGGCTTGTCGGGATCGCCTAGGGCCATGTCCGCCTCGAGATCGTCTCGGGCCCGGACGACCCGGGCCTGTTCGCCATCGCGACCCCCGGCTTCGTTCTCGCCGACCTGCCAGTCCAGCCGGGGCTCGACAGGAGCGTCAGCGCAACGGCAGGCAGCGACTGCGTGCTGCTCGTCCTGCCGCCCCGCCGGCTCGCGTCGCTGGCGGCCGGGACGCCCGGTCTCGATGCCGCCGTCACCCGGCTTGCCATGCTCAACCTCTGGACGACGCTGTCGATCGTCTCGACGCTCCGCCGCCAGTCGAACGTCGAGCGGGTGGCAGCACTCCTCATCACCCTGGCCGGGGCCGATCTCGCCGATGGCTGGCAAGTCCGGGTGGCGCAGGCCGATCTCGCCGCCATGGCGGCGCTCGGCCGCACGACGCTGATCGAGGCCCTGCGCGAGCTGGAAGCCCTCGGCCTTATCGACATCGGCTACCGCGCCGTCCGGTTGCGCGATCTCGCCGGCCTGATGGCTCTCCGCGACGGCATGGCGGGCAAGGCTCAGCCCGGGTCCCTGGCCCACCCGATTCGGTAGGCGCCTGTCGGGCGGGCGACGCCGACGCCCCGCTCGGTCAGCAGCACCTCGCCCGCCGCCGCCATCTGCCGCGCCGCGGCGTGAACGACGGCCAGGTGCGTTCGCCAGTCCGCGCCCATCAGCCGGGCGGCGTCGGTCGGGCAGATGGTCGCCCCGGCCCGGCGGCGGGCGAGCGCCGCCCGGATCGCCGCCTCGGGGCTCAGCGCCGGCGCCACCAGACGAACGCCGCCGCCAGCGCAACGGCGCCAAGCGCGAACAGGCTGTTCGCCGGATCCTCCCACAGGATCGCCGCCAGCAGCGCGCTGTTGGCGACCAGCGCGAGCACGACGGGCAGCGGGTAGAGCGGCATCCGGAAGGGCCGCGGCCGGTCGGGCTCGGTTCGCCGCAGCTGCACGAGCGCTGCGATCAGCGAAATCTCGATCAGGATCCGCAGCGGCGCGTTGATGGCCACGATCGCGAGATAGGCGCCGCTCGCCGCCAGCGCGATGGCGCCGGCGGCCGTCAGCAGCAGCGCCCGGCGCGGCACGCCGCTTTCGCTCACCTTCGAGACCAGGGCCGGCAGCGCGCGATCGCGCGCCATCGCGAAGGCCCCGCGGCTGTGGGTCATGAGCCTCAGGTTCACGCTCGCCGCCACCGACAGCACGCCGAACAGCGCAATCGCGATCGCGCCATTGGCGCCCAGCACCCGCTCGGCGGCTTCCGCCATGGCAAGCGGCGAGGCCGCCATCTCGGCGGGCGACAGGATCCGCAGCAGCGCGAAATTGATGAGGAGATAGAGCGCCGTCACCAGCGCCAGCCCGCCGAACACCGATCGCGCGACATTGCGCTCGGGCGCCTGCATCTCCTCGCCGACATAGATGGGCGTCTGGTAGCCCGTGTAGGTGTTGTGGATGGCGCGCATGGCGATCGCGATCGCCGCCAGCCCGAGTGCGGCGCCCGGCATCTCGGGCGGCGGCTGCGGCGCCCCCGGCGAGAGCAGCAGGACACCCATGATCGCGAACAGCGCCACGCCCTTGAGGCCGCAGAACAGGGTCTGGGCGAAGGCGTTGGTGCGCGCGCCCGACCAGTTCAGGATGAAGGCGGCCAGCACCAGGGCGACGGCGATGGCCCCCAGCGGCTTGTCGGTCAGCACGCCGGCCCGGTGCAGGAACTCCGCGCAGGCGACCGCGAGGAAGGCCAGCGTCGACATGCCGTTGAACCAGTCGGCCCAGCCGATGGTCGCCCCCGCGCGCGGCCCCAGCGCGTGCGCCACAAGCGCATAGGGCCCGCCCGCGCGCGGCAGGCTCGACCCCAGCTCGACGACGGTGAAGGCGTTGACCGCCGCCATGATTCCACCCACGGTCCACAGCGTCAGGATCAGCACCGGGTCGGGCACGGCGCCCGCCACCACGCCCGGCTGGCGCAGGATTCCGGCCCCGATCACCCCGCCCACGACGGTCGCGAGCCCGAAGCCCAGGCCCAGGATCCGGAACAGCTGCCCGGCGGCCGGGCGGGCGGGCTCGTGCAACGCGCGCCTCAGCCGCCGCGCGCGATCTCGGCGGCGCGCAGGATCGCCGATTCGATCCGCACATAGGTGCCGCAGCGGCAGATATTGTCGATGGCGGCGCGGATGTCCTCGCGCTTCGGGTTCGGGTTCTCGCGGATGAGGGCGGCGGCCGCCATGATCATGCCCGACTGGCAGAATCCGCACTGCGGCACCTGCTTTTCCAGCCAGGCGCGCTGCACCGGGTGCGAGCGATCGTCCGAAAGCCCCTCGATCGTCGTCACGAAGCTGCCCTCGATGTCGCCGATCCGCACCTGGCAGGATCGCTGCGCCACGCCATCGATCTGCACCGTGCAGGCCCCGCACAGCCCGGCGCCGCAGCCATATTTGGTGCCCGTCAGGTTGGAGGCGTCGCGCAGCGCCCACAACAGCGGCGTGTCGGGGGCCAGCTCATATTCTGTGGGGTTGCCGTTGACGGTGAAGCGGGTCATGCCAGTGCCCGCATAGCCGAGGCCCCGTCGCGCGGAAAGCCCGGCACCCACCCGCCGGGAGGCTGCCCATGACCTTCACCACCTTCACCCTCGCCGTCCGCGACCATGTGGCCCATCTCGAGCTCTGCCGCCCCGACGAGCTCAACACCATGAACGAGGCCTTCTGGCGCGAGATCCCGGAAGCCTTCGACGCGATCGACCGCGATCCGTCCGTTCGCGCCGTCGTCATCTCGTCCACCGGCCGCCACTTCACCGCCGGACTCGACCTGAAATGGGCCGGAAGCACGCTCGGCTCGCGCCACCCCGATCCCGGCCGCGCGCGCGAGCAGTTCCGCCGTCACGTGAAGTACATGCAGGAGCCGTTCAACGCCGTCGATCGCTGCCGCGTGCCCGTCATCGCCGCCATCCAGGGCGGCTGCATCGGCGGCGGGGTCGATTTCATCACCGCCTGCGACATCCGCCTCGGCTCGGCCGACTGCTTCTTCACCATCCAGGAAGTGAACATCGCCATCGTCGCCGACGTCGGCACGCTGCAGCGAATCCCGCACCTGCTGCCACAGGGCCTCATCCGCGAGCTGGCCTACACCGGCCGGCGCTGGCTCGCCGAGGAGGCGCGCGCCCACGGCTTCCTCAATCGCGTGCTCCCCACCCATGCCGAAACGGTGGAGGCTGCCTTCGAGATGGCGCGGACGATCGCGTCCAAGAGCCCGCTGGCGATCACGGGCATCAAGCAGGTGCTGAACGCCGGCCGCGATCTCACGATCGACCAGGGCCTGGAATATGTCGCCACCTGGAACGCCGCCATGCTCCAGGGCGAGGACATGCAGAAGGCGGTGCTGGCCCAGATGCGCAAGGCCGAGGCAAGCTTCGACGACCTCGCCGCCTGAGCGCCCCTGCGACAGGGGCAGCGCTTGTCGGGCCGGAGGGGCTTGGCTATGGCCGGCCGCAATCGATGATTCCTGCGAACACAAGGAACAGGGAATGACAAAGGGACTGGCGCTGGGCCTGAAGGGCGCCGTGATTGCCGTCATGATCGGCCTTGCCGGCACGGCCGGCGCGCAGCAGGCGCCCGCCGAAGCCACGTCCGCGCCGGCACCCGCCGCCGCCGTTGCTCCGGTCGCCCCGCCGGCGCCCGCCGATGTCGCCGCCGCCGCGACCGCCATCCGCGAGGCCGCAGCCCAGCACAGCGCCGACCAGGCCGCGGCGCTTGCCGGCTACGAGCGGACGAAGCCCACGCCCGGCATCGGCCAGCCCATCCCCGGGGGCATCAACATCCAGCAGCAGTTCACGCCCATCGGGCTCGAAGCCAAGGCCATGATGGAGCAGATCCTGAATCCCATCATCGGCGTCATCTCGCTGTTCGTGCTCGCACTGATGATCTGGGTGATCGTCCGCTACCGCTCGGCCGCCGTCGAGACGCCGAGCACCACCACCCACAATTTCACCATCGAGGTGGTCTGGACCCTCATTCCCGCCCTCATCCTGCTGTTCATCGCCTTCCCCAGCTTCCGGCTGCTGGCGAACCAGTACAGCCCGCCCAAGGCGGACCTCACCATCAAGGTGACCGGCTACCAGTGGTACTGGGGCTATGAATATCCCGATTACGGCGGGATCAGCTTCGATTCGCTGCCACTCAGCAAGGAACAGGCCGACGCCGCCGGCGAGCCCTATCTGCTCGAGGTGGACAACCGCCTCGTGGTGCCGGCCGGCAAGACGGTGAAGCTGCTCATCACCGCGGCCGACGTGCTGCACAGTTTCGCCGTGCCCAGCTTCTGGGTGAAGATGGATGCCGTGCCCGGCCGCATCAATGAGACCTGGTTCAAGGTCGATCGCCCCGGCGTCTACTATGGCCAGTGCTCGGAGCTGTGCGGCACCAAGCATGGCTTCATGCCGATCGCGGTCGAAGTGCTCCCCGAGGAGGATTTCAAGCGCTGGGTGCGCATGAAGCAGATGGCCGACGGAATCGAGCCGACCGGCCCCGGAATCGCCGTCGCGCCCGCCCTGTCCCCGGCCGCCGTAGCCGAGGCGGCGCGCGCAGCCGTCACCCCGGCCGGCGCCCCCGTCATCTCCGGCGAAGCGCCCGCGGCTGCAGCCGCGCCGGCTGCCTGACCCTTTCGACCCCGAGGATCTTCACCGATGGCCACCACCGCCGACACCGTCCAGCTGAAGGCCCATGAGGAGCCGCACGGCGCCGACCACGCGCATGACGTGCCCGGCTTCTGGCAGCGCTGGTTCTTCTCGACCAACCACAAGGATATCGGCACCCTCTATCTCATCTTCGCGATCGTCGCCGGCATCGTCGGCGGGGCCATCTCGGGCTTCATGCGCTGGGAGCTGGCGAGCCCGGGCATGCAGGTGCTGCCCTGGTTCACGGCCGGCAACATCGACGCCGCCTACCACCTGTGGAACGTGTTCATCACGGCGCACGGCCTCATCATGGTCTTCTTCATGGTGATGCCGGCGCTCATCGGCGGCTTCGGCAACTGGTTCGTGCCACTCATGATCGGCGCGCCCGACATGGCCTTCCCCCGGATGAACAACATCAGCTACTGGCTGACGGTCACGGCCTTCCTGCTGCTGTGCGCCTCGATGTTCGTCCCCGGCCCGCCGGGATTCGACGGCGCCGGCACGGGCTGGACGGTCTATCCCCCGCTCTCCACGGCCGGCCATCCCGGGCCGGCGGTCGATCTCGCCATCTTCTCGCTGCACCTGGCGGGCGCGGCCTCGATCCTCGGCGCGATCAACTTCATCACCACCATCTTCAACATGCGCGCGCCGGGCATGACGCTGCACAAGATGCCGCTGTTCGTCTGGTCGGTGCTGGTCACCGCCTTCCTGCTGCTGCTGTCGCTGCCGGTCCTGGCCGGCGCCATCACCATGCTGCTGACGGACCGCAACTTCGGCACCACCTTCTTCGATCCGGCCGGCGGCGGTGATCCGATCCTCTACCAGCATCTCTTCTGGTTCTTCGGCCACCCCGAGGTCTACATCATGATCCTCCCGGCCTTCGGGATCGTCAGCCAGATCGTCGCCACCTTCGCGCGCAAGCCGGTGTTCGGCTATCTCGGCATGGCCTATGCGATGGTCGCCATCGGCTTCGTCGGCTTCATCGTCTGGGCCCACCACATGTTCACGGTCGGCCTCAGCGTGAACACCAAGATGTACTTCACGGCCGCAACCATGATCATCGCCGTTCCCACCGGCATCAAGATCTTCTCCTGGATCGCCACCATGTGGGGCGGCAAGATGACCTTCCAGACCCCGATGCTCTGGGCGCTGGGCTTCATCTTCATGTTCACCGTCGGCGGCGTCACCGGGATCGTGCTCGCCAACGGCGGGATCACCACCTACATGCACGACACCTACTATGTCGTCGCCCACTTCCACTATGTGCTGAGCCTCGGCGCCGTCTTCGGCCTGTTCGCCGGCTTCTACTACTGGTTCGGCAAGATGTTTGGCCGGGAGTACAACGAGTTCCTCGGCAAGCTCCACTTCTGGATCTTCTTCGTGGGCGTCAACGTGCTCTTCTTCCCGATGCACTTCCTCGGGCAGGAGGGCATGCCGCGCCGCATCCCCGACTATCCGGAAGCCTATGCCTACTGGAACGAGATCGCGTCCTGGGGCTATGCGATCATGCTGGTCGGCATGGCGGTCTTCTTCGTGAACGTCGCCTGGTCGCTGCTGGCAGGCCGTCGCGCGGCCGCCAACCCCTGGGGCGAAGGCGCCACCACGCTCGAGTGGACGCTGTCCTCCCCGCCGCCCTTCCACCAGTTCGAGACCATTCCGGATCTCCGGGGCGCGAAGGGTGCGCACTGAGCCGATGGCGTCGAGCCCGGCCCCTGAAACGAACGGGAGGGCGCCTTCGGGCGCCCTCCCCCTGTCGGACGCCCGCGATTACTGGGCGCTGCTGAAGCCCCGCGTCATGACGCTGGTCGTCTTCACGGCGGCCTGCGGGCTGTTCGCCGCGCCCGGCCGGCTCGATCCCTTCCTCGCCTTCGTTGCCATCCTGTCGATCGCGGTGGGCGCCGGCGCCTCGGGCGCCTTCAACCAGTGGTGGGAGGCCGAGCTCGATTCGGCGATGAAGCGAACCGCAAACCGGCCGCTCCCGGCCGGCCGCCTCAACCCGGACGAGGCGCTGGGCTTCGCGACCATCCTGTCGGTGGCCAGCGTCGTGACCCTGGGGCTTGCCACCAACTGGGTGGCGGCCGCCTGGCTCGCCTTCTCCATCTTCTTCTACGCCGTCGTCTACACCATCTGGCTGAAGCCGCGCACGCCGCAGAACATCGTGATCGGTGGGGCGGCCGGCGCCTTTCCGCCGATCGTCGGCTGGGCCGCCGTCACCGGCGACGTGTCCGCGCTTCCGCTCCTGCTGTTCGCCATCGTCTTCGCCTGGACTCCGCCGCACTTCTGGTCGCTCGCGCTGTTCGTGCGGATGGATTATGCGCGCGCCGGCATCCCCATGCTCCCCGTCACCCACGGCCTCGCCGAAACCCGGCGGCAGATCCTGCTCTACAGCCTGGTGCTCGCGGTCGTCGCCATCCTGCCCTGGGCGCTCGGCCTGCTCGGGCCCGTCTATGGCGTGCCGGCCGCGCTCCTCAGCGTCCTCTTCGTGGGCCTTGCGCTGGCCGTCGCGCGCAACCGCACCACCGAGCCGGCCGGCATGGCCCCCGAAAAGCGGCTGTTCCGCTTCTCGCTCCTCTATCTCGCGCTGCTGTTCGCGGCCGTCGTGGCGGACAGGTGGATCGCCTGATGCCCTGGGACCCGCAGGAGGAGGCCGCCTTCCTCGCCCGGCGGCGTCGGCGCAACATCGTGATCGGCCTCGTGCTCGCCGGCTTCGCGCTCCTCTTCTACGGCATCACCGTGTCCCGGATGGTGCAATGAGGTCGCATACCGCCCCCGATCGCGCCCGGCTCGTCCGCACCGCCCTCATCGGCGCGGCGGTCGCCGCCGGCATGGTCGGCCTCGCCTATGCTTCCGTGCCGCTCTACCGCATCTTCTGCCAGGTCACCGGTTTCGGCGGCACCACGCAGAAGGTGGACGCCGCGGCACTGCCTTCGGCCGAGCAGGTGGCACAACTCGGCGGGCGGACGATCCGCGTCCGCTTCGATGGCAATGTGCGCGGCGGCCTCCCTTGGCGCTTCGGCCCGGCCGAAGGCCCGGTCGAGGTGAAGATCGGCGAACAGAACCTCGCCTTCTTCCGCGCCACCAGCCTCGCCGGCAGCGCCACCACGGGCAGCGCCACCTTCAATGTCTCGCCCGACGCCGCCGGCAAATATTTCAACAAGATCCAGTGCTTCTGCTTCAACGAGCAGACGCTCGAGCCCGGCCAGACGGTCGAGATGCCGGTCGTCTGGTTCATCGATCCCGCCATCCTTGACGATCCGGATGCGCGCGACATCTCCGAGATCACGCTCTCCTACAGCTTCTTCCCCGTCGCGCAGCCGACCAGGGCGCCGGGCATCTACGCGACTGGCCGGGCCGACCTGGCCCAGGCCCGGCGATGAGCCGGTTGCCCCCCGCCGCGCCGCGCGTTAGGGCGCAACCACAACCCAACAGGTGAGATTCCATGGCCGGCGCCAAGACCCACGATTTCCACATCCTCCCCCCCAGCCCCTGGCCCCTGCTCGGCGCCATCTCGGCAATGGTCATGCTCGGGGGCGCCGCCTTCTGGTGGCACGACGCCGTCTGGGGCAAGTGGGTGGCGGGCGTCGGCCTGCTCGGGGTGCTCGCCACCATGTATTTCTGGTGGTCGGATGTCCGCACCGAGGCGAACAGCGGCGATCACACGCCGGTCGTCCAGCTGCACCACCGCTACGGCATGATCCTGTTCATCGCCTCCGAGGTGATGTTCTTCGTCGCCTGGTTCTGGGCCTTCTTCGCGGCCGCCCTCTTCCCCTCCACCTCCGAGGCGGTCGGCGGCCAGTGGCCGCCGGTCGGGATCGAGCCGCTCGATCCCTTCGTCTATCCGCTTCTCAACACCCTCATCCTGCTGCTCTCGGGCACCACCATCACCTGGGCGCACCACGCGCTCATCCACGGCGACCGGGAGGGGCTGAAGCAGGGCCTCTGGCTCACCATCATCCTGGGCCTCATCTTCACCGCGCTCCAGGCCTATGAGTATAGCCACGCGACCTTCAGCTTCTCGGGCAACATCTATGGCGCCACCTTCTTCATGGCGACGGGCTTCCACGGCTTCCACGTCATCGTCGGCACCATCTTCCTGATGGTCTGCCTGCGCCGCGCCTATCTCGGCGACTTCACGCCGCGACAGCATTTCGGGTTCGAGGCCGCAGCCTGGTACTGGCATTTCGTCGATGTCGTCTGGCTCTTCCTGTTCCTTTCGATCTACATCTGGGGATCCAATTTCGGGGCCGCCGTGGTTGGCCACTGAGCCGCCAACCGGCCAGGCGCCAGAGGCCCCGGCGGGAAACCGCCGGGGCTTTCCCATTGTGCCGACCCTGATCGTCGCCGTCGCGCTGCCCATCCTCCTCGGCTTCGGCGTGTGGCAGCTCCAGCGTGCCGAGTGGAAGGCAGGCGTTCTGGCCGACCTCGGACGCAACCAGGCCCTGCCGCTCGCCGATCTCGGGGCCGGCCCGATCCCGCCCGACGCCCAGTTCCGCCTCGTCCGGCTCCGGCTCGACTGCGCGGGCGGCACAGGCCAGCTGCGGGCCGGCCGCAATCGCGAGGGCCAGTCCGGCTATGCCCATCTCGTCTCCTGCCGGGCCGGCACCGCGCCCGTCACGCGCGACGCCGGCTGGAGCGCCCGGCCAGACCCGATCGCCATTCCCGGCGGCACCGCCAGCTTCGAGGGCCGGCTGGTGAAGGAGGATGGCGACCGCTGGCTGCTGGTGGATCGCAACGCCAGCCCGCCGCTCCTGCCCAGCGCCCCGCCGGGCCTCGAGACCATCCCGAACAACCATCTGGGCTATGCCATCCAGTGGTTCAGCTTCGCCGCGATCCTCGCGGTCATCTACGGCCTCTGGCTGCGCCGCTGGCTTGCCAGCAACCGGCCCGCGGCCTAACCCCGCTCGCCACGATGCACTATCTCAGCACCAGGGGCTCGGCCCCCCGGCTCGATTTCCGCAGCGTCACGCTCGCCGGCCTCGCCAGCGACGGCGGCCTCTACCTTCCCGAGGCCTGGCCCCGGCTTTCCGAAGCCGATGTCGAGGCGCTCGCCGGCGCCAGCTTCATCGAGACGGCGCAAGCCGTGATCGCGCCCTTCGTCGCCGGCAGCCTCTCGGCCGCCGAGCTTCGCGCCCTGCTCGAAGCCGCCTATGGCCGCTTCGGCCATGCCGCCGTCACGCCGCTCGTCCAGCTCGACGAGCGGCACTGGCTGCTGGAGCTGTTCCACGGCCCCACGCTCGCCTTCAAGGACGTGGCGCTGCAACTGCTCGGCGGCCTGTTCGGCCATTTCCTGCCAGAGGGCGAAACCCTCACCATCGTCGGCGCCACCTCGGGCGACACCGGCTCGGCCGCCATCGAGGCCGTCGCCGGCCGGCCGGGCATCCGCATCTTCATGCTCCACCCCGAGGGCCGCGTCTCCGACGTGCAGCGCCGGCAGATGACGACGGTTGCCGCCCCCAATGTCCACAATCTCGCGGTCGCCGGCTCGTTCGACGATTGCCAGCGGCTGGTGAAGGCGCTGTTCAACGACGCGCCCTTCCGGGCCGAACAGTCGCTGTCGGCCGTCAACAGCATCAACTGGGCCCGCCTCGTCGCCCAGATCGTCTATTATGTCTATGCCGCCGCCCGCCTCGGCGCGCCGGCGCGGACGCTGTCCTTCTCCGTGCCGACGGGCAATTTCGGCGACGTGTTCGCCGGCTATGCCGCGCATCGCATGGGCCTGCCCGTGGGCAGGCTCCTCGTCGCCACCAACATCAACGACATCCTTGCCCGCGCGCTCAACGCCGGCGACTATTCGGTGGGCCGCGTCCAGCCCACCGCCACGCCTTCCATGGACATCCAGGTCAGCTCCAACTTCGAGCGCCTCCTGTTCGACCTGAAGGGCCGGGATGGCGCCGCGCTCGCGGCCGCCATGGCCGGGTTCGAGGCGACCGGCCGGCTCGCCATCACCGAGCGCGAGCGGGCCGAGGCTGCGACGCTCTTCATCGCCCAGCGCGTGGACGAGGCGGCCATGATGCAGGCGATGCAGTGGGCACAGGGGCAGGCCGGCCAGCTCATCGATCCGCACACTGCCATCGGCCTTGCCGCCGCGCGCGCCCGCGCCGCCGACATGGCCGGCCCCATCGTCACGCTGGCCACCGCGCATCCGGCGAAATTCCCCGAAGCGGTCGAGCGCGCCACGGGAATCCGCCCGCCGCTGCCGCGCCGCGTCGCCCACATCTTCAGCCGCGCCGAACGCTTCGAGCGCCTGCCCGCCGATCTCGAGGCGCTGAAGCGCTACATCCGGAACGCGCCGGCATGACGCCCGAGATCACGAGGCTCGCCAATGGCCTGACGGTTGCCTCGCTCGCCATGCCGGGCAAGGCGACGGCAGCGGTCGCGCTGCATGCCGACGTCGGCGCCCGGCACGAGCGCGCCTGCGAGCATGGCCTCGCCCATCTCTTCGAGCATATGGTGTTCAAGGGCACGCTCAGTCGCGACGCCCGCCAGATCGCCGAGGCGATCGAGGATGTGGGCGGCGTGCTCAACGCCTGGACCAGCCGCGAGACGACCTGCTTCCACGCCCGGGTGCTGGCCGAGGATCTCGATCTCGCGACAACGCTCATTGCCGAGATGATCCGCGAGCCGCGCTTCGCGCCGGCCGATTTCGAGTCCGAGCGCGAAGTCGTCCTGTCCGAGATCGGCGAGTCGCTCGACATGCCCGACGATCTCGTCTTCGACCATCTGCACGAGACCGCCTATCCCGCCCAAGGCCTCGGCCGGCCCATCCTCGGCACACCCGACAGCCTCGCCGGCCTCGCGCCCGCCGATCTCGCCCGCTGGCGCGACACCCATTATCGCGGCGCCGGCCTGTTCCTGGTCGCGGCCGGCAAGGTCGAGCATGCCGCTCTCGTCGCCCGCGCAGAGGCCCTGCTGGGCGATCTGCCGGCAGCCCCCCACCCGCCCGCCGAGCCGGCGCGCTGGCAGGGCGGCGCGCGGCGCGAGGGCCAGCGCGGCGAGCAGGTTCACGTCGCGCTCGGCTTCGAGGGGCCGGCGGCCACCGATCCCGGCTACCATGCGGCGCAGCTGTTCGCGGTCGCGCTCGGCGGCGGTCTTTCCTCGCGCCTGTTCCAGGAGGTTCGCGAGACGCGCGGCCTCGCCTATTCGGTCAGCGCCGCGCACGCCCCGCACGCCGACAGCGGCATGCTCAGCCTCTACTGCGCCACCCGCCCAAAGGATGCCGCCGCCGCGCTCGATCTCGCGCGCGCCGTCGCTGCCGACCTCGCCGAGACCCTGTCGCCCGCCGAGCTGGCCCGCGCCCGCGCCCAGCTTCGCGCCGGGGTTCTGATGGGGCTGGAAGGCTGCGCCGGCCAGGCCGACTGGCTCGGGAGATCGCTTCTCCCCCTCCGCCCCATCATCCCACCCACCAAAAAACCCG
>JBKBUL010000096.1:0-2911 GCA_046290045.1 Sphingomonadaceae bacterium
CGCCGGCGTGCTGATGGGGCTGGAAGGCTGCGCCGGCCAGGCCGACTGGCTCGGCCGCTCGCTTCTCACCTTCGGCCGCGTCGTCCCGCCCGCCGAAATCCTGGCGGCGATCGAGGCCGTGCCGCTGGAAGCCGTGCGGGCCGCCGGCGCTGCCATGCTCGCGGGCGCGCCGGCGCTTGCCGCTGTCGGCCCCGGCGCCGAGAAGCTCGCGGCCTGATGCCTCCAGAGGGGCCGCCGCTGCTCCGCACGCTGGTGGCCGAGCCGACGCCCGACTTCGCCCTCCTCGACAGCGGCGATGGCCGCAAGCTCGAGCGCTGCGGCCCCTGGCGCTTCATCCGCCCCGAGCCGCAGGCGCTCTGGGGGCCCGCCCATTCCGACTGGGCAGCCGACGGCGAGTTCGTCGGCGGCCGCGACGAGGACGGCGGCGGCCGCTGGCAGCTCGGGCCGCACCTGCCCGGCCAGTGGCCGATCGAGCAGGCCGGCGTGCGCCTCCATGCGACGTGCACCCCCTTCCGGCATCTGGGCTTCTTCCCCGACATGGCGCCGCACTGGGCCGAGCTCGCCGCCCTTCCCGAGGGCGCGGAGGTGCTGAACCTGTTCGGCTACACCGGCGTCGCCAGCCTGGTTGCCGCCAAGGCCGGCGCGCGGGTCGTCCATGTCGATGCGTCGAGGAAGGCGGTCGAGCAGGCGCGCGCCAATGCCCGCCTGTCCGGTCTCGCCGACCGGCCGATCCGCTGGATCGTCGAGGATGCGCGACGCTTCGTCGCGCGCGAGGGGCGGCGTGGCCGCCGCTACGATGCGATCCTTCTCGACCCGCCCAAATATGGCCGCGGACCCGAGGGCGAGGTGTGGGAGCTTGGCGCCGATCTCCCGCCCCTGCTCAGCGACTGCATGGCGCTTCTCGATCCGGGCAGCCGCTTCCTCATCCTCACCACCTATGCCGTCCGCCTGTCCGCGCATGCGCTCGGCAATCTCGTGGCCGCGCTCGCCGCGCATCTGCCCGGCCGGGTCGAGGCCGGCGAGATGACGCTTCGCGAGGAAGCCCGCGGCCTCCTCCTGCCGACTGCCATCTACGCGGCCTGGCGTCGCTGACGCCAAATGGCGGCGCGGCGCTGAGGCCCGGGGCGCTGACAGGGTCCGCGGTTCATGCCACAGACAGGCCCGTCCGCCATGGAGACACACATGCGATTCCCGATCCTGCTCGCCGCCGGCCTGCTGGCGGCCACGCCCGCGCTGGCGCAGGTGAAGATGCTGAACTCGACGCCGCACGCGCCCGATCCGCTGGCCGGGCCCATCCTGCCGCAGCCGCTGCCGGATCTCGTGGCGCCCCGCATCACCCTCCTGCAGGATCCGGACTCGCGCTACGGCGACGACAAGTTCCGCCCCGAGATCGGCCAGGCTGGCAAGGATGTGATCTGGGTCCCCACGCCCGACAGCCTCGTCAAGGCGATGCTCACCGTCGCCGAGGTGAAGCCCGGCGATTTCGTCGTCGATCTGGGCTCGGGCGACGGGAAGATCGCGATCGCCGCCGCCCGCGACTTCGGCGCGCGGGCCATGGGCATCGAATACAATCCCGAGATGGTGGCGCTCGCCCGCCGCAATGCCAATCGCGCCGGAGTCGCGAACAAGGTCACCTTCCTCGAAGGCGACATCTTCAAGTCGGACTTCTCCGAGGCAACGGTCGTCACCCTCTACCTGCTGCCCAGCCTCAACCTGCGGCTGCGCGACACCCTGCTCAAGATGAAGCCCGGCACGCGCATCGTCAGCCACGCCTTCTCCATGGGGGACTGGGAACCGGAGCGGACGATCACCACCGACGACGCGACCGGCTACTTCTGGATCGTTCCCGCCAACATCGCCGGCCGCTGGGCGTTCGAGGTCGGCCATGACCGCTTCATGATCGAGTTCGGCCAGCAGTATCAGAACCTGCTGATCGCCAGAGGGCAGCCGATCCGCGACGGCAAGGTCCGGGGCACGCAGGTCGAGTTGACGCGGGCCAACGGCCAGGCGCTCGAAGGCGAAATCCGCGGCGACCAGATCGTCGGCCGCGGCTGGGTCGCGACCCGGATCCGCAGCGCCGGCTGAAGCGGTGCGGCCCGCACCGGGGCCCGAGGCGGTCGCGCCGCTCCGCCGCCTCTCGGCGCGCGATGTCGCGCTCGTCATCGTCGGGATCGTCGTCGGCGCTGGAATCTTCCGGGTGCCCGCCGATGTCGCCGCCGCCACCCAGAGCCCGGCGGCGGCGCTCGGCCTGTGGCTGCTCGGCGGGCTTGCGGCGCTCATGGGCGCGCTGACCTGGGCCGAGCTGGCCAGCCGCTTTCCCTCGATCGGCGGCGAATATCATTTCCTCCGGCTCGCCTTCGGCGAACGGCTTTCGGCGCTGTTCGTCTGGGCGCGGATCGCCATCATGCAGACGGGTGCGATTGCAACGGTTGCCTTTGTCGCCGGCGATCATCTCGCCGGCCTCTGGCCCGCCGGCCCGGCCTCGGGCGTCTGGGCGGCGCTGGCCGTCATCGCCGTCACCGCCTGGAACCTCGTCAGCCTCGAGGCCGGGCGGCGCGGCCAGTTGCTGTTCGTCGCCCTCCAGCTGCTGGCGATTGCGGCTGTGGTTGCGGCCGCTATCGCGCTCGGGGCGCAGGGTGCCGGCTCGGTCGCGCCGGCCGGGCCGCCGGCTACCCTGCCGGTCGGCCTCGCGCTCGTCTTCATCATGCTCGCCTATGGCGGCTGGAACGAGGCGGCCTATCTCTCGGCCGAGGTGCGCGACGGCGGGCGCGGGCTCGTTCGCGCCCTGCTGCTGGGCCTCGGCCTCGTCACCGCCCTCTACCTCCTCGTCAACGCGGCCTTCCTCACCGCCTTCGGCCGAGCGGGGCTGGCCGGAACGCCGGCGCCCGCGCCGCTGCTTGCGGCGGCCGCC
>JBKBUL010000046.1:0-16769 GCA_046290045.1 Sphingomonadaceae bacterium
GGCGCCACCATCCGGCGCCGCCCCCGGACGATTGGACGCACGTCGATCAGGCGAAGGTCACGCGCCCGCTCGCCCGCCGACGGCGAAGCAGCCCGCCGACCAGCCCGAAGCCGGTGATGAACATCGCCCAGGTCGCCGGCTCGGGCACGACCCCACCGCCGCCGCCCGGCCGCGAGCTGCCGAAGGTGATGTCGTCGAACACCACGAAATTGGCGACACCGGCAAAGACGATCGACTTGGCGGTTCCCGAAAAGGCGACACCCGCCGCCACGAAGGGGCAGTAGCCCGCGTTGTAGAGACTGAAATCGCAAGCCGAGGGCGTGCTGGGCAGCGCAATGGTCCCGAGCAGGTTGCCCATCCCGCCGAGCGCATCATAAACCCGGACTTCGCCAACAAAATCATTCGGCTTGGTGTAGAAGAAGGAAAAGCCCGTCGTGAAGCCGGCCGAGTAATCCAGCACCGTCTCGGCACCCGACAGGAAGAAGAGCGCTCCCTTGTCGGAGCCCGGCGCCAGGCCGCCCCGGGACGTGTTCGAACATGTCGTGCCCGGGGTGTTGAGGCAGATGGCGAGCGCGTTGCTGGAGAATTTCACGCCATAGTTGGTGCCGCTCGTGCCATCGCTCGAGGTGCCGCCGTTGTAGAAATCGAGAATCTGGGCGAAACCCGAGGGATAGCTGGCGTTCACCCCTTCGAAATCGAGCACCACGATGCTGGCCTGGCTGGCCCCCGCCGTCACGAGCGCTGCCGCCCCGATCAGCCCCTTGAAACCAGATGATCCCTGCATGTCTCATCCCCTGCATCCGGCCCAATCGACCGTCGACCAAGGTCATGCAAATGCCATGCCAATCTGAGGCCATACCGGAGACTCGGCGTTCTCAAGAGGTTGGCATTATCGACAATGAGACGACGCACGCAAAGTCTAAACAAGTTTTACACGATCGCCTTTGCCTTCGCGGCATCCGGCGCCTAGCTGGGCCCATGCCATCCTCAGGTCCAGGGCCGGAATCCCCGGCCACGGCCCAAGCCTTCCTCGCCCTTGCCGGTCGGGCCGACGGCCTGCCACGCGACGAGCTGCTCGCAGCCGCCGCCCGACTGCTGGAGCAGGGCGTGCCTCACGGCTTCCTCCTCGACCAGGCCCTCGACCAGCTCGCGGCCGATGGCCTCGGGCAGCCGCGGCGCAGCGACAGTCCGCGCATTCTTGCCGCCTATGGCGGAAGGCTTGCGCGCGCCGGGCATGAGGAACTGGCCGCCGCCGTCCTCGACATCGCCCGCCTCCTCGATCCGACGCTCGCCCCGGCCCATCTCGACCGAGCGACCCTTGCCTATCGGGCCGCCGATCTCAAAACGGCGCGCGCGGCCTTTCTGGCTGCCCGGGCGGCAGCCCCTGATGACCCGGCGACGCATGCGGGGCTCGCCAATGTCGCGGCGCGCGATGGCGACGCCATTGCGGCCCGCGCCCACGCAGAGGCGGCACTGGCCCTCGCGCCCGGGCTGACGACCGCCCAGCTCGCGTTGGCCCGCGCGGACCTGCTTGCGGACGAGCTCGAAGCGGCGCGCCAGCGGCTGGATCGGCTGATGCCGATGACGACCGGTGCCGAGCGGATCGGCCTTCTGGATCTCCGCGCCGAGGTTCATCTTCGGGCCGGCAGCCCCGCCCTCGCCTTTGCCGACTGGGATGCGCGCAACCGGCTGATCGCCGATGGTGCCGCGCTTCCACCCGGACTGGAGCGGGCCGGCGATCGGGCCCGACGTGTCGCCGACTGGCTCGACGGGCTCGACTCCTTCCCGACGCATCCGCCCGCACCGAGCACCCCGGTGCTACTGGTTGGTTTTCCGCGATCGGGCACGACCCTGCTCGAAAAGGCTCTCGCCGGGCATCCCGCGATCCGCGTGCTCGAGGAGGAACCGCATCTCGAGGCGGTTGCGGGGCCGCTTCTCGCGCCCGGCACGATCGCCCGCTTGCCGGACCTGCCCGAAACGGCAGTCGAGCCGCTGCGGGCGCGCTATGGCGCAGCCGCAGGCCTCGGCAGGGAATCGATCCTCATCGACAAGATGCCGCTCTCGACGGTCCTGCTGCCCGCGATCGCCCGGCTTTACCCGGATGCTCGGATTCTTCTGGCCTTGAGAGATCCGCGGGACGTGGTGCTTGGCGTGTTCCGCCGCCGCTTCCGACTGAACAGCGCCATGGTGGACATGCTGGAGCTCGAACGTGCGGCTGCCTTCTACGATTCGGTGATGCGAATCGCCAGGGCCGCCGAAACGCGACTGCCCCTGAGAATCCATCGGGTCGTGCACGAGCGGCTGATTGCCGACTTCGATGGTGAAGTCGGCAGCGCCCTGGCCTTTCTCGGGCTCAACTGGGACGAGAATGTCCGCGATTTCGCGGCACGCGCAACCGTGCGCGCCCGGACACCCTCGGACCTGCAGTTGCGCGAGGGCCTGTCGGCCGAGGGCGTGGGGAGCTGGCGCGCCTTCAGGCGGGAACTGGCGCCCGTCCTGCCGAAGCTGAACGCCTGGGCCGAACGGTTCGGCTACCCGCCGGACTGACCGCGGGCCGGCACTCGCCAGCCCGCGGCCATCTTCGGCTCACTTGAGCTCGACGGTCGCGCCGGCTTCCTCGAGCTGCTTCTTGATCTTCTCGGCCTCGTCCTTGTTGACGCCTTCCTTCACCGCCTTGGGGGCGGATTCGACGAGCGTCTTGGCTTCCGTGAGGCCAAGGCCGGTGATCGCGCGGACTTCCTTGATCACGTTGATCTTCTTGCCGCCGTCGCCGGTCAGGATCACGTCGAACTCGGTCTTCTCCTCGGCCGCCGGCGCCGCAGCCCCGCCACCGCCGGCGCCCGGCACCGCAGCCACGGCAACCGCCGCAGCGGCCGAGACGCCCCACTTCTCCTCCAGCATCTTCGCCAGCTCGGCCGCTTCCAGCACGGTGAGGGACGACAGCTCTTCAACGATCTTGTTCAGGTCAGCCATTGTTCAACTCCTTGGGATTTCGTCAGGCCGCGGCGGATTCGCCATAGGCCGCGAACACGCGGGCGAGCTTCGAGGCCGGCGCGTTCGCCAGTTGTGCAACCTTGGTGGCAGGTGCCTGGAGCAGGCCCACCAGCTTCGCGCGCAGCTCGTCGAGCGAGGGCAGTTCGGCAAGCGCCTTCACGCCGTTCGGGTCGAGGAGCTGGCCTGCCATCGAAGCACCGACGATCTCGAACTTGTCGTTGGCCTTCGCGAACTCGATCGCCACCTTGGCGGCGGCGACCGGGTCGGCAGAGGTGGCAAGCCCCACAGGCCCCACCAGCAGCGAGCCGATGTCCTGATAGGGGGTGCCCTCCAGCGCGATGCGGGCGAGCCGGTTCTTCGTCACCTTGAACTGGGCGCCCGCGCCCCGCATCCGCGCCCTGAGATCCGACACCTGCGCAACCGTCAGGCCATGGTTGCGGGTGATGACCACAACCTGGGTCTCGGCGAGCGTCTTCGCGAGATTGGCGACCAGTTCCTTCTTCTGGTTCCGATCCATGCTCACTCCATCATCATCTGGCGCGTGGCGGAAGCCGCGCACCGGTGGAGCCATGACGGGTCTGGAAGATCCGGGCCCGGCATGGCCCGTCCGAAAAGGATCGCCGCGCGACAGGGTTGCCCCGGCCGCCTGGTTGCCCCCGCGCCATCGCACGGCCAGGGGCGAAAACGTTCCTCGTCTCATGCAGGCCCCCGAAGGGCTTAAGCGCGAACGCACCCGCAATCTCGGACGGCGCCCGTCGAGCCTGAGCCAGCCGGGCAGAGGGCGCGCCTTATACAGGCTTCGTGACCCGGGTCAAGCTCGGGACGGTTCCACCGACCGCTTGACAGCCCTTGGGCGGCACCTGCCGAATCGTACGTGCATGCGAGGCATGCCCCGATCCGCGAAGGGAAAGGAGGCTTTCGCTGTCCGAACGGAGCGGTCATCCGGTTGCGGTAGCTCGACGCGCGGCACGAACGATCAGGGCGGCGAGCGTCGGGTCTCCCGGCCATTCCCATCACCTCTATTTCGTGCTCCTCGGCGGGTTCGGCGGAACGGGCGACGAGGTCGGCTTCTACGTGGGCGAGAGCGGCTACCGGCCCGAAAACCGCTTCGCGCAGCACCTCGCCGGCACCCGGGCCTCCCGCGTCGTGCGGCGCCGGGGCGTGAGGCTGCTGCCCCGCCTGACCCGGCATCTCAACCCGCTGAGCCGGGCCGAGGCGAAACGGCTCGAGCCCATCCTCGCCGAGCGCCTCCGCGAGGCCGGGCTTCGCGTTTATGGCGGACATTGAGCGATGACCGGGCTTGCGCAGCGCCGGATACCCCCGGCCGACCTTCAGGCCTTCGTCGAAAGCGAGGCCCGCAACAGTTGTTTCACGCACGGCTGCACGACCTGCGGCGGCAACTCGGGGGCCGCGCTGATCGATCAGTGGATCCTCAAGCACACGCGCCCTGAAACCGAGGCGCGCGTTGCCGACCTGGCCGCTGCCCTCGACCGGGCGGTGGTGACGGAGGCGAGCATCGAGATGCTTCACAGGCTTGTGCAGCACCTGCGCCGGAAGCGGTTCCGCAGGGTCGACCGCGACCGGATCGGCGAGGCGGTCCGGAACCACCCGAAACTCGCAGAGGCGCTCGAACGCCTGCGGGGCCGGATCGACGACTATTGCGAGGCAACAGGAAGCGGGATCCCCGGAACCATGGGTTACCTCCTGAACCTCATCTACGGGAAATTGTGACGCGGCAAGAAGGAGGAGGCGACACCCACGGCGCCGACCGATGAAGGAGGCGGCCGGCCACCCGCGCCGGCCGCCCCGTCGGGAGGCGTCAGGCCCCGAGGCTCGCCGGGTCCACCTTCACGCCCTTGCCCATGGTGGACGAGAGCGCGATCTTCTCCACATATTTGCCCTTGGCGCCCGAAGGCTTCGCCTTCACCAGCGCGTCCATGAAGGCCGACAGGTTCGCCTTCAGATCCTCCTTGGCGAAGCTCGCCTTGCCGAGGCGGCCATGGATGATGCCCGCCTTCTCGACCCGGAACTCGATCTGCCCGCCCTTTGCGGCCTTCACGGCCTCGGCCACGTTCATGGTGACGGTGCCGAGCTTCGGGTTCGGCATCAGGCCCTTGGGGCCCAGCACCTTGCCCAGCCGCCCGACGAGACCCATCATGTCGGGCGTTGCGATGCAGCGGTCGAAGTCGATGGTGCCGCCCTGGACGATCTCGAGCAGGTCCTCGGCGCCCACCACGTCGGCGCCGGCTTCCCGCGCCTCGTCGGCCTTGGCGCCGCGCGCGAACACGCCCACCCGAACCGTCTTGCCGGTGCCCTTGGGCAGGGTCACCATGCCGCGAACCATCTGGTCGGCATGGCGCGGATCGACATTGAGGTTCACGGCCACCTCGATCGTCTCGTCGAACCTGGCGGTCGCGTTGGACTTCACCAGGTCGAGCGCCTCGTCCACGGGGTAGAGCTTCATCGGCTCGACCGTATTTGCCTGCGCCTTCTGCTTCTTGGTCAGCTTCGCCATGGGTCAGCCCTCCACCACGTCGAGGCCCATCGAGCGCGCCGAGCCCTCGATCGTCCGCATGGCCATCTCGATGTCGTTCGCGTTCAGGTCCTTCATCTTCAGCTCGGCGATCTCGCGGATCTGCGAGCGCTTGACGGTTGCGGCCGCCTTGCCCTTGCCCGGCGTCTGCGAGCCGGACTTGAGGCCGGCTGCCTTCTTCAGCAGGAAGCTCGCCGGCGGCGTCTTGGTGATGAAGGAGAAGCTGCGGTCGGCATAGACGGTGATCACCGTCGGGATGGGCATGCCCTTGTCCATGTTGCCGGTCGCGGCGTTGAACGCCTTGCAGAACTCCATGATGTTGACGCCGCGCTGACCGAGCGCGGGGCCGATGGGCGGGCTGGGAGTCGCAGCGCCGGCCGGCACCTGCAACTTGATATAGCCCGTGATCTTCTTCGCCATATCGTTTGCTCCAAATCAGGGCCGGGGCCTGCGGCCCCGTCCCTCCGGTTGTGCGGCCGTGTGGTCCAGACGGGTCGGGCAAAACCGCCCTTCCCTCCCACGATGACCCTGCCGGCCGACCGCGGCCCGGCAGGGGTTGCTTCGAGCTACTTGGTCTTCTCGACCTGCTCGAAATCCAGTTCGACGGGCGTCGCCCGCCCGAAGATCGAGACGGACACCTTCACGCGGCCCTTCTCGTAGTCGATTTCCTCGACGAGGCCGGTGAAGCTCGCGAAGGGGCCATCGAGCACCTTCACCGAGTCCCCGATCTCGAAGCTCACCTTCTTCTTGGCCTTGGGCTGCGCGGCGTCCGCCTCGGCCTTGGTGCTGAGGATGCGCGCGGCCTCCGCCTCGCTGATCGGCTGCGGCTTGCCCGACGCGCCCAGGAACCCCGTCACCTTCGGCGTGTTGCGCACGAGGTGATAGACCTGATCGTTCATCTCCAGCTTGGCGAGCACATAGCCGGGAAAGAATTTCCGCTCTGACTGCACCTTCTTGCCGCGACGAACCTCGGTCACCTTCTCGGTCGGCACCTCGACCGCCTCGACGAGGCCGGAAAGCCCCAGCCGCGCGGCGTCCTGGATGATCTGGTCGCGAACCTTGTTCTCGAAGCCGGAATAGGCATGGATGATGTACCAGCGCGACATGGGGGTCAGTCTCCGAGCCCGAGCAGCAGGCGGACGGCGCGGCCGAGAACCTGGTCCACCAGCAGGAAGAACAGCGCGAGGATCGAGGTCATGATGAGGACGAGGATGGTCGTGCGCACCACCTCGGGCCGCGTCGGCCAAACGACCTTCGCGGTTTCCTGCCGCACCTGCCGGACAAACTCGCCCGGGCTCGTCTTCGCCATCTCGCTCGCCTTTCACCGCCGGCCCGGCCCAGGGGGCCTTCGCCAGCACGACCGCCCGGCAGGCGCCCCTCGAGGCGCCGGCCGGGCCCATGAAATCCGTCCGCTCTTGCGTCAGCCGCTGGCAGGAGTGGAGGGACTCGAACCCCCGGCCCTCGGTTTTGGAGACCGATGCTCTACCAACTGAGCTACACTCCTGCACATGATGCAGCCGAGCGAGCGCGGGAGCCGGGCCTTACCCGAGGGGCCAGCCCGGTGCAAGTGGGGGGCGCGAGGCGGACTCAGCCGGCGCGGGACACCTCGGTCAGGCTCAGCACATTGCCGTCCGGGTCGCTGAACCAGGCGACCCGCGCGCCACCGTCCGGAGCTGTCCAGATCCCCTTCGCATCCTGCCCCATGCCCGGATGGACGGTGAGCGCCACGCCCGCGGCCGCCAGGCCGTCGGCCGCGGCCTCGATGTCGGCGACGTCGAGCCCGGCCACGGGATGCGGCCCCGCGACATGCCCCTCCATCGGAGTCAGGCGAAGCAGTCCGCTTCCCTGCCGGAAGCTCATGCCGAACTCATCGTCAGAAACGACAGGCAGGCCGAGCCGGTCGGCGTAGAAGGCGCGGGATCGGCTGGAATCGGCGGTATAGATGAACGCGACCGGCTGTCCCTCCAGAGTCCACGCCATGGCGCTGATCCCTTTCGCAGGGGGCTGGAGCGGGTAGCGGGAATCGAACCCGCATATTCAGCTTGGAAGGCTGCTGCACTACCATTGTGCTATACCCGCGCCCGTGCCGCTCCCTGCCAAGACGAGGCCACGATGGCAAGCGCCGCCCGGCGCGCCCGAGACCATGGGGAAGGATGGTGGAGGGGGTTGGATTCGAACCAACGTAGACTGACGTCGGCAGATTTACAGTCTGCTGCCTTTGACCGCTCGGCCACCCCTCCGATCCGTCCGGGGCCGCGCACATGGGCAAAGCCGGTCGCCTTGTCAACGCGTCTGCCGCCCGGCACAGGCTCGTGCATGGGACGCCGCCCGAACCGCCGCCATGGCACCGCCAACCGGCCCGATCCGAACCGCCCGCGCCTCTATGGCCGGCACGCCGTCTTCGCCGCGCTCGACAATCCGGCGCGCAAGCTGCGCAAGCTCTTCGGCACGCACGAGGCGCTGGCCGGGATCGTCATCCCGGAAGGCGTCACCGTGCAATATGGGGACGCGCACGACCTCGCCCGCCTCGTGCCCCCGGACGCGCCGCACCAAGGCCTCGTGCTGGAAGTCGAACCGCTCGACCAGCCCTTCCTCGACGAGCTGCTCCTCGAGGTGGATGCGGCCCACCCGCTCCTCGTCCTCGACCAGGTGACCGATCCGCACAATGTGGGCGCCATCCTGCGCTCGGCCGCGGCCTTCGGCGCGCGCGGAATCGTCACCCAGGATCGCCACTCCCCGCCAGAGTCCGGGGCGCTGGCCCGCGCCGCCTCCGGCGCGCTGGAAGCGCTGCCCTGGGTGCGGGTCGTCAACCTCGCCCGGGCGCTCGAGGCCATCGCCGAAGCCGGCTACTGGCGGATCGGGCTTGCCGGCGACGCGAAGGTGACATTGGCCGAGGCGCTCACGCCGGGTCCGATCGCCCTGGTGCTGGGGGCCGAGGGCGAAGGGCTGCGGCACAACACGCGCGAGCATGTGGACCTTCTTGCGCGCCTGCCGATCAGCCGGGCGGTCGAAAGCCTCAACGTGTCGAACGCGGCGGCCGTCGCCCTCTATGCCGTCGCGAGCCGCGTGCCCGGGGCATCGCCCTAGAAGCGCGCCTCGTCCCACACGGGGTCGATCCGCCCGCCCCAGCGGCCGTGGAAGGCATCGAGGTGGCGTTCGGCCAGAGTCTTTCCACTCTCGGCGATTTCCCACAACGGCGCGAGGAACCCGGCCTCGCTGTCGCCGATCGCGTTCGCCTGCGCCCGCCGCTCGAGGCCGGCCGCCGCGATCCCGAGCACCCGGAGCGCGAGCTCGCGCAACGGGCGGCCATCGGGCGCGGTCGCGTTCAGCGCCAGCCTCGGCACCTCGTCGCGAAGGCGCTGCTGGGCGTCCACCGTCCAGCCCTTCACGAGATCCCAGGCGGCGTCGAGCGCGCTCTCGTCGTAGAGCAGCCCGACCCACAGCGCCGGCAGCGCGCAGATCCGGCTCTGCGGCCCCGAATCGGCGCCGCGCATCTCGAGGAAGGTCTTGAGCCGCACCTCGGGAAAGGCGGTCGAGAGATGGTCGTTCCAGTCAGCCAGAGTCGGCCGCTCGCCGGGCAGCGCCGGCAGCCGCCCCTCCATGAAGTCGCGGAAGCTCTGCCCGGCCGCGTCGATGTAGCGCCCGTCGCGCCAGACGAAATACATCGGCACGTCGAGCATGTACTCGGCATAGCGTTCATAGCCGAAGCCCTCGTCGAACACGAAGGGCAGCATGCCGGTGCGCGCCGGGTCGGTGTCCGTCCAGATGTGGCTGCGATAGCTGAGGAAGCCATTGGGCCGGCCCTCGGCGAAGGGCGAATTGGCGAACAGCGCGGTTGCCAGCGGCTGGAGCGCCAGCGACACGCGGAACTTCTTCGCCATGTCGGCTTCCGAGGAATAGTCGAGATTGGTCTGGACGGTGCAGGTGCGCTGCATCATGTCGAGCCCGAGCGTGCCCACTCGCGGCATGTGCCGGCGCATGATGGCGTAGCGCGCCTTGGGCATCCAGGGCAGCTCGTCGCGCGTCGCGACCGGATTGAAGCCGAGCCCCAGGAAGCCCAGCCCCAGCTCCTCGCCGATCTCGAGGCACTGCGCGCGGTGCCGCCCGGTCTCCGCGCAGGTCTGGTGAAGGTTCTGGAGCGGTGCGCCCGACAGTTCGAACTGGCCCGCCGGCTCGAGGCTGAGGCTTCCGTCCGGCCCCTTCATGGCAATGACCCGGCCATCCTCCTCGATAGGGGTCCAGCCGAACCGACCGAAGGCGAGCAGGAGGTCGCGGATCCCGCCGGGCTCCTCCCAGCTCGGCTGGCGGTGGTCGGCGAGGCGGAACACGAACTTCTCATGCTCTGTGCCGATCCGCCAGCGCTCGCGTGGCTTCTCGCCCGATTCGAACAGGCTGACGAGATCGGTGATGCCGGCAAGCGGCGCCTCGTCTCCGGCCGTCTGATTGCGATTGCTCATGCGCCCCTTGCCTTCCGGCCTGCCCCTTACCCGCCGCCTCCCGGCCGCGCCAGCCGGTTTCGAGTGCGGCTCAGCCCAGCACCAGCAGCAGTTGCGCGAGCCCCGCGACCGCGGCCGTGTCGGCGCGCAGCACCCGCGGCCCCAGCGAAAGCCGCCGAACGTTCGGAACCGCGAGCAGGGCCTCCCGCTCGGCTTCGCTGAAGCCGCCTTCCGGCCCGATCAGGAGAGCCGCCGGCCAGCGCAGCCCGAGGTTCGTTGCCGGCGCGCCGCCTTCCTCGTCCGCGAAGACCAGCATCCGGTCGGCCGGCCAGCCGGCCAGCAGCACCGGCAGCGCGATCGATGCGGCCAGCTCGGGCAGCGCGGTGCGCCCGCACTGCTCGGCCGCCTCGATCATGTGCGCCCGAAGGCGCTCGGGATTCTGGCGGTGGAAGTTGGCCCGCTCGGTCAGCACCGGCACCAGCCGGGCCACGCCCAGCTCGGTCGCCTTCTCGGCCACCCAGCGGAATCGCTCGGGTCGGATCGGGGCGGCGAGCAGCCAGAGGTCAGGCGGAGTCTCCCGCGGCGCGATCCGCTCGGCCACCGCCAGCACGACCTGCCGCTTCCCCACGTCGGTCAGCGTGGCGGCCCATTCCCCCGTGCAGTCGTCGAACAGCCGCACCTCGGCCCCGGCGCGCAGGCGCAGGACCGCCGCCAGATAGGTCGCCTGGGCGCCGGCGAGCACGCGCTCGCCCGGCGCCAGGGGCGCCTCGACGAACAGGCGGGGAATCTGGCGCATGGCCAAGCGCCTAGCAGCGCCGCTAGGGAATGGCCATGACGCTCACCCTGGCCTTGACCGGCGCCACCGGCTTCGTCGGCGGCCACACGCTCGCCGAGGCGCTGCGCCGCGGCCACCGGGTTCGTGCGCTGGCCCGCCGGCCGCAGCCGCCGCGCGAAGGCGTCCAATGGATTGCCGGCAGCCTGACCGACGCGCCTGCCCTTGCCGAACTGGTGCACGGCGCGGAAGTGCTCGTTCATGTGGCGGGCGTCACCAATGCCCGGACGCCGGCCGGCTTTGACGAGGGCAATCCCATCGGCACCGCCTTCCTGCGCCGCGCCGCCGGGCCGCTTCCCGCCGTGATCGTCTCCTCGCTTGCTGCGCGCGCGCCCTGGCTCAGCCGCTATGGCGCCAGCAAGCTCGCGGCCGAAGGCGTGGCACGCGGCTTTGCCGGACCCGTCACCCTCATCCGGCCACCGGCCGTCTATGGCCCCGGCGACCGCGAGTTCCTGCCGCTGTTCCGCCTTGCCCGCTTCGGCCTGCTGCCGGTTCCGGCCCGGGCCCGCGCGGCCATGATCTACGGCCCCGACCTCGCCGAGGCGCTCGTCGCCCTGGCCGAGGACATGGCCGGACCGAAGCGGGCGGCCGGCCAGACCTTCGAGATCGACGATGGTGCCGGCGGCCACCCCCAGCCCGCGATCGCCCGCGCCATCGCGCAAGCGACCGGCCGATCCGCGCGCCCGGTCGAGGTGCCGGCAGCCGTGCTGAAGGCTGCCGCGGCCCTCGACACCAGCCTCGCGCGGCTCAAGGGCGACCTGCCGGGCTTGAGCTTCGATCGCGCCCGCTACCTCGCCCACCCGGACTGGACGGCCGACTCCGCCCCCTTGCGCGCCCTCGGCATCTGGCAGCCGGCCACCAGCCTGCACGATGGTCTCGCCGCCACGGCCATCTGGTATCGCGAGACGGGCCTTCTGCCATGATCGTCGCGCGCGCTGGCCTCCTCTACTTCCTGCTGGTGTTCGGACTCGGGTTCCTGCTCGGAAGCCTGCGGGTCCTGCTCCTGGCCCCGTGGGTGGGGGAGACACTTGCGGTCATCCTCGAGCTGCCGATCATGCTGGCGGCCGCCTGGTTCATCTGCCGGGCATTGGTTCGCCGGCTCGGCGTTCCGGCCACGGCAGCGGCACGGCTTGGCATGGGGGCGCTGGCCTTCCTCCTCCTGATCGCCGCCGAGATCGCGCTCGGCCTCGCCCTGTTCGCGCGCGCCCCCGCCGAGGTTGCCGCCGGCTTCCGGACGCGCGCAGGGCTGCTCGGGCTTGCCGGCCAGATCCTGTTCGCGATCTTCCCCTGGCTCCAGCTTCGCGCCCGCCACTAGCCTGACACCGCCGGCCCCGTCGCCAAGCCTCCCCCATTCTGCCACAATCGCGCGGCAACGGCCCCGAAGCCCTGTCAGACCGGAGCCAAGATGGACCGCACCCAGACCTATGCCCGACTTCTCGATCTGATCGCCCCCTTCAACCGCAAGGGAATCGATCTCGCCGAGGACACGCGCTTTGCCGACGATCTCGAGCTCGATTCGCTCACCGTCATGGATCTGGTCGCCAACATCGAGGACGAGTGGGACATCAACATGCCCTTGAATATCCTGCCGGATCTCGAGACCGTCGGGCAGCTGACCGACGCGATCATGAAGCTGAAGGGCTGAGCCGGGCCATGGCGGACCTGCTGTCGAAGTTCGATCCCTTCATCGCCGAGCATCGCGGCCTCCTCGAGACCGGCGTGCACGACCCCTTCGGCGTGGTGATGGAGCGCGTCCTGTCGCCGACCCGCGCCATCATCAACGGCCGCGAGACGATCCTTGTCGGCACCTACAACTACATGGGGATGACCTTCGACCCCGACGTGATCGCGGCCGGCAAGCGCGCGCTCGACGAGTTCGGCGCGGGCTCGACGGGCAGCCGGGTCCTGAACGGCACCTTCGCCCCGCACCTCGCCGTCGAGCAGGCCCTGAAAGACTTCTACGGCATGCGCTCGGCCATCGTCTTCTCGACGGGCTACCAGGCCAATCTCGGCATGGTCTCGACGCTGGCGGCCAAGGGCGACTACATCATCCTCGACGCCGACAGCCATGCCTCCATCTACGATGGCTGCAAGCTGGGCCACGCCGAAGTCGTTCGCTTCCGCCACAACAATGTCGAGGATCTCGACAGGCGCCTTGGCCGCCTGCCGGCCGAAGCCGGCAAGCTCGTGATCCTCGAGGGCGTCTATTCGATGCTGGGCGATGTCGCGCCCTTGCGCGAGCTGGTGGCGGTCGCGCGAAAGCACGGCGCCATGACGCTCGTCGACGAGGCGCATGCCATGGGCTTCTTCGGGCCGAACGGCCGCGGCGTCTATGAGGAACAGGGCCTCGAGGAGGAGATCGACTTCGTCGTCGGCACCTTCTCGAAATCGGTGGGAACGGTCGGCGGCTTTGCGGTGTCGAACCATGCGAAGTTCGAGATCCTGCGCCTCGTATGCAACCCCTACCGCTTCACCGCCTCGCTGCCACCGGCCGTCGTCGCAACTGCGGAGGCCAGCATCCGCAAGCTGATGACGGCACGCGCCAAGCGCGACAATCTCTGGGCCGTCTCGCGCAAGCTGCACGCCGGGCTCAAGGCGGCCGGCTTCCGCATGGCGACCGAGACGCCCGAAAGCGCGATCATCGCCGTGCTCCTGCCGGGCCAGGAAGCCACGGTTGCCATGTGGCACCAGCTGCTGGAGCATGGCATCTACTGCAACATGAGCCGCCCGCCCGCGACGCCCGCCGGCGTGTTCCTGCTTCGCTGCTCGCTCTCGGCCGCGCACAGCCTTGCCGATGTCGATACCATCGTCGAGCGCTTCGTCGCTGCTCGTGCTGCGCTTGCTGGCCAGCAGGCCGCCTGACGCCGCACTGAACACCCCCCCTTGCCCACCTTGGGGGTGGCCGCTAGGCGCGGACGCGGCAAGGGAGGCCCGATGGACGCAAAGACCGTGGCGGCGAACGCGCCGATCGACATCAAGCGGGATCGCAAGGTGATCCTGGCCTCGTCGCTCGGCACGGTGTTCGAATGGTATGATTTCTTTCTCTACGGGATCCTCGCTGCGCTGATCGGCAAGCTCTTCTTCCCGATCGACAATCCGACGGCCGCGCTGCTCGCGAGCCTCGCCACCTTCGGCGCCGGCTTCGCCGTCAGGCCGCTCGGCGCCATGGTCTTCGGCCATTTCGGTGACGTGATCGGCCGCAAGCGCACCTTCCTCGTCACCATCACGCTCATGGGCGGCGCAACCGCAGCCATCGGCCTGCTTCCCACCTATGCCGTGGCGGGGATCTGGGCACCCATCATCCTCGTGCTGCTGCGGCTTCTGCAGGGCCTTGCGCTCGGCGGCGAATATGGCGGGGCCGCCATCTATGTCGGCGAACATGCGCCGCCGCACCGGCGCGGCGAATATACAAGCTGGATCCAGATCTCGGTCGTCGGCGGCTTCCTGCTCTGCCTCATCGTCGTGCTGGCCACGCGCGGCCTGATGTCCGACGCGGACTTCGAGGCCTGGGGATGGCGGATTCCCTTCCTTCTCAGCCTCATCATGCTGGCAATCTCGATCTATATCCGGATGCAGCTTTCCGAGAGCCCGGTGTTCAAGGCGATGAAGGATGCCGGCACCACCTCCAAGAACCCGATCGTCGAGGCCTTTTCCGACAGGGGCAATGTCGGGCGGGTGCTGACGGCCCTGTTCGGGGTCGCGGCCGGCCTGACCGTCATCTATTACACCAGCCAGTTCGGAACGCTTTATTTCCTGACCGGAACGGCCGGCGTCGGCGAGCGCGAGGCGCTCATGTATCTGGCGGCCGGCGCGCTGGTTGCCGCCCCGCTCTATGTCGGATTCGGGATGCTGTCGGATCGCATCGGCCGCAAGAAGCTGCTGCTCGCCGGCTACGCGCTCTCGATGCTGCTGATCTTCCCCCTGTTCCACATGATGGCGAATGGCGCCAACCCGGCGCTGGCGCGGGCAACCGCCCAGAACCCGGTCGTCCTCGAGCTGCCGCCCTGCGAGTTCAGCGTGTTCGCCCGCCAGCAGACGAGCGACTGCGCCAAGGCACTCGGCTATCTGGCCAAGCGCGGCATTGCCTACACCAAGAAGGAGGCGCCCACGGTTGCCCTCACTGTCGGCGGCATGCGGGTCGAGGGGTTCAACCAGGCGGCCTTCACCGCCGCGCTCGCCGAGGCCGGCTATCCCGAGAAGGCCAACCCCGAGGAGAAGCGCCGCTGGATGATCATCCTTGCGGTCTTTGCGATGGTCGCGCTCAGCGCCATGACCTACGGGCAGGTCGCCGCCATCCTCGTCGAGCTGTTCCCGGCCAAGGTCCGCTACACCTCGATGTCTGTGCCCTATCATATCGGCACCGGCTATTTCGGCGGCTTCCTGCCCTTCATCCAGCAGCTGATCGTGGTGAACACCGGCGATCCCTTTGCGGGGCTCTGGTACACGGTCGGAGTCGTCGCCATGGCCTTCATCGTGACGCTGATCTGGCTTCCCGAGACGCGCGGCCGCGACATCACGGCCTGAAGGAAGCACCAGCTTTCACGCGCGCCGCTTCCTGCCACCCTGCCTGCGGAGGAGGAGGGGCCGATGGCAGGACCGCTCGAGGGGATTCGTGTTCTCGATCTCAGCCAGATCGTCTCCGGCCCGATGGCCGCGCAGTGGCTGACGGACCAGGGGGCCGAGTGCATCAAGCTCGAAAGCCCGTCCGGCGATCCGGTGCGGACCGTCGGCGCCCGCAAGGGCAACATGTCAGCCATCTTCATCGCGGTGAACCGGGGCAAGCGCGGCGAGACGCTCGATCTCAAGGACCCGGACCAGCATGCCCGCTTCGAGGAGCTGGTGCGCTGGGCCGATGTTCTCGTCGAGAATTTCCGCCCCGGCACGATGGAGAAGCTCGGCTGGCCCTACGACCGCTGCGCGGCGCTCAACCCCCGCCTCATCTGGTGCTCGATCACCGGCTTCGGGCCGGACGGGCCCTATGCCAACATCCGTGCCTATGATCCGGTGGTGCAGGCCGCCTCGGGCGTGGCGGCCACCCAGGCGGACGCCCAGGGCAAGCCCAGCCTCGTCCAGTCGCTGGTCTGCGACAAGGTGACGGCGCTGACGGCCGCGCAGGCGATCACCGCAGCCCTCTTCCACCGCGAGCGCTCGGGCGTCGGCCAGAAGGTCGAGGTGGCGATGCTGGACGCAGCCCTTGCCTTCAACTGGCCCGAGGGCATGTACAACCATGCCTTCGTCGAGCCCGCCGACCCCTTCCCGGACTATGGCACGCTCACCCGGCTGTGGCCCGCCAAGGACGGCTTCGTCAGCATGGCCGCCATCCAGGACAGCGAGTTCGAGGCGATGAAGGAGGCGCTTGGCCACCCCGAGAGCCTCTGCGACCCGGCCTATGCGACCATGGCCGGCCGCTTCGCCAACTTGGGCCGGCTGCTGCCGGCCATGGCGGCCGAAGTCGCCAAGCGCAGCCGGGACGAGCTGATGGCGGGCTTCATCCGGGCCGGCGCCGTCGGCTGCCGGGTGAACAGCCGCGCCGAGGTGCTGGAGGACCCGCAGGTCCGCCACAATGGCGCGATCCTCGAGATCGACCAGGGCGAACTGGGCCGGGTGCGAACCCCGCGCCACCCGGCGCGCTTTTCGGCAACGCCCCTCAGCCCATCGACGACCCCGGCGCCCCTGCTCGGAAGCGCTGGCAGTTCCTGAACAAGGCGCAGTCCCAACAGACGATCGGGGAAGACTGGCGCGCCATATTCGATGAACGTGGGCACTCCAGCGATTGGGAAATCCGGCTGCCGCTGGCGTAGACACTACAACGATGAGCGATGACCTGATCCCCTGATTTCATCCAGCGGGGATTAGGGTCAAAACCCGATGAGCCTCTTGAAAATCTGGGCGCACATTGATTCAGGGGGTCTCCGCTGAAGCAGGAGGCTGTTGGGAATGTCGCGTTCGTTGTTCTGGTTGTCGGATGAAGCGT
>JBKBUL010000047.1:0-16599 GCA_046290045.1 Sphingomonadaceae bacterium
CGCTCCAGGTGCTCCGCCAGCGAAAACAGGCTGCGTGAGTGCATCAAACCTCTCCGTCCAATGCACAGAGTGAATCAGATCATGGCCCCAAACGCGAGGGGTTTTTGCGGGTGTCCAGCTGCCCGGCGATCCCTTCGGCCACCAGCGCCGAATGCTCGTCGCCCATGAACAGGTGCAATGCCTCGGGCGGTGCTCCGCTGGCGACCCGCGCCGGCCCGCCATCGGTCGCGAGCGCCTTGAAGCCGGCGTCGATGGTGACGAGGCCCGAATGGTTCGCGCTGACGACCCGCGAGTCGAGGAACAGCGACGTCTCGAACGGCGCAGTCCCCTCGCCCGTCAGGTCGCAGTCGAGATACTGGCGGTCCATGAAGACATAGGATCCGCACTGCAGCTCGGTGAAGAGGCCGCGCGCGAGATCGAGGCGATGCGTGCCCGTGCCGGAGCCCGAGACGATGCCGATCTCGTGCCCGGCCGTGCGCAGCGCCGCGAGCACCCCTTCCAGCTGGTCGCTGCGCTGGGCGATGGCCTCGGCGCGCGCCCCATGGTCGGCGATGTGCTGTTCCATCCCGCAGTAGAACTGCACGCCGGCCAGATGCAGGCGGGGCAGGCCGGCAATGGCATCGGCGAGCGCGACGGCCGCTGCCGGCGAGGCGACGCCGGTGCGGTGGATGCCGGGGTCGATGTCGATCAGCACGGACAGCCGGGCATCGGCCTGCGCCAGCGCCGCATCGGTTCGCGCAGCGACCTCCGGATCGTCCACCACGGCCATCAGGTCGGGCGCGCGGGCGGCGAGCGCGGCGAGCCGGGCGATGGCCCGGGGTGCGGCGACCGGCGAGGTGATGAGGAGGCCCCCGATCCCGGCCTCGGCCAGCACCTCGGCCTCCCCGATCTTGGCGCAACACTGGCCGACGGCCCCGGCGGCCAGCTGGCGGCGCGCGATGTCCACGCTCTTGTGCGTCTTGGCGTGCGGCCGGAGCGCCACGCCCTGCGCGTTGCAGAGCGCCTGCAGGGCGGCGATGTTGCGATCCAGCGCGTCGAGATCGAGGATGAGGGCCGGCGTGTCGATCGCCGCGCGCGAGCCCGGCTGGCCTGAAACGGCGGGATCGAAGCGGGGGACGGTCATCAGGCGAACAGCTCGGCGAGATGCGGGTTCAGGAACTTGCCCGCCGGATCGGCGGCGCGGCGCACGGCCCGGAAGCGCTCCGCCTCGGGGTAGAGGCGATCGACATCGGCGCGGGTCAGGCCGTGGCGCTTGCCCCAGTGCGGCCGGCCGCCCGCGGCCCGGAAGATCGGCTCGACCTCGGCGAACACCCCCTGCCAGGGCATCGGCGCATATTGGTGCATCGAGATGGCCGCAACCGGCCCGCGGTTCATGGGGCTGAGCCAGATGTCGTCGCCGGCGACGGTGCGGAACTCGAAGGGGAAGCTGACAGGCAGGCGCCGGCGGCGGATCCAGCCGAGCGCCTCGTCCAGGACTTGGAAGCCGACGCCGCGCGGCAGCTCATATTCCATTTCCTCGAAGCCGATGGCCCGTTCAGAGGGGTAGATCAGGTGCGACGGCCCGCGGCGGATGCTGGCGAAGGTGTCGCGCATGGCAAGCCGCTGCAGCCAGGGGATGAGGAAGGGCAGGCGGGCCCCGAGGTCGAGCATCCGCCGGAAGGCGGATTCCTCGAGGTCGGTCGTGCTGGCCGGCGGGTCGCAGGGCTCCGAGACCGACAGCGTCTTCACGATCGCCGAGTCGGCATAGGGGAAGAGGAAGAACTCGGCGTGGCGATGCGCGGCGGCGAGCGAATCGAACTCGGCGCGCAGCGCATCGAGCGGCATGCGGCGGATCCGCTCCTCGAGGCAGAAGGCGGGCACCACGGCGAGCTCCACCTCGGTCACGATGCCGAGCAGGCCGAGCGAGAGCCGCTGCGCCTGGAACAGCTCGGGGTCGCTCCTGGCATCGCACCAGCGAAGCGCGCCATCCGGGCCCATCAGGCGGAAGCCCCGCGCGAAGGTGGACAGGCTGCCGAGCGTCTCACCCGTGCCGTGGGTGCCGGTGGCCAGCGCGCCGGCGACGCTCTGGGGATCGACATCGCCCTGGTTGGCGAGCGCGAGGCCGAGGTTCGAGAGTTCGGCCGCCAGGCGCCGGAGGCTCCAGCCCGCCGGCACGCGCGCCGCCTTGCCGTCGGCCGTCGGCTCGATGTCGCCGGGGAGGCCTGAGAGATCGACGATCAGCTCCTCGCTATCAACGAGCGGCATGAAGCTGTGCCCGGCCCCGACGGCCCGGACGTGCCGGGCGCTGGCCACGAGCGCGGCGAGCGCCTCGAGGCTTGCGGGCCGCTCGACCCGGGCCGATGACCGGACGCTCCCCGACCAGTTGCGCCAGCCGGTCGGCGCGGCACGCGGGTCAGGCTGGAGCGATGCGATGGCCATGCCCGAGGTCTAGGCCAGCGCGACGCCACGTTCCACCCCGGCGTGGCGACGCCGGGGCGACGACGGCTCAGGTGCGCGCGAAGGCCGCGACGCCGCGCGCCGGCTGCCGATCCGTTGAAGGGGCCGGCGGCAGGGGCCCGGGCGCCTGGGTTCCGGTGCCGCCGAAGACCGCCTCCATCGTCTGCACGCACGAGCAGACGCCGCCGTCGGCCAGCGCATACCAGACCTCGCGCGCTTCGCGGCGCGCGGAGACGAGGCCGGCGCGGCGCAGCTCGGCGAGCTGCTGGCTGAGCGCCGGCTGGCCGATGCCGGTCGCTTCGCCGATCGCCGCCACATTGCGCTCGCCCTCCAGCAGGCAGCTCAGGATCATCAGCCGCTGCGGCTGGGCATAGACCTTGAGCTTCTCGGCCACGGCGGCGGCAAGTTCCCGATTGGCGTGAAGCCGGGTCATGGCTGCATCCGGCAGAACCAGTCATCGCCGCTGGCTGCGCCGTCCTCGGGGGCCGGCGCCAGCAGCGGGGCGCCCGGCTGCCAGCCCTCCGGCGCAAGCGCCTCGCCCGTCTCGACGGCCTGCAGCGCCTGGAGCAGGCGAAGCAGTTCGTCGGCCGAGCGGCCGACATCATGCGGGTAGGTGAGCGTGGCCCGGATGGTCCCCGCCGGATCGATGAAGAAGGCGGAGCGCATGGCGCGGGCATCGATGCTGGTGTCGTCGATCATGCCATAGGCCCGGCCGATCGCCATGTTCGGGTCCTCGATGAGGGGAAAGTCGATCGCGACTCCGAAGCGCTGCTCGATGGCGCGGGCCCAGGCGATGTGGGCGTAGAGGCTGTCGACCGAGAGGCCGAGCAGGGTGCAGCCGAGCGCCTCGAATTCGGGCTGAAGCCGGGCCAGGGCCACGAACTCGGTGGTGCACACGGGCGTGAAGTCTGCCGGATGGCAGAAGAGCAGCACCCAGCGGCCGCGCAGGGAGGACAGGCGCACGAGGCCCCGGGTGGACCGCGCCGAGAAGTCGGGCGCGGGCTCGCCGATGCGCGGCGGACGCGGGGTGAGAGGGGTGTCGGCTTGCGGCATGTCGTCGTCGGGCGGCCTTGCAACTGCCAGGTTCGGGGGTGGTTGACAAATGTCCATTACACACTTACACAGTTCTTGTAAATATGAGTTTGGAGGAATCGACTCATGGCCGACACCGCTCTTGCCGCCGCCAGCGCCCAGGTCGCCGCCGCCCAGAGGGGCGTGCCGATCATCAAGGCCTTCTTCGACGAGCCCACCAACACGGTGAGCTATGTTGTCCATGACCCCGAGACCCGGCGCGCGGCCGTGATCGATAGCGTGCTCGACTATGACCATGCCTCGGGCCGCACCTCGACCGCCTCGGCCGAGGCCATCGTCGCCCATGTCCGGGAAAAGGGGCTGACGGTCGACTGGCTGCTCGAGACCCATGCCCATGCCGATCACCTGTCGGCGGCGCCCTGGCTGCAGCAGCAGCTGGGCGGCAAGATTGCCATCGGCGCGCACATCACGACTGTGCAGCAGGTGTTCGGCAAGATCTTCAACGCCGAGGCGCAGTTCCGCCGCGACGGCTCGGACTTCGACCAGCTCTGGAACGATGGCGACCGGTTCAACATCGGCAATCTCGAGGTAACGGTGCTGCACGTGCCCGGCCACACGCCGGCCTGTGTCGCTTATGTGATCGGCGATGCCGTGTTCCTGGGCGACACCATGTTCATGCCCGACTATGGCACGGCCCGCGCGGACTTCCCCGGCGGCGACGCGCGCACCCTCTATCGCTCGGCGCGGCGGATCCTCTCGCTGCCGCCCGAGACCCGCCTCTTCATGTGCCACGACTATCTGCCCGAGGGGCGCGACCGCTATGTGTGGGAATCGACGGTCGAGGCGCAGCGCGCGGCCAACATCCACATCCATGACGGGATCGACGAGGACACGTTCGTCGCGATGCGCGAGGCGCGCGACAGGACGCTCGCCATGCCCAGGCTGATCCTGCCCTCGGTGCAGGTCAACATGCGCGCCGGGCACCTGCCGCCGGCCGAGGACAATGGCGTGACCTATCTCAAGATCCCGGTGAACGTGCTGTGATTCCCGGCTTTCCCCATGCCATGCCCGTCGAGGGCTTCCTCGGCGGCCTGATGATCGGGCTGGCCTCCGCGCTGATGCTGCTCGGCCTCGGCCGGATCGCGGGCGTGAGCGGGCTGGCCGCGCGCGCCACGGGAATCGCGTCGGCCGGGGCGCCGCGCGGCGTGGCGATTGCCTTCATCGCCGGGCTGCCGCTCGGGGCAGCGCTCGTCTCGGCGCTTCTCGGCGGGGTCGCCGCCACCTATCCGGCCACCGCCGCGCTCGTCGTCGGCGGCCTGCTCGTCGGCTTCGGAACCCGCCTCGGGTCGGGCTGCACCAGCGGCCACGGCGTTTGCGGCCTGTCGCGCCTGTCGCCGCGCTCCCTGACGGCGACCGCCATCTTCATGGGCGCGGGCTTCCTGACGGTTGGCCTGATGCGGGCCGGAGGGCTGCTGTGATGCGCCTCATCCTCGCGCTTCTGGCCGGAACCCTGTTCGGCGCCGGGCTTGCCGTCTCGGGCATGGCCGACCCCGTGCGGGTGCGCGGATTCCTCGATCTGTTGGGCGACTGGGATCCGACGCTCGCCTTCGTGATGGCCGGAGCGCTCTTGCCCATGGCGCTCGCCTGGGCGTGGCAGCGGCGGATGTCGCGCCCGCTTGCGGACGTGGCCTTCAGCCTGCCCGATCCCAGCACCCCCGATCGCCGGCTGGCGATCGGCGCTGCCCTCTTCGGCGCCGGCTGGGGGATTTCGGGCCTGTGCCCCGGGCCGGGCCTTGCCGGGCTTGCCATCCAGCCGCCGATGGCCGCCATTTTCGTGGCCGCCATGCTCGCGGGCATGCTGGTGCATCGTCTCACTCTCGAAGGGTCGGCGCGTGCCGGCAGACAAGGACAGGTCTCATGGAAATCCGGCGCCTGAACGATCAGCTGGCCGTCTCGCCGCAGGTGAAGCCCGAGGAAGTGGCGGCGATCGCCCGGGCCGGCTATCGCGCGATCATCGACAACCGGCCCGACGGCGAAGAGCAGGGTCAGCCGCCGGCCGCGACGATCGCTGCTGCGGCCGAACGCGCCGGGCTTGGCTTCGCCCACATTCCCGTCGTGTCCGGTGCGATCGCCGAGACGGATGTGGCGGCGATGCGCGAGGCGCTCGACCGGCTGCCGAAGCCGGTGCTGGCCTATTGTCGCTCGGGCGCGCGCTCGGCCAGGCTCGCCGAGCTGGCCGGCGCGGTTGCGGCGGCCGGGGCCGGGCCGCAGGCCTTCGACATTCTGATCGTGGGCGGCGGCGCGGCCGGGATCGCGACGGCCGCGAGCCTGCGCAGGCGCAACCGCGACGTCTCCATCGCCATCATCGAGCCGAGCGAGGTCCACTTCTACCAGCCGGGCTGGACGATGGTGGGCGCCGGAGTCTTCGACCAGGGCTTCACCCTGCACGACGAGGAAAGCCTGATCCCGCGGGACGTGACCTGGATTCGTGCCTCGGCGAGCGGCTTCGAGCCGGAAACCCGGCAGGTGCTGCTGTGCGACGGCCGGCGCATCGGCTACCGAATGCTCGTCGTGTGCCCCGGACTGAAGCTCGACTGGGCGGCGATTCCGGGCCTTCCCGAGACGTTGGGGGCGAACGGAGTCACCTCCAACTACGACTATGATCTTGCCGCCTTTACCAACCGGCTGGTGAAGGAGCTGAAGAGCGGCCGGGCGCTGTTCACCCAGCCGCCCATGCCCATCAAGTGCGCCGGCGCGCCGCAGAAGGCGATGTACCTGTCGTGCAACCGCTGGGAGCGGGCCGGCATGCTGAGGCAGATCGACGTGCAGTTCCACACGGCGGGCGCGGCGCTGTTCGGCGTTGCGGCCTATGTGCCGGCGCTGATGGACTATGTCCGCCGCTACGGGATCAAGCTGAACCTCGAATCGCGGCTCGTGGAGATCGACGGCCCGGCCCGGACCGCAGTCTTCGAGCAGAAGCGGCCCGAGGGGGTGACCCGCGTCGAGGAGCGGTTCGACATGATCCATGTCGTGCCGCCCCAGGTCGCGCCCGACTTCATCCGCCAGAGCGTGCTGGCCGCACCCTCCGGCTTCGTCGAGGTGGACGAGGCGACGCTGAGGCACCCGCGCTTCCCCGACATCTTCGCGCTCGGCGACGCCTGCTCGGCCTCCAACGCCAAGACGGCCGCTGCGGTCCGCAAGCAGGCCCCGGTGGTCGCGGTCAATGTGCTGGCCGTGCTGGAGGGCAAGGATCCGCCGGCGGTCTATGACGGCTATGGCAGCTGCCCGCTGACCGTCGAGGCCGGAAGGATCGTGCTCGCCGAGTTCGGCTATGGCGGCAAGCTGCTGCCGAGTTTCCCAACCTGGCTGATCGACGGCACCAAGCCCTCGCGCCTGTCCTGGCTGCTGAAGGACACGATCCTGCCGCCCCTCTACTGGCATGGCATGCTGAAGGGGCGCGAGTGGATGGCCGCGCCGAAGCTGGCGCACGCCCGATGACGACGGCGCCGCGGGCCGGCCTCGCGCGGGTCTTTCCCATCCTCGAGTGGGGGCGGGGCTATGGCGGCGCGACCCTGACAAGCGACCTGGTGGCGGCGCTGATCGTCACCATCATGCTGATCCCGCAGAGCCTCGCCTATGCGATGCTGGCCGGCCTGCCGCCCGAAGTCGGCCTCTATGCCTCGATCGCGCCGATCCTCGCCTACGCGATCTTCGGCACCAGCCGCGCGCTCGCCGTCGGGCCGGTCGCGGTCATCTCGCTGATGACGCTGACGGCGGCAAGCAGCGTCGCCCCGCCCGGAAGCCCCGAGTTCATCGCCGCCGCCCTCGTGCTCGCCCTGTTGTCGGGGCTGATCCTGATCGCCATGGGGGTGCTCCGGCTCGGCTTCCTGGCCAACCTGCTGTCGCACCCGGTCGTCTCGGGCTTCATCACGGCAAGCGGGATCATCATCGCGACCAGCCAGCTGAAGTCGATCTTCGGGATCAGTGCGAGCGGCCAGGCCATGCCCGAGCTGGTGCGGACGCTGGCCGCCAACATCGGCGACACCAACCTGCCGACGCTGGTGATCGGGCTTCTCTCAACCGCCTTTCTCTTCTGGGTTCGCAAGGGGCTGAAGCCGCTGCTGATGGCGGCCGGGCTGGCGCCGCGACCGGCCGATCTTCTCGCCAAGACCGGGCCGATCGTGGCGGTCGCGCTGTCCACGATCGCCGTCATCGCCCTCGACCTTGAGGCCGCGGGCGTGAAGGTGGTGGGGCAGATCCCGCAGAGCCTGCCGCCGTTGACCGTTCCGGTGTTCGATGCCGGGCTGTGGCAGAAGCTGCTGGTGCCGGCCTTCCTCCTGTCGGTCATCGGATTCGTGGAAAGCGTGTCGGTCGCCCAGACGCTGGCCGCCCGCCGGCGCCAGCGGATCGACCCCGACCAGGAGCTGATCGGCCTCGGTGCCGCCAATGTCGCCGCCAGCTTCACCGGCGGCTACCCGGTGACCGGCGGCTTCGCGCGCTCGGTCGTGAACTTCGATGCCGGTGCGGAAACGCCGGCGGCCGGGGCCTTCACCGCCGTCGGCATCCTGCTGGCCGCGCTGTTCCTGACCCCGCTCATCGCCTCGTTGCCGATCGCGACCCTGGCGGCGACCATCATCGTCGCGGTGCTGAGCCTTGTGGACCTCAGGAAGCCGCTGGAAATCCTGCGCTACTCGCGGGCGGACTTCATCGCCATGATGGCGACGATCGGGGTCACGCTGCTGGTGGGAGTCGAGCCGGGCGTGATCGCCGGCGTGGTGACCAGCCTGCTGCTCTACCTGTGGCGCGCCTCGCGGCCGCATGCGGCGATCGTGGGCCGCGTGCCCGAGACCGAGCATTTCCGCAATGTGCTGCGCCACCAGGTGATCACCGACCCGCGCGTCGTCACCATCCGGATCGACGAGAGCCTGACCTATCTCAACGCCCGCTGGCTGGAGGAGTTCGTGCTGGAGACGGTCGCGGCCAGTCCCGACATCCGGCACCTCATCCTGATGTGCCCGGCGATCAACGCCATCGATGCCTCCGCGCTGGAGAGCCTGGAGGCCATCAACCAGCGCCTCAAGGATGCGGGGATCGCCCTGCACCTGACCGAGGTGAAGGGCCCGGTGATGGATGCGCTGGCCCGATCGCACCTGCCACACGAGCTGACCGGCCGCATCTGGCTGACCCAGCATGAGGCGTTCGAGACCCTGGTGCGCGAAGCGGCCGATGCCGACGCAGGCACCACACCCCAAGCCAGACTGAACCAAGCCATGGAAAGGAACCTCTCATGAGCCTCCATATCGGCGACATCGCCCCCGACTTCACCGCCGACACCCAGCTCGGCCCGATCCGCCTGCACGAATGGGCTGGCCAGTCCTGGGTGTTCTTCTTCAGCCACCCGGCCGACTTCACGCCCGTTTGCACCACCGAGATGGGGCGGACGGCGCAGCTCGCCGAGGAATTCGCGAAGCGCAACGTGAAGCCGCTGGGCCTCTCGACCGACCCGGTCGAGGATCATGTGCGCTGGATCGAGGATGTGAACGACACGCAGAAGACCGACCTGCGCTTCCCCATCGTCGCCGATCCGGACCTGAAGATCGCCCGCCTCTACGACATGATCCATCCGGGCCAGAGCGAGACGGCCGCCGTCCGCTCGGTGTTCATCATCGACCCCGAGAAGCGGATCCGCCTGACGATGACCTACCCGATGAGCGTGGGCCGCAACTTCGACGAGATCCTGCGCGTGATCGACGCGCTGCAGACCGGCGACCGCTATCGCATCGCGACTCCGGCCGACTGGCGCCCCGGCGGTGAGGTGATCATCCCGCCCTCCATCGCGAACGACGAGGCCAAGGCGCTGTTCCCGCAGGGCTGGACCGAGCATCGGCCCTATCTGCGCACCACCCGCGTCGGCTAGGTAGCCGCATGCAACTGGCGGGACAGGGGGCGGCCATGCTGACGAGGATCGAAGCCTGGCTGACACCGGCGCCCCGGGTTGGGGCGCTTGTCGATCCCCTGTTCCGGGTTCTTACCAGCCTGATCTTCATCGTCGGGGGGCTCGGCCATTTCGGTCAGCACGCGACCATGCTGGCGCGAATGGCCGAGTCGCCCTGGGCGCCGCTGGTGAACCGGATCGGCGATCCATCGGTCCTGCTGTGGCTTTCGGGCCTGGTGTTCATCGTGGGCGGGCTGACGCTGGCGCTTGGCTGGATGACCCGGACCTCGGCGCTGGCCCTGTTCGTGACGCTGGTACCGGTCACGATTGCCATCCATCTGGTGCCCGACCGCTCGCATGTCGGGCCGCTGTTCAAGAATGTGGCGATCCTGGGCGCCCTGCTGCTGATCTGGGCGCGGGGGCCCGGCGCCCATTCGCTTGACGGGGCGCGGCCAACGGCCAGATCCTGACAGGCGCACCGGGAAAAGCAGTGGTGGACGCACTAGGGCTCGAACCTAGGACCCGCTGATTAAGAGTCAGCTGCTCTACCAACTGAGCTATGCGTCCATGCCGCGGTCGGGCGGGAGGCGGGGCGTTAGCAACCGCCGGGCGGCTTGTCCAGACCTCTCGTGGCGCGTGGCCAGAACATGTTCCGATCAGGTGGAATCACCTGCATCGGAAACCCATGCGGGAAGGCGATGAGATGGAGCGGCCGTTCTGATGTCGTCAGATCGGCCGCGCTAGAGGATGCGTTCGGCCCGGTCGCGGTGGATCGCCATCAGGATCCCGAGCGCGATCATCACCGTCATCATCGCGCTGCCGCCGTAACTCATCAGCGGCATCGGCAGGCCGACCACGGGCGCCATCCCCATCACCATCATGGCGTTCACCGCGATGTAGAAGAAGATCGTCATCGAAAGTCCGCCGGCCACCAGCCGGCCAAAGACGCTCTGCGTGCCCCTGGCCAGCCGCATCGCCCAGTTGAGGAGCACGCCATAGGCGAGGAGCAGCGCGACGCCGCCCATCAGCCCCCATTCCTCGGCCATGGTCGCGAACACGAAGTCGGTGTGCTGCTCGGGCAGATACTGGAGATGGCTCTGCGAGCCATTGAGGAACCCCTTGCCGAACAGGCCGCCCGAGCCGATCGCGATCTTGGACTGGGTGATGTGGTAGCCCGCGCCGAGCGGATCGATCGAGGGATCGAGGAAGGTCATGACCCGGCGCTGCTGATACTCGTGCAGCAGGTTGTAGACGATGGGCAGGGAGGCCAGCGCGGCCGCCCCGGGCAGGAGGATCCAGCGCAGCGGCAGGCCGCCCAGGAACATGATGGTGACGCCGCCGGCCACCAGCATCAGCGCCGTGCCGAGATCGGGCTGCAGGAGCACGAGCGCGACCGGGAGCAGGATCAGCACGACCGGCGGCCAGATGCCCGCGAGCCGGCCGGCAAGCCCGCGCGGCAGATAGTGGTAGAAGCGGGCAAGCGCGAGGACGAGCGCGATCTTCATCAGCTCGCTGGGCTGCAGGCGCAGGATGCCGAGATCGAGCCAGCGCTGCGCGCCGCCGCCGAGCGCGCCCAGCAGCTCGACGAGCAGCAGCCCGACCAGCACGATGGCATAGGCGGGATAGGCCAGCCGGAGCCAGGCGCCGAGCGGCACCTGCGAGAGCAGGATGGCAAGGCCGGTGAAGAGCAGCAGCCGGACGGCATGGTTGAGGGCCCAGGGCTGAAGGCTTCCGCCGGCGGCCGAATAGAGGACGAGCGTGCCGAAGCCGCCGATGGCGAGCACCAGCAGCAGGATGCCCCAGGGCAGCGTTCCGAGCCGCTGCGGCCAGCGGCTGTTGAGCAGGCTGTCGATCATGCCGCCGGCCCGGGTGACGGGGCGGACGGTGCCGGTGCGGCCGGCGGCGCAGCCGGCGCACCCGTGGCAGCCGCAGCGGCCTCGGCGGCGGCGCGGGCGGTGGCCTCGGCGCGGGCCCGGCGTGCCGCCTCGCGCGAGGCCTGCAGGGCGGCAAGCTGCGTCTCGGCGCGCTCGCGGTCGTAGATGAAGGTGAGGATGTCGCGCGCGATCGGGGCGGCCGCGCGCGAGCCGGAGCTGCCATGCTCGACGATGACGCTGACGGCGTAGCGCGGGTTCTCGACCGGGGCGAAGGCCACGAACAGCGCATGGTCGCGGAACTTCCAGGGCAGGCTCTCGTTGCGGCGCACGCCGCGCCGGCGCTCGGCCGCGGTGATCCGCCGGACCTGCGCCGTGCCCGTCTTGCCCGCCATCCGAATCCCCTCGACCGGCAGGCGCGCCGAGCGCGCGGTGCCGCCCGGCCCGTTCACCACATCGTCCATCCCCTGGCGGACGACATCGAGATAGTCGGGCGGGATGGCGAGCGCCTCGAAGCGCGGCGTGGAGTCGGCCGGGATCATCCGGGGTTCGACGACGAGGCCGGTTGCGATCCGCGCCGTCATCACCGCAAGCTGCAGCGGGTTGGCGATGAGATAGCCCTGGCCGATCGCCATGTTGAGCGTGTCGGCAACCGACCAGGGCTGGTTGTAGCGGTCGAGCTTCCAGGCCGGATCCGGCACGATCCCCTTGCGCTGCACCGGCATGGGCAGATCGTAGGTGGCATGGAGGCCGAGCTTGCGCGCCATGTCGGCGACCGCCTGCGCCCCGATGCGGCGCGCCATGCTGTAGAAATAGACGTTGCAGCTCTTGGCGATTCCCGAGCGCATCGCGATCGTGCCGTGGCCGCCGCGCCGGTGGCAGTGCCACGTGTTGCCGCCGACGGTGTAGCGCCCGCCGCAGCCGACGCTGTCGGTGGGCAGGACCCCTTCCTTCAGCGCGGCGAGCGCCGTCACCATCTTGAAGGTCGAGCCGGGCACATAGAGGCCCTGGAGGGTCTTGTTGAGGAGCGGCTTGGTTTCGCTGGCCTGGAGATCGGCCCAGACGCGCTGCGGGATCCGGTTGGAAAAGACGTTGGGATCGAAGGCGGGCATGGAGACGAGGCACTTGATGTCCCCGCTCAGGCAATCGATCACCACGGCCGAGGCGGATTCGGGGCCGATGCGCGCGGCAGTGAAGCGTTGCAGCCCCTCGTCGATGGTGAGCTGCACCGTCTGGCCCGGCGTGTCGGGCCGGGTGTCGAGTTCGCGGACGATGCGGCCGCGGGCGTTCACCTCGACGCGGCGCGCGCCGGGCCTGCCGACGAGGTCGGCGTCACGGGCCTTCTCCACGCCATCCTTCCCCAGCCGGAAGGCGGGCATCAGGTAGAGCGGGTTCTTCGCTGCGCGATACTGGTCCTGGGTGGGTGGGCCGACATAGCCGATCAGGTGCCCGAAGGCCTCGCCGCCTGGATAGTGGCGAACATAGGTTCGCACCGGGCGCAGGCCGTCCATGTCGGCCAGCTCGAGGTTGAGCGCGGCATAGGCCTCCCAGCCGATGTCGTCGGCAATCAGCAGCGAGGCCGACGGCGGCAGGCCCTTCGCATCCGCGTGGATGCGCTCGCGGTCGGCCGGGGTCAGCGGGATGATGGTGGCGATCCGGTCGAGGGCGGCCTCGAGATCGCCGGCGAGCGAGGGCACAAGCTCGGCGGCATAGGCCGGGCGGTTGGTGGCGAGCGGCACGCCGGCGGCATCGAGGATGAAGCCGCGGCGCGGCGGAATCAGGTGGAGGGCGACGCGATTGTCCTCGGCGGCAAGGGCGTAGCGGTCGGCATCGGCGATGGCGAGCTGGGCCATTCGCCCGACGAGCGCCGCGCCGACGGCGACCTGAAGGCCGCCGAGCAGCATCGCGCGGCGGTCGAACTGGTAGCGGGCGCCCTCGTCGGCCATGGCTCAGGGCTCGCCGCCGGCAACGAGGCGGCGCTGGATGCGGGCGGCCAGCGCGGTCGCCGGCGGAAAGGCAAGCGCGGTGAGCGCCGCCTGCGCAAGCAGCGGCCCCAGCGGCACGGTTCGGCCGACGAGCGCGTGCAGCTGCCAGGTGAGGAGATGGGCGGCGAGGATGACGAGCGCGGCAAAGGCCCAGTCCACCGCGAGGCTGTGGCCCTCGACCCGGGCCTCGGCGAGCCGGACGGCGACGACGGCGAGCGCGAAGACGAGGGCCGAAAGCCCGATGGGGAGGCCGGCCAGCATGTCGAGCAGGAGCCCGAGCGCGAAGGCGACCCACGCCGGCATCAGCCGCGGCTGAAGGCTGGCCCAGATGATGACGAAGAGGAGCGCGAAATTGGGCATGACGCCCCAGGCGAGCGGCAGCGGCAGGCACATGAGAAGCGCGGCCGCCAGCACGGTGAGCGCCGGGGTCAGGCGGCGGCGGGTCTCGCCGGGCGGGCTGTCGCGGTGGCGAAGGGTGCTCATGGCGCGGCTGCAGCAGCGGCGCCGGAGCTGGCGGCGCTGGCGCTGGCCGGGGCGCCGGGGCGGTCCGGCTCGGGCATGGCGGGGCTTGCGGGTTCGATGACCGGCGGCGGCAGCCAGGGGGCCTCGACGATCACCGGGCCGGGGCTGGCCGGATTGGCGAGCGGGCGGGCGGCCGGGGGGACTCGCTCGGCATCTACGATGACGGCCACCGGCACGCCCGGCGGGAACAGGCCGCCGTCGCCGCTGGTGACGAGCCGGTCGCCGGGTCGCAGCCGGTCGGTGCCGGCGGGCTGCTCGTAGAGGAAGTCGAGGCGGGTTCCCCCCGTTCCGGCCGCCAGCCCGGTCCAGCCGGTGCGGACCACGGTGACGGGCACGCGGCTGTCGGGATCGGTGAGCAGCAGGATCCGCGCGGCGTGGCGACCGGTGTCGGTCACGCGGCCGACGAGGCCGCCGGCGGCGATCACCGGCATGCGCGGCCGGACGCCCTCGGCGGCGCCGACGTTGATCGTCGCGGTGCGCTGCGCGCCGCTTGCGACATTGGCCGAGGCGACTCCGGCCGCCACGATCCGCCGCTCGGCCCGGACGAGGCCGAGGAGCGACTCCATGCGCGCCAGTTCGGCCGCCAGCTGGTCGGCCTTCGCGGCGCGGGCGCGCGCATCGGCGAGTTCGGCCTCCAGCGCGCGGTTGCGCTCGACGACGCGCCAGTGGGCGGCGATCGAGTCGCCGGCGCGGCGCGCCGCCTCGAAGGGCAGGCGGACGACGGCGATCGCCGGCGCCAGCAGGTCGGCCGTGGCGCCGTGCAGCCGGCTGCCCTGTTCGGGGTTCACGCGCTGCACCAGCAGCAGCAGCAGCGCGAAGGCGATGACCGCGCCGGCGATCAGCGCGCCCAGCAGCGCGAGATTGCTGTCGCGCCGGGCGAAGCTGGTGCGCCGGCTGGGGCGCAGGCGCGAGGCGGGCTGGGGGCGGTTCACGACAAGGACGGCCTCCGGCGCCGGGCCCGTCAGGCGTTCATCAGGACGCCGCGGAAGATCGGATCCTCGAGCGCGCGGCCGGTGCCGAGCGCGACGCACGACAGCGGATCCTCGGCGACCGTGACGGGAAGCCCGGTCGCCTGGCGGAGCGCCTCGTCGAGGCCGCCGAGCAGCGCGCCGCCGCCGGTCAGCACGATCCCCTGGTCGACGATGTCGGCGGCGAGCTCGGGCGCGGTGTTCTCGAGCGCGAGGCGGACGCTTTCGATGATCGAGGAGACGGGCTCGGAGAGCGCGTCGGCCACCTGGCCCTGGTTGATGGTGATTTCCTTGGGCACGCCGTTGACGAGGTCGCGGCCCTTGATCTCGATGGTGATTCCGATCCCGTCGGCGGGCGGAAGCGCCGTGCCGATCTCCTTCTTGATCCGCTCGGCGGTCGCCTCGCCGATCATCAGATTGTGGTTGCGGCGGACATAGTTGATGATCGCCTCGTCCATCTTGTCGCCGCCGACCCGAACGCTCGTCGTGTAGGCGAGGCCCCTGAGCGACAGCACGGCAACCTCGGTGGTGCCGCCGCCGATGTCCACCACCATCGAGCCGATCGGCTCAGTGACGGGCATGCCGGCGCCGATGGCCGCCGCCATGGGTTCGAGGATCAGGCTGACCTGGCTGGCGCCGGCATTGTTGGCGGCGTCGCGGATGGCCCGGCGTTCGACCGGCGTGGAGCCGGACGGCACGCAGATGACGATCTCGGGGCCGGACGGCAGCCAGGCCGACTTTCCGTGCACCTTGGAGATGAAATATTTGATCATGTCCTCGGCGGTCTCGATGTCGGCGATGACCCCGTCGCGGAGCGGCCGGATGGCTTCCACATTGCCCGGCGTCTTGCCCATCATCACCTTGGCGGCATTGCCGACGGCCTTGACCTGGCGGCGGCCGTTGACCGTCTCCATGGCGACCACCGACGGCTCGTTGAGAACGATCCCGCGGCCGCGCACATAGACGAGCGTGTTGGCGGTTCCGAGGTCGATCGCCATGTCCTGGCTCAGAAACCCGAATATGCGGTTCAGAAAGTTCACCTGGCGCTACCTCGTTGCGGCCCATGAGCGGGTGGGAAGCCGCGTCACCCTGTCGATTGCCGGTGCCATGGGGGCCTTGACCCGGTCGGGCCCCCCGCTCGGCTGCGGGAGCGCTCCGGGCGGCCGGGCCGCGCCAGACCCCGGCCAGGGACACGGTTGCGGATGGCCCTGCGGCATAGGCCCTCGCCGAGGGAGACGCAAGGGGCGCCCGCCGGCTGGAAGGGGCAGGCTGCCGGCGCGGGCGGGGCTTGTGCGGGGCCGGCCGGCTGGCGCAGGACGCGGCATGGCCATCCGCCGCCTGCCCCCGCATCTCATCGACCGGATCGCCGCCGGCGAAGTCGTCGAGCGGCCGGCCAGCGCAATCAAGGAGCTGATCGAGAACAGCCTCGATGCCGGCGCGCGCCGAATCGAGGTGCAGGTGTCGGCCGACCCGCTGGCGCGCCTCCTGGTGATCGATGATGGCCAGGGCATGGCGCCGCATGCCATGCGGCTGGCGGTCGAGCGCCACGCCACGTCCAAGCTGCCCGGCGACGACCTGCTGGCGATTTCGACCTTCGGCTTCCGCGGCGAGGCGCTCCCGGCGATCGCCTCGGTCTCGCGCCTCACGATCGAAAGCCGGCCGCGCGACGCCGAGGGGGGCTGGTGCCTCGTCCTCGACAATGGCGACGCGGTGGCCGACCGGCCGGCGGGGCTGGCGCCGGGCACGCGCATCACCGTCGAGGGGCTCTTCGCGCGCGTGCCGGCACGCGCCAAATTCCCTAAAGACGTCCCCACCAAACAAGAGCAAATCGCCCATCACATGCAGCGGAT
>JBKBUL010000048.1:0-16486 GCA_046290045.1 Sphingomonadaceae bacterium
ATCGCCTTCTGCGGCGTGCGCTTCATGGCGGAAGTCGCCAAGATCCTGTCACCGAACAAGATCGTGGTGCTGCCCGACATGGAGGCCGGGTGCAGCCTGGAGGACAGCTGCCCGCCCGACGAGTTCGCGGCGTTCCGCGCGGCCCACCCGGATCACATCAGCCTCACCTACATCAACTGCTCGGCCGCGGTGAAGGCGCACTCCGACATCATCGTGACCTCGTCGAGCGCGGAGAAGATCATCAACGCGTTGCCGAAGGACCGGAAGATCCTGTTCGCGCCCGACAAGCACCTCGGCGCCTGGCTGGCGCGCAGGACCGGGCGCGAGATGCTGCTGTGGGATGGCACCTGCATCGTCCACGAGGCGTTCAGCGAGACCGAGCTTCTGAAGCTGAAGGCGCTGCACCCGGACGCGCCGGTCGCCGCCCACCCGGAATGCCCGGCGCACATCCTGGACCATGCCGACATGATCGGCTCGACCTCGGCCATCCTCAAGTTCGCGCTGGAAAGCCCGGCCGACACCGTCATCGTGGCGACCGAGCCGCACATCATCCACCAGATGCAGCAGAAGGCGCCGGGCAAGACCTTCATCGGCGCGCCCGGCGCGGACGGCAAGTGCAGCTGCAACATGTGCCCCTACATGGCGCTCAACACGCTGGAGAAGCTCTACCTGGCGCTGCGCGACCTCGAGCCCCGGATCGAGGTGCCCGAGGAGCTCAGGCTGCGCGCCCTGCTGCCGCTCAATCGCATGCTGGCGATCGCCAGCGGGGCCGCGACCGATCTCACGCCTGCCCAGACCAACCCGCCCGTGACGGGCGACTGATCCGAAGGACCCCGATGCGCGACCTTGCCGCCGCTGCCCTTGCCATCGCCATGACCATCGCCGCCGCCCCGCTTGCCGCCGCAGCCTCCGAACCGGCCGATCCGCACCAGTGGCTGGAGGAGATCAACGGCACGAAGCAGCTGGACTGGGTGCGGGCGCGCAATGCGAAATATCTGCCCGAGCTTGAATCCGTTGCGGGCTTTGCCGGCTGGCAGGCCCGCGCCGAGGCGATCCTTCAGGACCCGCGCCGCATCGCCTGGCCGACGGGGGCCTCGCCCTCGGGCGTGACCGACACGCAGGTCTTCAACTTCTGGCGCGATGCCGACAATGTCCGCGGGGTCTGGCGGGTGAGCCCGCGCGCCGCCTACGACGCCGGCAAGCCCGAGTGGACCACCCTGCTGTCCATCGATGCGCTGGAGGCCACCGAGCGGAAGAACTGGCAATGGTCTGCCTGGACGGGCGCCAACTGCCTGCCGCCCGCCTATCGGCGCTGCCTCGTGGGGCTGTCGGTCGGCGGGCAGGACGCGAGCGAGGTGCGCGAGTTCGACCTTGAGCGCCGCCGCTTCGTGCCGCCGGCGGAAGGCGGGTTCCTGAGCCCGGAGGCGAAGCAGATCGTCGCCTGGGTGGACGAGAAGCGGATCCTCGTTGCAACCGCGGCCGGGCCGCAGACGACCTCGGGCTATGGCCGCGAGGCGCGTTTGTGGGAACGCGGCACGCCGTTCAGCCAGGCACGCCTGCTGCTGACGGCGGCCGAGACCGACATGGGCGTCTGGCCGCAGGCCTATGGCGAGGAGGCCGGGCGGCGGCTCGTGCTCGACCAGCGCATCACCTTCTGGACGGGGAAGATCCACCATGTGATGGCCGGCTGGGAACTGGCGCTCTCCCCCCTGCCCGAGGACGCCGACTTCCGCTTCATCGCCAATGTGGGCGATGGCCCGAGGGCCTTTGCCCTGCTCCGCTCCGACTTCAACGGAATCCCCAAGGGGAGCCTGGTTTCCTACAGGGTGCCCAATGTCGGGGCCCTGGGGCCGGTCGAGGCCGTGTTCACGCCCGGCGAGACCCAGGCGATCGACGGCGTGCAGGCGACCGGCAGGGCGATCTACGTGAGCCTGCTTGACGATGTGGCGGCCCGGCTGGTGCGCCTGTCGGTCGGCGAGGGCGGCTGGGTGCGCGCCGACGTGCCGCTGCCGGCCAATTCGGCGCTGACCCTGATGGCGGCCGACCGGGGGGACACGCTCTATGCCCAGCTGGCTGGCTTCACCGAGCCGTCGCGCCTGGTGAAGACGGTGAACGGCGGCGCGCCCGAGGTGCTGGCCTCGGCGCCGGCCTTCTTCGACGGCGCGAAGTTCGAGGTCTCGCAGCGCTTTGCGACCTCGAAGGACGGCACGCGCGTGCCCTATTTCATCATCCGCCCGCGCGACGCGACGGGGCCGCTTCCCACCTATCTGTGGGCCTATGGCGGGTTCGAGATCGCGCTGACGCCGGCCTATCTCCAGCCCGACGCGCAATTCTGGCTGGAACAGGGCGGGCAATATGTCGTGGCCAACATCCGCGGCGGTGGGGAATATGGCCCGCGCTGGCACCAGGCCGCCCTGCTCGAGCGCCGGCAGAACAGCTATGACGACCTGCACGCGGTTGCCGAGACGCTGAAGCGCGAGGGCGCCGCCTCGTCGATCGGGGTGCATGGCCGGTCGAACGGGGGGCTGATGGCCGCCGTCGCCTATACCCAGCGACCCGATCTCTATGACGCGGCGCTCGTCGGCGTGCCGCTCGCGGACATGCGGCGCTACCACCGGCTGCTGGCCGGCGCGTCCTGGATGGCGGAATATGGGAACCCGGACACGAGCGACTGGGACTTCATACGTCGCTACAGCCCCTACCACAATCTGAAGGCGGGCGTGCGCTACCCGCGCGTCTTCTTCTACACCTCGACGAAGGACGACCGCGTGCACCCCGCCCATGCGCGCAAGATGGCGGCCGAGATGGAGCGCCTCGGCCACCCCATCTACTATTACGAGAATGTGGAGGGCGGGCATGCCGGGGTCGCGGACCTGAAGCAGTCGGCCTATCGCTTCGCGCTGATGGTCGCCTACCTCACGCGCGAGCTGAAGTGAGGCTCGATCTGCCCGGCTTCGACGCCGCGGCCTTCGTGGCCGCGACCCTTGCCGAGGACCTGGGCGGGCGGGTCTCGACCGAGGGCGACATCACGGCGACCGCCTGCCTGCCGGCCGACGCGCGCATGGCCGCCCTGCTGGTGCCGCGCGAGCCGGTCGTGCTGGCGGGCCTGCCGCTGGCCGCGGCCTTCTTCCGCGCGCTCGACCCCGAGGCGGCGATCGAGCCGCTGGCGGCCGACGGCGACCGGCTGGCGGCCGGCACGCCGGCGCTTCGGGTGGCGGGCCGGGCGCGGGCGCTGCTGGCGGCCGAGCGATCGGCCCTCAACACCCTCCAGCACCTGACCGGGATCGCAACGCTGACCCGCCGCTTCGTCGATGCGATCGAGGGCACCGGGGCCACGCTTCTCGACACGCGAAAGACGCTGCCGGGCCTGCGCGCGCTGGAGAAACATGCGGTCAGGATGGGCGGCGGAAGCAACCACCGCATGGGCCTGTTCGATGCGCCGATGGTGAAGGACAATCACATCGCGGCCGCCGGCGGGGTCACGCAGGCGGTCGCGGCCTGCAAGGCGGCGGGGCTTTCGAACATCACCGTCGAGGTGGACCGGCTCGACCAGATCGAGCCGGCGCTCGCCGCCGGCGCGGATCGGCTGCTGCTCGACAACATGGCCCCGCCGATGCTGCGCGAGGCCGTCGCGCGGGTCGCCGGCCGGGTGCCGACCGAGGCGTCGGGCGGCGTTCGCCTCGAGACCATCCGGGCGATCGCCGAGACGGGCGTGACCTACATCTCGGTGGGCCGAATCACCCAGTCGGCCCCCGCCGCCGACATCGGGATGGACGAGGCTGGCTGACGTCGGCGGGCGGATGGGGAGACCGCCCTAGTGCACTTCCTCCCCGCCCGAGACGTTCATCGCCTCGCCGGTGATGTAGACGGCTTCGTCCGAGGCGAGAAAGGCGACGGCGGCCGCCGTGTCGGTCGGAAGGCCGGGGCGGCCCATCGGGTTTCGCTTCGCCATATTCTCGAGATAGGCCTCGACGCTGTCGAAGCCGAGCAGCTTCGAGAAATAGGCGTTCTGCTTCTCGCCAAGCCCCGTCGTCACATGGTTGGGGCAGACGGCATTGACGGTGATCCCATGCGCACCGAGCTCCACCGCGTTGGAGCGGGTGAGGCCCACCATCCCGTGCTTGGAGGCCGTGTAGGGCGCCATGTGCGGGAAGCCCGATTTCGCCGCCTGCGAGGCGATGTTGACGATCCGCCCGCCCTTCCCTTGCGCGATCATCTGGCGGGCAGCGTATTTCGTGCACAGGAAGGCGCCCTTCAGGTTCACGTCGAGGACGGCATCCCAGTCGGCCTCGTCGGTCTCGAGCAGCGGCTTCATGAGATAGCCGATGCCGGCATTGTTGACGAGGACATGGAGCGCGCCGAAGGCCTCGACCGCGGCGTTCACGAGGCCCTCGCAGTCGGCGGGCACGCGAACGTCCGAGGGCACCGCGATGGCGTTCGCGCCCAGCGCGCGAAGCTCGGCGGCGACGGCCTCCATCTCGGCGGTGGTGCCGATGTCGCCGGCCTCCATGCGGTCCTTGGGCGTGCCGAGGTCGGAGACGACGCAGTTCGCCCCTTCGGCGGCGAAGCGCCGGAGGATGGCGGCGCCGAGGCCCTGCCGCCGGCCCGAGCCGGTGACGATGACCGTCCGCCCCTCGAAGCGGCGCATCACAGCTCCTCCGTCAGGATGAACAGCGGATTGTCGGCGAACTGCTGGAACTGGCCAGCGACGGCCTGCACCGCGTCCGACGAGGCATCGGCGATGAAGGGGTCGAGCGCGGTGATGTCGATGATCTCGATATGGCTGTAGGGGGCCGGCTGGTCGCTGCCGAACAGGCCGGCAGTCCGGTAGACGCGGAAGTGGGTGACGCTGGGCAGCGAGCGGACGAGCGGCATGTCGGTGGCGCGCGCCCAGGCCTCGTAGGTCTCGGGCTCAACACCCGGCTTCAGGTTGAACAGAACGACGATCCGCATGGGGCACCTCCTCGGTCTCGGGTTCAGGGAAAGTCGGTGGGCCAGCGCGCGGCGTTGAGCGCGGCCTCCAGCCGCTCGCCGAGCTGGACGAGGGCCGCCTCCTCGCCGGGGCGGCCCATCAGCTGCACGCCGACGGGGAGCCCGTCGCTCGTCCAGCCGGCCGGCAGGCTGAGCGCCGGAAGCCCCGCGATGTTGGCGAGCGCCGTGAAATCGGCCTGGCTGACGGGCGCGTCGCCGGCGTGCGCAAAGGCGGGCTGCGGCGCGGTGGGAAGCAGGATGGCATCGTCCATCGCGAGGATCGCCTGGAGCTCGTTCGCGGCCTCGTCCATGGTGCGGCGGCCCTGCTCGACGATGGCGGGCTCGATCCCCCGCCCGAAGGCGAGGTAGCCGCGGAACCGCTCGGAAAAGCCCTCGGGATGGGCCTCGGCCTCGGCGCCGAAGGCAGCGTCCGCCGCGCGCGCGGCCTCGATGAAGCCGGCGAGGCGCAGGCGATGATGGTCGATCCGGGCCTGGCGCGCGCGAACCTCGATTCCGAGGCCCTCGAGCAGCTGCGCTGCGAGGCGGAAGGCGGCGCGAACGGCCGGATGCTGATCGACCGCCTCCATGCTCGACAGGGTGGCGACCCGCCGGATCGGCGGCGCGGCGGCGATCGGCGCCAGCACGCCGAGCACGGCAGCGCAATCCGCGACCGAGCGGGCGAGCGGGCCGATGCAGTCGAGCCGGGGCACCAGCTCGATGAGGCCCTCGTTCGAGACGAGGCCGTTGGTGGGCTTGAGGCCGACGACCCCGCAATAGGCGGCCGGGATCCGGATCGAGCCGAGCGTGTCAGTGCCGAGCGCCGCCGCGCACAGCCCGGCGGCGACCGCCGCGCCCGAGCCGCCGGACGAGCCGCCCGGCGTATGGCCAATGCGGTGCGGATTCTGGGTGGTGCCGTAGAACTGGTTGTCGGTCGTGGCGCCGAGCGCGGCCTCGTGCAGGTTGAGCGCACCCAGCAGCACTGCGCCGGCCGCCTTCAGCCGCCGCGCCACCTCGGAGTCGGCCGGGGCCGCCCTGTCCGAAAAGGCGCCGATCCCGCCATGGACGGGCCAGCCCGCCACGTCGATATTGGCCTTGAGCGCGATCGGCACGCCTTCGAGCGGGCGGGGATTGCCCGCGTCGAAGCGGCCGGCGCTGGCCCGGGCGGCGGCCCGGGCGCCCTCGGCATCGACATGGGTGAAGGCCCCAAGCGTCGGGTCGAGGCGCCCGATCCGGTCGAGCAGCGCCTCGGTGACGGCGACCGTGCTCACGCGGCCGGCGGCATAGGCTTCGCCCAGCGCCACCACCCCCAGCCGGTGCAGGCCGGACGCCATCAGCGGCCCCGCTCGTCGAGGAGGCGAAGCGGCTTCTGGCGGCGGTCGATCTCGGTCAAGGGCGCGGTCTCGCCGGGTGCGACCAGCTCGATCCCGACCTCGACGCCGAGGCGGGCGCGCAGCAGCGTGCCATAGGGGTCGGGCGCCGCAGCGCCGGCCTCGCGATGCTCGATGAGGACGGTGAGCGTGTCGCGGCCGCCGGAGTCACGCGCAAGCCGGCAGACATATTCGCCCGTCAGTTCCGGCCGGCCTTCGAGGATGGCGCCGATCGCGTGCGGGAAAACGTTGATGCCCTTGAGCTTCACCATATTGTCCGAGCGGCCGAGGAAGCCCTCGATCCGCCGGAAGACGAGGCCCGATTCGCCGCGGCCGTCCCGCCAGCGCGAGACATCGTGGGTGTTGAAGCGGATGCAGGGCGCCACATCGTCCTTGTAGAGCGTGGTGACCACCATGTCGCCCGCCTCGCCCGCGGCCACGGGCGCGCCCGTCTCCACGTCGCACAGATCGAGATGGTGGGCATCCTCCCACACGTGGAGGCCGTCGCGCGCCGGGCCCTCGGCGGCGATCGCGCCGGTATCGCCCACGCCATACCAGTCATAGGCCCTGGCACCCCCCCAGGCCGCCTCGGTCATGCCGCGGTCCTCGGTGCCGAGGTGGCCGATGATGGCCTTGAGGCGAATGTCCCGCCCCGGCTCGAGGCCGGCCTCGCGCGCGACGTCGGCGAGCTTGCGGATATAGTCGACGAAGCCGACGGCGACCGTTGCGCCGAAATCGGCCATCAGCTGCACCTGGGTTGCCGAGCGGGTCTCGATGCCCGTGCCGGCCGAGAGGAAGAGCGCGTTGGTCCAGCGGGTATAGGCCTCGCGGATGTAGTGGCCGCCGTTGATCATGCCGTGGCCATAGACGGAGTGGACGACATCGCCCGCGCCCACGCCCAGCCAGCGCGCCTGCCGGGCGACCAGCAGGTTGCCGACCTCGCGGCCCTTCGGCCCGAACAGCAGCACCTGCGGCCGGCCCGTCGTGCCCGAGGTGGTGTGCAGCACGACCGGCGGGCGATCGGGGGCAGCCGACAGGCCGTGAAAGTCTCCCAGCGGCGGATGTTCGGCAATGGACGCCATCAGGTCGGACTTGTCGTAGGTCGGAAGCTTGCCGATGTCCTCGATGCCGCGGATGTCGCCCGGCTCGATGCCCTTCGCGCCCCAGAGGCGCTGGTAGAAGGGGATCTGCCAGCCGCGCGCCATCAGCGCCCGGAAGCGCTGGTCCTGGAGGGCCTGCAGCTCGTCCGAGGACATGGCCGTGAAGCGGGCGAGCATCGCCTCGCCGAGCGGATAGTCATGCGCAAGCGCCCTGGCGTCGAGGGCGTCGAAATAGCTTGGATGGGTCATGCTGTCCGGCCTTCAATGAGAGCGTCGGGATCGAACGGGGCGGGTTCGGGCGCGAGCGAGAGGGCAAGCGCCTCCTTGGCGGCCTGCGCCTCGGGCGACAGCGGGGCGGCCGGGCTTCCGGGCAGGGCATCGAGGATCACCGCCTCGCCATCCAGCCGGATCGTCTGGGGGCCAAGCGCATTGGGATCGGGGTTGGAATCGACCGACAGGCTGAACCCCTCGGCGAGCGCCATGAGCGCCGGATCGGCGAAATTGCGGGGCTTGAATCGGCGGGGATCGACATGGCCGTCGGCCCGGAAGCAGGCGACGAGGAAGGGGAGGCACAGCCGCGCCCAGGCGGGCGTCATGTCCTCGGACCAGGCCCGGCCGACGAGCCGGTGGACGAGCGGCGGGACCTGCGCCTCGATCCGGCGCGCGCCGGGGTGCTGCGCCAGCGCGCCGAGCACGCCATGGCTGGCGCGGCCGCACGGCCAGGGCTTCACGCTGACCTCGCTGATGCGCCAGCGCTGTCCCAGCGCCTCGACCTGCGGGGCAAGCTCGCCCCGGTCGAACAGCTTCAGATAGCCGAACGGCCCCTCGATCATGTCGCGCGGGCCGGAAAGCCCGGCGGCAGCGAGATCGGCCGCGGTGACGGCCGCGCGCGCCGCCAGCCCCACCTGCACGGCAAGCGCCACCGACCCCTCGACATGCGCCTGCATGGTGCCGGCGGCCTGGGCGAGCGCGAAGCCGAGTGCCGCGGCCGGATCGGCGCCGACGAGCCGCGCGGCCGCCACGCTCGCGCCCATGACGCCGGCGGTCGCCGGGCGGAAGAAGCTGAGCGGGGTGGTCGCCGCCTGGCCGAGCAGGCTTGCGATCTCGACCCCGACGGCGACCGCCTGAAGCGCCGCCTGCGGCTCGACCCCGCCGGCGCGGTGGGCGACGGCATGGACGGCGGCCGTCACCACGCTCATGGCATGCACGACGGCCGGTTCGTGCACCGCATCCCATTCGAGCGCGTGGATGCGAAAGCCGTTCACGAAGGCGGCGGCCGGCGCCGGAAGCCGCCCGGCGGTGCCGAGCAGCGGCACCTCGGGGCCTTCCCCCATCCGCCGGGCGGCGGCCAGCACCCCGTCCGCGCCCGGCGCCGAGGCGCCGGCGCAGCCGACGGCCAGCGTGTCGCGGACCAGCCGGCGCGTGTCGGCGATGACGGCCGGCGGCAGGGCATGGGCCGCGCGGGCGAAGTCGATCAGGCGGGCGGTCGCCGCGCTCATGCGAGCCAGTGCCCGAGACGGTCGAGCAGCGGCGCCACCGGCGACTCGAGGGGCGCATCGAGCGCGAAGGCGATGGCCGCCTCGGCCTCGGACGGCGCCAGCCCGCCCCAGCCAAGGAGCATTCGCGCCTTGGCCTCCAGCCCGGCGCGGTCGAGCGGGCGTTCAGGGTCCCCCCAGGCGTCCGCCACCTCGACCGAGGCGCCCCCGGCCGACACGCGCGCGCCATAGTGGGCGGGATAGGCCGAATCGAACCCGGGGTCGCGCGCCACGCTCACGCGCGCGCGCACGGCCGACAGCGCCGGGTCGGCAATCGCCTGCATCTCGAAGTCGATGGGCGCCGGCCGACCTCGCACCGCGACCACCGCGATCGAATGCTGGAGGCTGAACCGCGCCTCGCCAGGCGTGCGCGGCTCGGGGCGGTCGCAGAAGGCAAGCGCGTCGCCATAGGTCTCGACCCGGATCGGCCCCTGGGCAAGAGCCCCCTCGGGCAAGGCCAGCGCGGCGTCGATCCCGGGATGGGCGTGGCGGCAGGCGGGCCAGGGCTTGAAGCTGACCTCGGTGATCCGCCAGCCGGGCGCGGCGGGATCGAGGGCCGCCGGATCGGCACGCCCGGCCATGGCAGCCCACAGGCCCTGCGGGCCTTCGAGGATGAAGCGCGGGCCCTTCGCACCGGCCTGGGCGAGGCGCGCGAACCAGAGGCCCGAGCGCGCGGCCTGCGCCACATGCACCGACTTGGTGAGGGCCTCCGGCTCGTGCCGCACCTGCCACAGGCCGCCGGCCAGCGAGCCCGCATGGCCGAGCGCCGCCACCGTCTCGCTCGCGTCGAGGCCAAGCAGGCTGGCCGCGGCCGCCGCCGCGCCGAAGCCGCCGGCCGTCGCCGTGGGATGCCAGCGGGCATAGTGATGGTCATCGAGGCTGCGGCCGATGGCGATCATCGCCTCATAGCCGCGCACCGCGGCATCGAGCAGGGCGGCAAGATCGGCGCCCGTCTCGCGCGCGGCGAGAAGCGCGGCGGGCCAGACGACAGGGCCGGGGTGCAGCCGGCCCAGCCGGTCCACATCGTCCATCTCGAGGACATTGCCGAGAAGCGCCGCGCGGACGAGGCGGTCGGGCTCGGCGCGGCGGGCGATCGACAGGAGGTCGCTCTTCGCCGCGCCCGCGACGCAGGCCAGCCAGTCGAGAAGGTGCGCCCTCGCCCGGGCGCGGGCCTCCGGCGCCACGGAGCGGACGAGCCGCGCTGCCAGCCCTTCGGTCAGCGAGACGATTTGTCCGGACATTTGCTTGCCCTAACCCCGCAACCTCCGCTATCGCAAGGGGGAGGGAGATGCATTTGCCGCGTTATGTCGAAGTGGCCGCCGCGCTCAGAGCTGAGATTGCCGAGCGCGGCCTGAAGCCGGGCGATGCCCTGCCCACCGAAACCCAGCTGACCGAGCGCTTCCGCGTCTCGCGCTTCACCGTTCGCGAGGCTTTGCGGCGGCTTTCGGCCGAGGGGCTCGTCGAGCGGCGGCGCGGCTCGGGCACGGTGGTCGCCGACCGGGCGACGCTGAGGCTGGGCTTCCCCGACACGGCGGCGCTGCTGCAATATGCGGCCGCCTCCAGCTTCGAGATCCTGAGCCGGGCCGACATCCGCCTCGATGCCGCGACCGCCCGCCGCCTGAAGCGGGAACAGGGCGAGCCCTGGCACCATATCCGCGGCCTGCGCGTGATGGACGGGGCGGCCGAGCCGGTGGCGCTCACCGACGCCTATCTCCACCCGCGTTTCGCCGATGCCGTGCCGAAGCTGGCGTCGGGCCACGAGGCGCTGTTCAGCCAGCTGGCCCGGCTGGCGAAGCTGTCGGTGGGCAAGGTCATCCAGGAAATCGAGGCGGTCGCGCTCGGCAGCAACGAGGCCGAACTGCTGCATGTGCCGCCGCGCAGTCCGGCCTTGCGGATCCTGCGCCACTATCTCGATTCCACCGGCGAGCTTGCCGAAATCTCATGCTCGGTTCATCCGGGATCGCGTTTCAGCTATACGATGACGATCGACCGGTAGGAGAGACCCATGCGTCTGGTGATGGCGGCGGCCGTGGCGGCGGCAAGCGTGGCGGCGAGCCTGCCGGCGCTGGCCCAGCAGGGCAATTACCGGTCGCGCACCGTGGTCGTCTTCGGCGACGACCCCTGCCCCACCTCGACCAACCCGGACGAGATCATCGTCTGCGCCCGACGCCCGGAGGAGGAACGCTACCGCATCCCGCGCGAGCTTCGCGAGGCCGAGCGCGCGGCCAGCATCGCGCGCGCCGACCGCGTGGGCGAGAATCGCGCCGCGCTCGCCTCCGGCCGGGACAGCGCGACCGGGATCGGGAGCTGCTCGACCGTCGGGCCCGGCGGGATCACCGGCTGCACCCAGGGGATCAACGTCGTCGGTGCAGCGCGGGCGGTGGTGGAAGGCGTGCGCGCGGCCACCGAACCCACCGACGACTGATGCGAAGCCCTCTGGCGGCCCTCGCCGCGCTCGTGCTTGCGACCCCGGCGCTCGCAGCCGAACCGGCGGCGTTGGCCTGCGACGGCAAGCCGGTCATCATGGTCGTCTCGGGGCCGGTGCACGATCCGGCGCGGTTGCGCGCCTATGGCCAGGCGCTGGCAAAGAGCGGCCTCTACCCGCTGCTCGGCGGCTATTATCTCAATGCCCCGCGCCCCATCGACGTGTTCGAAGGCCCGCCGCCCGCCAGCGATTCCCTTCTCATGGTGCGCTTTCCCTGCCTCGCCCATGCCCGGGCCTTCTGGAATAGCCGCGCCTACCAGGAGGTGGTTAAGCCGCTTCGCCTGAACCCGGACGCCGGCACCTTCACCGTGCGCGTCTATGCCGAGGCCGACCTGCCGGCCTACATGGCCGGCCGGGTGACACCGCCGGCCTACACGCCGCCGGCGCCGACCGTGCCGCTTCCCGAGCAGGTGCCGGGCAACTGAGGCCTCAATATTCGCGCTGGTAGCGCAGGTTGGCGCTGTTCTGCCCGAAGGAGCTGACTTCCACGAACAGGCTCCAGATGCGGCTGAGCGTCAGCTGGATTGTCGTCAGCGTCTGGCCCTGGCTGTCGGTGACGACCTCGACATAGAGGTTGCGCGTCAGCCGCTTGCCGATGGCAAGACCAGTGCCCATGCCATTGCTGTCGCCGACCAGTCGAAGCCGGTCGAGCCCGACCGAGCGGCGGATCTTGCCCATCGTATCGATGCCGGACTGAAGGCCGGCGATCGCGGTTGCCAGCTGCACGGCCTCGGTGACGGACAGATCGGCGACCGAGGTTCCGAACAGCAGGCGAGCGAGGATCTCGTCCTCGGGCAGGCTGGGCTGCGAGCTGAAGCGGATGTCCGGACGGGCGGCCGTGCCCGAGATGGTGACGAAGGCGGTGACATCGCTGGCCTGCGTCTGGGCCTGGATGTTGATCGAGCTGTCGAGCAGGCGGCCGTTGAAGCCGACCCGCCCGCTGGTGATGTCGAAGTCCGAGCCGGCGAAGGTGAAGTCGCCGCGGACGAGATTGGCCGTGCCGATCAGCTGCGGCGCATCCGCCGTGCCGCGCAACCGGATGTCGGCGCGCCAGATGCTGTCGAGGCCCATGCCCTCCACCCGGATCCGGTCGTCGGCGCGCACCCGGACTTCGAGCGCGATGGTGGCGGCCGACAGGCGCGGCTCGGGGTCGGGCAGGCGGACCTCGCCGGCGCGGCGAACGGCCAGTTGCGGCACCTCGCTGGTTTCCACCTGAACCAGCTGAATGCGCGCCGAGTCGACCCGGAGATCGCCCGAGAGCGTCGAATTCGCGCGTGCGCCCCGGAGCGTCAGCGGGCCGGACAGCGTCAGCTCGATGGCGTCGCTGTTGGCAAGCCGGGCGCGATCGAGGGCGAGCGAAAGATCGACCGCCGGATCGGCCGCGGCATCGAAGCGGATGGTGCCGCTGCCGGCGATGGTGCCGCCATTGGCACGGCCGGTCACGCTGTTGAGGCGCAGCCCGGCGCCGCCGAAGACGCCATCAAAGCCGATGTCGGTGATTTCCGTTCCGAACTGGGCGTTGCGGTAGATGAGGCCCTTGCCCCGCGCGAGGCCTCTGAGGCTGGGGTCGGCCGACGTGCCGGCGAAATCGGCACCCACCGCGATCGCGCCGCGAAGCTCCTGCCCCTCCAGCCCGACCAGCGCCCACAGCGGCTCGACCGGGCCGTTGTAGCGCACGCCGCCCGACAGCGCGCCGGCGAGGAAGCGCGCGGCCGGCGTGTCGCCGGGCCCCGGATCGACCCGCAGGACCAACCGGCCCAGCTCATTGCCCTGCCATGTCATGCGCGCGCCGGCCTGAAGCGCCGCGCCATCCGAACGGCCGGCGATGGCGAGATCGACGGGAACCGAACGGCCGGTGATGCTGGCGCGCTCGAGGCCCTTCACCCTGAGGTTCGCCTCGCCCTCGGGGATTCGCGCACCCGGCACCTGCCGGACGGACAGCTCGCCCGACACGGTGCCGCCGAGCCCGCTGCCCGGCAGCACGGCATCGAAGGCGGCGAGATCGACATCGCGCATGACCAGCCGAAGCTGCGGCTGGGCGCCCGTAGCGCCCGCCACGTCGAGCTGGCCGCGCGGCAGCACGACCCGGGCTGGCAGAAGCTCCCATCCACTGCCCGCGCGCACGATCCGGGCCGGCCGGTCGAGCTTCAGCGGCAGAGTCCCGACCCGGCCATCGAGGAGAAGCGCATAGCCATCGGCCACCGACTGCACGCGCGCCGTGCCGCTGAAGGGCTCGCTGGTGCCGGATCGGCCGGCCGCCGTGATGGTCGCCACGCCCTGGTCGCCGGCGAGATTGGCGGTGCCCTCGATGCTGGTCAGGACGAGCCGGTCGCGCCGGACTCCGCGCGCGTTGAAGCTGCCGCGCACATGCGGGCGGTCCGGCACCAGGAGGATCGAGAATCGGGCCTGGCCGGCCGCGATCCGGACCGGCGGGTCGAGCGGCAGGCGGGCATTGAGCGCCCGGGCATCCACCTCGACCCGTTGCAGATCGCGCTCGGCCGCGAGCACCACCCGGCCGTCGAGCCCGGCGCCGCCGAGCGTCAGCGTGCCTGCAAGGGGGCCGGCCGCGGTGCGGGTGAGCGTGCCCTGGATCGTGGCACCGGCAACCGCGGCCTCGCGGATCGCGACCGTGAGCGGCTGGTTGCCGCCGTAGAGGATCGTCGCCCGGCCCGTCACCGGGCCGCCGGGGCTCTGCCCGTTCACCAGGAGATCGATGCCGCCCGCCGCCGGGCTGACCTCGGCGACGAGGTCGGTGACGCCAAGCCCGAAGCCCGGCGCCGGCATGCGGATGGCGGCGAAGGGCTCGGTCGCGGTGCCGCGCGCCGTCAGGCTGAAGGCGCCATAGCGCGTGGTACGGCCGGCGGCGTTGAGCTCGAACCGGCCGCTGCCCGGCTCGTAGCGGGCGGTGCCGCCGGCCAGGGCCAGTTCGGGGCTCCGGACGGCGAGATCGTCGATCCGGATGGCGCCGTCGCCGGCGAGCGCGAACCCGCCGCTGGCCGTCGCGCGGCCGCCGAGCGCATCGACGGGGGCGAGCGTGTCGATGGCGAAGCGGCCGGCGATCCGGGTGGCGCCGCCGGCCGGGCGGGCCAGCTCGGCCGTGGCCCGTGCGCGCAACGGGCCGAGCGCGTCGGTCTCGAAGCGCGCGATGTCAGCCTCGACCGAGGCCGTGAGCCCGCCGTCGGGCGCGAGGCGCCCGCTGCCGTTTGCGGTCAGCGCGGATGTCTGGAGCCGGGCGTCTCGCACGATGACGGCGCCGCCGGCCAGTTCCGCCGTGCCCGTGAGGCGGGGGGCATCCAGAAGGCCTGCCTGTTCGGGCGGCAGGCCGGCGAGCTGGCGCGCCGTGGCGCTGAAGGGAATTGCGAGCGGCCGGCCTTCGCCCGCCAGCCGCACCTGCCCCTCCACCCTGAGGCCATCGGCGCCGACCGTGCCATCGGCGCCGGCCCAGCGCAGCGTGTCGGCGTCGGCCGTCCAGCGGATCGCGGGATCGGCGAGCGGCCCCTCGGCCGTCAGCGCGAGCACCATCCCGCTGCCCGAGAGCGCCGGATCGAGCGCCGACGGATCGAGCAGCCGGGCCTGCATCGTCACGCCCGACAGGCGGTTCGCGCGCGGGTCGAGCGTGCCGGCAGCCTCAAGCGACAGCGCGTTCGAGCGTGCCGTCCCCTCGAAGGCCCAGGCCCGGCGCGGCCCCTGTTCGGCCGAAAGGCTCACCTCGAGCGACGGGCGCGCCAGCCGGCCGGCCGTCTCGCCCAGGAGCGGAGCGGGGTCGATCGGGCCTGTCGCAGTGAAGCGCCCGCCCTCGGCCGTCAGCACGAGGTCGGCGAGGCGAACTGCCGTCTGGCCCTCGCCCAGTTCGGCGGCGAGGCGGCCGCGCCACTGCTCCCAGCTGCCGGCCCCGCTGGCCCGGATGGCGAGCGGGGCCTCGACTCCGAGGCGGGGGGCGACGAGGCCGTCGGCCGGCGCGCGGATATCGGCGGCAAGGTCGAACCGGTCGGAATCGGGCTCGGCATCGAGCCTGAGCAGCATCCTGTCGCCGCTGTCGGCGGCGGCCTGTAGGTCAAGCAGCAGGCGACCGGCGCGGATGTCGGCGCGGCCGGTCGCCTCGAGCAGAGTGCGCCGGCCGGCGACCGGTTCCTCCAGCACGACCCGCGGGAAATCGAAGCGGCCGATCCGGATGTCGATGTCGGGCAGCAGCGGCTCGTCGGGATCGCGCGGGTTGATGCGCCACATCCGCAGCATCCGAACCTCGGGCACTTCGAGGCGGTTCAGGCTGACGACGCGGCGGACGAGGCTGATCGGCTCCCAGTCGACCCGGGCGAGCGGGATGGTGGCGAGCACGCCGTCCAGATCCTTCACCACCACGTCCACCAGCTCGAACCGGGAGAGGAGCGAGCCGTCGATGCGCCCGACCTCGTAGCGGATTCCCGAACTGAGCGCGGTGCCCGACACCTGCCGCGCGACGAAGCTGCGCCCCGAGGGCGTCTCGGCCAGCCACCACAGGCCGAGCGGAACCGCCGCGGCGAGCGCGAGCGCGACGAGGAGGATCGCGACGAACAGCCGGCGAAGCCAGCCGGTCGATCCGTCGCCGGCATCCGGCTCGATGGGGGGGTCGGCCACCGTCGCCATCAGAAGGCCTGGCCGATCGAGATGTAGAGCGCGATCGGCGGGTCGCGCGGCGAGCGGTTGATGGCGCGCGCCACGTCCACGCGGATCGGGCCGAAGCTGGTGAAATAGCGCCCGCCGACCCCGACCCCGAAGCGGCTTCCCGACAGCGTCGGCAGCGAGCCTTCGCCCACGGCGCCGGCATCGACGAAGCCGACGACTCCGAAATCCCCGAAGCGGTAGCGGGCCTCGGCGCTGGAGCCGACGAGATCGACCCTGCGCTCGGAGGCGGCGTCCGCGAGCTCGTCGAGTTGGAGCGGGTTCGAACACGCGAACTGGAGCCGGCGCTGGATGTCGTCGCGGCGCTGATGTCGCCGTCGACCGGCATCGTCGACAGCCATGGCTTCATGGTGTCGCTGCAGGGCGATG
>JBKBUL010000049.1:0-16387 GCA_046290045.1 Sphingomonadaceae bacterium
GCTGCCGTGCCCTGGCTGGAACTCAGCCTCGCGGTCGACCATGCGCGTCTCGGCCGTCAGCGATCGACGGCGCTTGGGCCCCAGCTCAAGGCCCGGCTCACGCCCGAGCCCGACGCGCCCGGTTCCATTGGCTTTGCCCTGTCGGCGGGTGTGGTCGCCAGCCCCGATGGCGACGGGTTCACCGACGCGTCGGTTCGCGCGATCCTCAGCCATGTCGCGGCACCGGGCCTGCTGCTTCACGCCAGTCTCGGGCTCGACCATGACCAGGCAGGCGGGCCGACCGACTTCGCCTGGGCGGGCCGCGCCGAACAGGCTGTCCTGCCCGGGCGGCTGACCGTTCATGCCGAGGCCTTCTCAGCCGGAGCCGGCGCAGCCGGCTGGCAGCTTGGCCTGCGCCCGACGCTCGGCGACGGCAATCTCGATCTCGAACTGATTGCCGGGCGAAACCTTGCAGGCGAGCGACGCAGCTGGGTGACGCTCGGCTTCGCGCTCCGGTTCGGCCCCTTGGAGCTTGCGGAACCGGCGTCCGGCTCGTCAGCCGCCGAACCTGAGCTTCAGGGCCAGCAGCGCGAGCGCGGCGGCCGCCGCCTCGCCGGCCTTGTTCTTCTGCGCCGGGTCGGCGCGCGCGATCGCCTGCGCTTCGTTCTCGACCGTCAGGATGCCGTTGCCGATGGCAAGGCCATCCAGCGTCAGCGCCATGATGCCGCGCGCGCTCTCGTTCGCGACGACCTCGAAATGGAAGGTCTCGCCGCGGATCACGCAGCCCAGCGCCACATAGGCGTCGAAGCGGCCGGTCTCCGCGGCCAGGGCGATCGCCGCCGGGATTTCCAGCGCGCCGGGCACCTCCACCGTCTCATGCGTGTGTCCGGCCGCCTCCAGCGCGGCGCGTGCCCCCTTCAGCTGCATCTCGAGGATGTGGCGGTAGAATCCGGCGGCGACGATCAGGATCCGGGCCATGGGCGCTCCTTCAGGCGGCAAGGGGACGTTCGTCGACGACCTTCAGGCCATAGCCTTCCAGCCCGACATAGCTCCGGTGCGAGCCCGAGAGCAGGATCATGTCCGAGACACCCAGGTCGACGAGGATCTGCGCGCCGACCCCATAGTCGCGCACGGTCAGCGGCTCGCCCTGGCCCTTGGCCTTCATCTGCTGGCTGATGGCATCGGGCCGGGCATCGCGGATGACGATGAGGATGCCGGCGCCATGGGCCGCAATCGCCTGCATCGCGCGCGGGATCAGGCCGGACCGTCCGCCGGCTTCGGCGAACAGGTCGGTGAACATGGATTGCACATGCACCCGAACCAGCGTCGGCTCGCCCGGCACCACCTTGCCCTTCTGCAGCACGATATGCTCGGCATAGTCGGCCATGTTGGCATAGGTCATCGCCGTCCAGCGGCCGCCGATGTCGCTGTCGAAGGGCACCTCGGCGATCTTCTTCACCAGATGGTCGTGGCGCATCCGGTAGGCGATCAGATCGCGGATGGTGCCGATCTTCAGCCCATGCGTGCGCGCGAAGGGGATGAGATCGTCGAGGCGGGCCATGGAGCCATCCTCGTTCATGATCTCGCAGATCACGCCCGAGGGGTTCAGCCCGGCCAGCCGCGCGAGATCGACAGCGGCCTCGGTGTGGCCGGCGCGAACCAGCACGCCGCCGTCGCGCGCCACCAGCGGGAAGACATGGCCCGGAGTGACGATCGCTTCCGGCCCGTTCGCCGAATCGATCGCGGCTGCGATGGTGCGCGCCCGGTCGGCCGCGGAAATGCCTGTCGTCACGCCCGTTGCCGCCTCGATCGAGACGGTGAACGCCGTCTCGTGCCGGCTGCGGTTGGCGCGCGACATCAGCGGCAGGCCCAGCTGCTCCACCCGCGCCCGGGTCAGCGACAGGCAGATGAGGCCGCGACCATGGCGGGCCATGAAGTTGATGACATCGGGCGTCGCCATCTGCGCCGGGATCACGAGGTCGCCCTCATTCTCCCGGTCCTCGTCATCGACGAGAATCACCATCCGCCCGTTGCGCGCGTCGGCGATGATCTCCTCGATCGGCGCCAGCGGGGACGGGCCGCTCGCCGCCAGATAGGCCTCGAGCCGGGCGAGCGTGTCGGCCGTCGGGTTCCAGCCCGGCTCGTCGATCCGCCTCAGGCTGTTGGGGTGCAGGCCGGCGGCGCGGGCGAGCGCGCTTCGGCTCTGGCCCGTCTCGGTCAGATGGGTCCGGATTCGCTCGAGCAGCTGGGTGGCCATGGGCCGCGCCTCTCACATCCAGATGTGATAGACAAGATGGAAAATCACATCAGGATGTGCGAGCCTGCTGCATCCGGGCGAGGTAGCGGGCCAGCACGTCGATTTCCAGATTGACCTGCCGGCCCGGTGCCGCCCGCCCCAGCGTCGTCCAGCGCGCCGTGTGGGGGATGATGTTGAGGCTGAAGCGGCAGCGGCCGTCGGCCGCGTCCTCGACGCCGTTCACCGTCAGCGACACGCCATCGACGGCGATCGAGCCCTTGGGCGCGATCATCGGCGCCAGCGCGGCCGGCGCCTCGATGCAAAGCCGGGTCGAGCCTTCGACCGGCTCGACGGCGACAATCGTGCCCACGCCATCCACATGGCCCGTCACGATATGGCCGCCCAGCTCGTCGCCCACCTTCAGCGCGCGCTCGAGGTTGAGGTCCGCGCCCTCCGTCCACAGGTCGGGCGCCGTGCGCGCCAGCGTCTCGGCTGAGACATCCACGTCGAAAACGCCGTCACCCTTGCCCGTCACCGTCAGGCACACGCCCGAGCAGGCGATGGACGCGCCCAGCGCGACCCCGGCGAGGGCGTAGCCGCAGGCAATGGTCACGCGCGTGTCCGCGCCCGCGTCGTGCCTGACCGACCGGATCCGGCCGATGTCGGTGATGATGCCGGTGAACATGGGCTACCGCCTAGGCCGCGCGGCGGTAGAGCTCAAGCCGGTCGGGCCCGAGCATCCGGCTGTCCTCGGGCACCCAGCGCCCGTGCGCCGCCTCGAGCGACGGCAGCGCCATCGCCTCGAGCCCGCGCCCGGCGCCGATCAGGATGGGCGCGCGAAGGATCACCAGCCGGTCCACCCGGTCGGCCTCGAGCAGGCTGGCGGCGAGCCCGCCGCCGCCTTCGCACAGGATGCGGTTCACGCCCGTCTCGACAGCATATCGGTCGAGCGCGTCGATCCTGTCGAACCGCAGCCAGCCCTCGGGAACCGGGCCGCTCGTCAGCGCCGCGCGTGCCGGCTGCGGCCCGGCATGGCCGGGCAGGCGGACGTCGAGGCGCGGCCGGTCGGCCCTCAGCGTCCCGCCGCCCACCAGCACGAGGTCGGCGCGCGCCCGCAGCGCATGGCCATGGAGCCGCGCCGTCTCGCCGGTGATCCACTGCGAGCGACCGTCGGCAAGCGCGAGGCGGCCGTCGAGCGACAGGGCGAGCTTCAGCGTCAGCTCGGGCCGGCCGCGGCGCAGCCGCCCGGCGAAGCCCGCCAGCTCGGCCTCGGCCTCGGCCGCGCCCACGCCTTGCGTCACCTCCAGCCCGGCTGCGCGCAGGCGGGCGAGGCCGCGGCCGGCGGTGCGCGGGTCGGGGTCGGTCATCGCCACCACCACCCGGCTGACGCCGGCCTCGATCAGCGCCTCGGCGCAGGGGCGCCCCCGCGGGCTCGCATGTGCGCAGGGCTCCAGCGTCACATAGGCGGTCGCGCCGCGCGCCCGGCTGCCCGCTTCGGCGATGGCCAGCGCCTCGGCGTGCGGCCGTCCGCCATCCGCCGTCCAGCCGCGGCCGACGAGGCGGTCGCCAGCCACGATGAGGCAGCCGACATTGGGGTTCGCGCCCGTCCGTCCGGCGCCGCGCCGGGCCAGCGCGAGCGCGGCGCCCATCCAGCGGGCGTCGTCCGCCGACGCCGGCCTGCTCAAGGCGTGGGGCCGGCTTCGGTCGCGCGCGCCTGCTCGGCCGCCTCGAGGCGCGCCCGGTTCGCCTCGATCGCCGCTTCCAGCCGCGCCATCGCCTCGGCCCGGTCGGCGATCGCATCCTCTGCGCTTCGCTCGGCCGACCAGCTTTCCACGAACAGGATTCGGGGCTTGATCTCGACTCCGGCGTCCATGCCGACGAGAAAGCCGGCCACGACCAGCACCGCCATGCCCAGCGCCGCGAGTCCGGCGAGCCATTGCTGGATCGGAGTGGCTGCGATCCGCGCCGCGAGGGACGGGCGCGGCGTCGTCCAGCTGAACCCCTCGGTGCGCTCCAGCTCGCGCTTCATGATGAGGGCCCGCCGGCGCTGCGCGTCGTCCTCCGAGAGTTCGAGCGCCGGGAAGGGCATGGGCATCTTCACCGGCTTGGGCTTGCGGATCGGCATCCGGATTCCTCGTCGGCGGGTCGCCCGCGCCTCGCGCTCAGACCCGCATCGGCATCAGCACATAGAGCGCCTGCGACCCCTCATGCTCGCGGATGAGCGTGGGCGCCGACGCATCCGCCATATGGACTTCGACTTCATCCCCTTCAACCTGGGCGAGGATGTCGAGGAGATAGCGGCTGTTGAACCCCACATCGAAGGCCGCAGCCGAATAGTCGGCCGGCACATCCTCGGAGGCGGTGCCGTTTTCCGGGCTGGTGACCGACAGCGTCACCCGGTCGCGGTCGAGGCTCAGCTTCACCGCGCGAGTCTTTTCGGACGCGATCGCTGTCACCCGGTCCACGCCTTCGGCCAGCGTCGCCGGGTCGATCTTCAAGAGCTTGTCGTTGGCGCTCGGGATCACCCGGCTATAGTCCGGGAATGTGCCGTCGATCAGCTTGGAGGTCAGCACGGCCGCCCCGATGCGGAATCGAATCTTGCTGTTGGACAGCGCGATCTCGACCTCGCCGTCGCGCTCGTCCAAGAGCTTGCGCACCTCGGCCACGCATTTCCTCGGAATGATGATGTCGGGCATGCCGGCGGCGCCCTCGGGCAGCGGGATCTCGACCCGGGCCAGGCGGTGCCCGTCGGTCGCGACCGCCCTCAGCGTGCCGCCCGGCTGGGCCGGCGCATGCAGGAAGATGCCGTTCAGATAATAGCGCGTTTCCTCGGTGCTGATCGCAAAGCGCGTGCGGTCGATCAGCATCACCAGCGTCTCGGCCGGCAGGCTGAAGCGGATGGGGAGGTCGCTTTCGCCGATCACCGGGAAATCCTCGCGCGGCAGCGTCTGCAGCTGGAAGCGCGCGCGCCCGGCGGTCACCGCCATCTTGGCGCCGGTCGCGTCCAGCGTGACCTGCGCGCCATCGGGGATCTTGCGGACGATGTCGAACAGCGTGTGGGCCGAAACTGTGGTGGCGCCGGCCGACTCGACCACGGCCGGGGCTTCCTCGACGATCTGCAGGTCGAGGTCGGTCGCCATCAGCTTCATCGTCTCGCCGTCGGCCGAGATCAGCACGTTCGACAGGATGGGGATGGTGTTGCGGCGCTCCACGACCGACTGCACATGGCCCAGCGCCTTCAGGAGTGTGGCGCGCTCGACGACCAGCTTCATGCGTTGCGGCTTCCCTGCCCTGACCGAAAGGCTTCTCTATACACGCGCGCGTGGCCCGGAAAAGCCCGGCGTCGGCGCGGCCTTCAGCCAACCCGGAGCGCGACCGCCGTCGCCTCCCCGCCGCCGATGCACAGCGAGGCAAGGCCCGTCCCGCCGCCCCGCGCACGCAGGGCATGGATGAGGGTGACGAGGATGCGCGCGCCCGAGGCGCCGATGGGGTGGCCGAGCGCGGTCGCCCCGCCGTTCACGTTGAGCCTGGCGTGCGGGATCGACAGCTCCTGCATCGCTGCCATGGCGACGACGGCGAAGGCCTCGTTCACCTCGAACAGGTCGATGGCATCCACGCTCAAGCCGAGGCGATCCAGCAGCTTGCGCATGGCCGGCACCGGCGCGGTCGAGAACCAGGCCGGCGCCTGCGCGTGCGTCGAATGGCCCAGGATCGTGGCGATCGGCTCGAGGCCGCGGGCCTCGGCCGTCTCGCGCCGCATCAGCACGAGGGCCGCCGCCCCGTCCGAGATGGAACTGGCATTGGCCGCCGTCACCGTGCCGTCGGGCGCGAACGCAGGCTTCAGCGTCGGGATCTTCTCGGGCCGCGCCTTGCCGGGCTGCTCGTCGATCGTCACCTCGCCCGCCTTCGTGGCCACCGCCACCGTCTCGGCCGCGAACGCGCCGGACGCGATGGCGGCGTTCGCGCGTGACAGGCTCTCGAGCGCATAGTCATCCTGTTGGGCGCGGGTGAACTGGTAGTGGCGCGCGCAATCCTCGGCGAAGCTCCCCATCAGCCGCCCCGGCTCGTAGGCATCCTCGAGGCCGTCGAGGAACATGTGATCCTTGACCACGCCGTGGCCGAGCCGCAGGCCCCCGCGCGCCTTGGGCAGAAGATAGGGCGCGTTCGTCATGCTCTCCATGCCGCCGGCGATGATGATGTCGGCGCTGCCGGCCGAGAGCCGGTCGGCCGCATCCATCACCGCCTTCATGCCCGAGCCGCACATCTTGTTGAGGGTGACGGCGGGCGTTCCCTGCCCCAGGCCGGCGCCGAGCGCGGCCTGCCGGGCCGGCGCCTGCCCCTGGCCGGCCGGCAGCACGCAGCCCATCACCACCTCGCCCGCCTCGTCGGCGCCGAGGCCGGCATCGGCCACCACGGCCCGGATGGCGGCCGCGCCCAGCGCGGGTGCGGCAAGATCGCGGAAATCGCCCTGGAAGCCGCCCATGGGCGTGCGCCGGGCGGCCACGATCACGATGTCGGTGGGAGCAGGGCCGGTCATGGCGTGCGTCTCCTGTCTGGGGTCAGGGTCAGATATCTCAGCGGGTGGCGCCCGGCGGCATTGGCAGCCATGCCGCCGACCCGCGCCGACACCAGCGACCAGCCCAGCGGCTGGACGAGCCCGATGGCGGCGCCATCCTCGGCCCACAGGCGCTCGGCGGTCGCAAGCAGGGCCAGCCGCTGGGCGCGGCTCGGCGCCTGCCAGCTGTCGGCCAGCAGCCGGTCGGCTTCCTCGAGGCAGACGCCATGCCGGTTGGCCTTGCACTGGAAGGGCAGAAGGAAGGGCAGCGGGCTGTCGATTCCGGCATCGATCCGGTCGAGGGCGAGGTCGAAGTCGCCCGCCGCGATCGCCCGGCCATGCGCCTCGGCGGGCCTGGGGGCAAGCGCCAGCTCGACGCCGATGGCCATCAGGTCCGCGGCAATCGCCGTCACCAGCCGCCCGGTCGCCGCGCCGGCGGGCACGGCCAGCACGAGGCGAAGCGGCGCCGGCGAATCCGCCGCGTCGCCGGCGGCCGGATCGGTTGCCTCGCCACGGACTTCGGCGATCAGCCGCCGCGCCTCGGCCTGGCGGTCGGCGAAGGGCAGGGCGGCCCAGTCCGGCGCTGGCAGCGGATAGGCCGACAGCCCCGGCGGCGACAGCGCGGTGACGGGCGCGGCCGCCGACGAGCCGAACAGCTGCGGCCCCAGCGCCTCGCGGTTGACGGCGAGCTGCAGCGCCCGCCGGATGCGCCGGTCGGCCAGCGGCCCGCGCCCCTGGTTCACGCGCAGCAGCAGCACCGAGCGGCGCGCCTCCAAGAGCAGCGCCTCGCGCCGGGCCGTGACCCGGGCCGCGCCCAGCCCGTCGAGCCCGCCGCCCAGCACCAGGTCGGACTCGCCGCGGTTGAACCGGGCGATCGCCGTCTCGGCGTCCGCCGGCACAAGGACCGCGCCGGCAAGCGGCACCGACTCCGCTGCGTGAAAGGCCGGGTTGCGCTTCAGCAGGGCGGCGCCAGCCGGCAGCGGGGGCGCGTCGGGCTCGGGCGCGGCACGCACGAAGGGGCCGGCCTCGTCGGCGCTGCCGCGCCGGGGGCGGACGGCGAGCGCCGGCAGCGACAGCAGCTCCAGCAGCTCGGGCTGCGGGGTCGAGAGCCTGAGCTCGACCGTGTCGTCGAGCGGCGCGGACACGGCCGTCACGCCTGCCATCAGCCGGGCGATGTCGGCCCCGGCGCGCCCCTGGCGCGCGCGCTCGACCGAGCCGACGACATCGGCCGCCGTCACCGGCCGCCCGCCCGCGAAACGGGCCGCGCGCAGCCGGAAGACGATCGACAGCCCGTCGCTCGACACGCGCCAGCTCTGCGCAAGGCCGGGCACCACCTGGCCGGCCGGATCGATCGAGGTCAGCGTCCCGGCAAGCGATTCCGACAGGACGGATTCGAGCGTCCCGCCGACCGCATCCACCCGCAGCGGCGGCGCCTCGGCTTCGCCGGCCCGGCAGGCGGCCAGCAGCAGGGCGGCCGCGATCGCGACGGCGCTAGTCGTCCAGCCGGTCGAAGACATAGCCGCCACCCGTCGGCCCCCAGACATGGCCGCCCTTCGAGTCGAGGCCCCTGTCCCAGTTCACGAACTGGCGCGGGGTCAGCAGGGAGACGCTCTCCATCCGGGCTGCCCCGCGCCAGTTGCTGGCGCAGGCCTCGACCGTGCCGGTCCAGAAGCCGGGGCTCACGAAGGTGAGGATGTTGGCACAGCCGGCCGGCCCGAGATCGTCGGGGGTGATGGCAACGGCGCCGCTGCCCGGCCGCCCCAGGCCGACGAAGCGCTCGGGCGCCTTCAGGGGGTAGTTGTCGCGGCGGATGCTGCCGTCGGGCAGTGCCCGCACATGGCCGACGCGCTGGAAATAGGGCTTGTCCGGCGCGGCCCCCGCGCCGGCCAGGATCGTCTGCTCCTGGTAGAGCCAGAGGCCGTCGGTCCGCTCGGGCCAGATGCGCACGATCCGCGCCTCCACGACGTCATAGGCGGGATCGCGCGCATGCTGGGCCGCGCTCGAGAATCGCCCGATCGCATGGCTGGCATAGTCCGCAACCAGCGGAGTCAGCGCGGCGGGCGGCGGCGGGCCGGCAGCCGGCAGCAGGGCGAGGGCGGCAAGCAGGGGGAGGCGGCGGGGCATGGCAGGTCCGTTCGCGCGAAACGGGGGCGCTGGCAAGCGCCCATCGGGCTGGTATGGAGGCGCGCATGACGCGCATTGCCCCCGACATCGCCGGCCTCGTCGGCAACACCCCGCTCGTCCGCCTCAAGGGCCCGTCCGAGCGGACCGGCTGCGACATCTGGGGCAAGTGCGAGCATCTGAATCCCGGCGCCTCGGTCAAGGATCGCGCCGCGCTGTGGATCATCCGCGACGCGGAAGCGTCCGGCGCGCTCCGGCCGGGCGGCGTGATCGTCGAGGGGACGGCCGGCAACACCGGGATCGGGCTCGCCGTGATCGGCGCCAGCCTCGGCTATCGCACCATCATCGTCATGCCCGAGACGCAGAGCCGCGAGAAGAAGGACGCGCTGCGCGCGCTCGGCGCCGAGCTGGTGCTGGTGCCGGCCACCTCTTATGCGAACCCCGGCCATTATGTGCACACCTCGCGCCGCCTCGCCGAGGAGACGCCCGGCGCCGTCTGGGCCAACCAGTTCGACAACACGGCCAATCGCCTCGCCCACATCAAGACGACCGCGCCCGAGATCTGGGATGCGCTCGACGGCCGGGTCGATGGCTTCATCTGCGCCGCCGGCACCGGCGGCACGGTCGCTGGCGTCGGCATGGGGCTCAAGGAACGCCGCGCCGACGTGGTGATCGGCCTCGCCGATCCGGAGGGGGCTGCGCTCTACAGCTGGTTCACCCATGGCGAGCTCAAGGCCGAAGGCAACAGCGTCGCCGAGGGGATCGGCCAGAGCCGCGTGACCGCCAACCTCGAGGGCGCCCCCATCGACATCGCCTTCCGAATCCCCGACAGCGAGGCCTTCCCGATCCTCCACGAGCTGATGGCGCGCGACGGCCTGCACCTCGGCCTCTCGAGCGCGATCAACGTTGCCGGTGCCGAGCGGCTGGCGCGGCACCTCGGGCCGGGGCACCGCATCGTCACCATCCTGTGCGACCAGGGCAGCCGCTATCTTTCCACCATCTGGAACCCCGAATGGCTTGCCGCGCGCGGTCTGCCGCTTCCACCCTGGTTTCGGCCGGCCGAGGCCTGAGGCCGCACGAGGCGCGCCTCGACTTCCGGCGCGCCGGCTGCTAGGGCGAACGCCATGGATCGCATGCGCGCAGGCCTCACGGGGCTGGGGGCCGTGTTTCTCCTCACGCTGGCGGCCTCGCTGGCCTTCGGGCCGTCCGACACGCAGCCCGACAAGCGGGACACGAACGAGCCGCTCGCCCAGCTCGGCGTGGCGCCCGGAACCGACAAGCCGAATGGCGCCGCCACGGCGCCGGTCAACGGCCTCGTCATGCCCGCCCCGGCCCCGGCCGAGCCCGACTCCGCCGCGCCGCAGCCCCGGCTCGAAGGCTCGGCCGATCATGGCTCGGCGGCCGGCCGCACCGGGCTGCCGCGTCCGCCCGGCGACAGCAGCATGGTCGCCATCTGACGGCGGGAACCGGCCGGGGGCCGGCGCTTCTCTTCGTTCTCCTGCCCCTGCTGCTGCTCGCGGTCGGGTCGCTGCTGGCGCGCGGCGACCGGGCGACGCTTCTGCCCGACCTGCCGGCGGCCGACTCCGTCTTCCGGATCGAGATGGCGCGCGGCCGCGAGCAGGTCGTGCTCGCGCGCCGGCTCGACACGGGCGACTGGGTCGTCGTGTCGGCCGCCGATGCGCCGGGCGATTCCGCCCGGATCGAGGCCCTCGTCGAACGGCTGCGCCGGCTGTCGGGCCCGCCGCTGGCGGAAGCCCCCTCGTCCAGCGAGCCGCTGGAGATCCGCCTCGCGGACCGCGAGGGCCGGGTGCTCGGCCATGCCGGCTTCCTCGCTGGCGCCGCGCAGGCGCGCGATCCCGCCGGCCGGCCCCAGGGGCCCTGGGTCGCACTCGCCCGGACACCGGCGCTGCCGCTCTGGCCCTCGGCCTGGTCCAGCCTTCGGCCGCCGCGAATCGCGGCCACGGACGTGGCCCGGGTCGAACGGATCACGGCGGACGGGCGCCAGCCGCTTGCCGGCTCCGAGGCGGCGCGGGTGGCGCTGAAGCTGGAGCGGCTGGGCGCGGTCGGATTCGTGGCGGCTGCCACCGTCAACAGGGCCGGGGCCGAGCGCTACCGGGTCACGCTGGCCGACGGTCAGGCGATCGATGTCGAGACCGTGCCCGACGGCGAGGGCGGGGTTCGCCTGCGGCTCACCTCCGACACGCTCCCCGAGGTGCGCGCCGCCCGGGTCTACGCCTTCCGCCTGCCGGAGCCGCTGGCATGAGCCCGGCTGCCGCAGTCTTGTCCGCCGACTTGTCCACAGGCGTTGACCCTCTGTTGCAATCCGGCAACCGCTCGCCGGAAACGCGCTTTTTCAGGGCTTTGTGGCCGCCCGGCCAGAACGGACCATAATTTCCCATTGAATACCCATGAAAGCCCATGCTATCCCTTTTCCACAGGGGATGGCGTGGTTCCGGCCGGTCGATCGCGGGCTCGTCCCTGGCACCGCGAAGATGGCCAGCGCGCTTGGCCCCCAAGAAAAGGGGAATGGTCATTCGCAGCTGGTTCGCAGGCACGTATCTGAACGGAATCGATGCCAAGCATCGGCTGTCCGTGCCTGCACCGCTGCGCGAGACGATCGAGGCGCGCAGCCAGCAGAAGTGCCTCGTGCTGGCGCCGGCCGAACATGCGCCCTGCCTCGTCGGCTATGATGTCACCCATTTCGAGCGGCTGGAAAGCCGGCTCGACCGCGAGTTCGACGGCGATTTCGGCCCCGGCCGGGGGGATCGCGGCCGGATCCTCTTCGGCACCACCGAGACGTTTCGATACGACGACACCGGCCGGATCGTGCTGTCGCCGATCCTGAAGGAGCTGGGCGGGCTCGACCGGCAGGCGCTGTTCCTGGGCGCGGGCGACTATTTCGAGATCTGGTCGCCCGACACGCTGCTCGCCGAGCCGGGGCTGGATGCCCGGCTGAAGCGCATCGTCGCCGCCCTCGTCCAGGGCCGCGCGGCATGAGCGGCCACGTCCCCGTCCTGCTTGCCGAGGTGCTGGCCGCGCTTGCGCCCGGGCCCGGCCACCATCTCGTCGATGGCACCTTCGGCGGCGGCGGCTATGCGGCCGCCTTCCTCGAGTCCGGTGCCATCGTCACCGCCTTTGACCGCGACCTGCGATCCCTGGCCGCCGGCGCTGCCCTCGTGGCCCGCGCTGGCGGCCGTCTTCGCCTCGTCAACCGGTCGTTCGCCGACATGGCCGATGAACTGGGCGCCGCCTGCGCCGACGGTGTCGCGCTCGATCTCGGCTATTCCTCGATCCAGCTCGACGATCCCAGCTACGGCCTGTCCTTCCAGGCTGACGGCCCGCTCGACATGCGCCTGTCCGGCCACGGCCCCACCGCGGCCGACTTCCTCAACTCGGCGAGCGAGGCCGAGATTGCCGACGTGCTCTTCCACTATGGCGAGGAGCCGGCCGCCCGCCGCATCGCCCGCGCCGTGGTCGCCGCCCGCCCGCTCGCCACGACGGCCGATTTCGCCGCAGTCGTCCGCCGCGCCGTCAAGGCACCGCCGGGCAGCCGCCGCGATCCCGCCACGCGCAGCTTCCAGGCGGTCCGTATCCATGTGAACGACGAGCTGGCCGAACTTGAGCGCGGCCTCGTTGCCGCCGAGGCCGTGCTGAAGCCCGGCGGCGCGCTCGCCGTCGTCAGCTTCCACAGCCTCGAGGACCGGATCGTGAAGCGCTTCCTTGCCGAGCGCGGCGGCGCCCAGCCGGCCGGCTCGCGCCACCTGCCGGCCGCCGCCCCGCGGGCACGCCCCAGTTTCGAGCGGCCGGCCCGGCCGCGCCGCCCCTCGGAGCGCGAGCTGGCGGCCAATCCGCGCGCCCGCTCGGCAACGCTTCGGGTCGCCCGGCGCAGCGCCGCACCGGCCTGGGGCGCGCGAAACGGGGGCCGGGCAGGCTTCGGGATGCTGGCGGCAGGCCATGGGGGAGGACGGGCATGATCGCGCTGTGGGGCCGCCGGCCGGGCCGGCGGATCGAACGCTGGGGCAGCGCCGGGCGCGCGCCATCCCCATGGGCCGGCAGGGCTGCCGCGCGCGGCGCCGTCCGGCATGGCTGGGCGCCGACGGTGCTGATGGTCATGGGCACGCTGGCGATCGCGCTCACCAGCTACAGCCTGTCGCTCAAGGTTGCGTCCGAGCGTCGAGCGGTCGAGCGGCTGGAGCGCGGCAACCGCCAGCTCGCCGAGCAGGTGAAGGCGCTGGAGGCCGAACTCAGGGTTCGCATGCGCCTGCCGCAGCTGCAGCGCTGGAATGACGAGGTGCTTGGCATGGTGCCCATTTCGGCCACCCAATATGTGACCGACCCGCTGCTGCTTGCCGCCTATGGCAAGCCGCTGCCCGGCGAGGCGCCGCAGGTGCAGCTGGCCGTTCGCGATGTCGCCCCGAGCGCCGCCCCGGCGCCGGCGCCCCGCCTTGTCGAGGTGGCGGCCGAGGCGCCCGCCGCCAGCCCCGCCGCGCCTGCGCCCGCGCCGGCCGTGGCCCGGCCGCTGCCGCGCCCCGCGCCCGAGCCGGACACGGCCGAACTTCTCCGGCAGGTCGAACTCGCCTTCGAACCGGGCCCGGAGCGTTGACGGGGGGATGAGCCCGGCGGCGCTCGAGCAGCGGCGGATCCGCCTTCCCGGCCAGCGCCAGCAGGCGCTGGCCGTCGCGCGTCAGCGGCTTGCCGTCGGCATCCTCCTGTTCGTGGCGCTGACGGCCGCGATCTCGCTTCGGCTCGTCGAGCTTGCCCTGTTCGATGGCCCTCCGCGCCATCGCGCGCCGCCGGTCGCCTCGCCCTTCCTGCGCGCCGACATCGTCGATCGCAACGGCGTGACGCTCGCCGCCAGTTTCGAGGCCTATGCGCTTGCCGCCCGGCCGCGCGACATCGTGGGGGACCGCGAGGCGCTGCTGGCGAAGCTCGTCCAGATCCTGCCCGAGCGCCCGCCCGAGGCGATCCGCGCGGCGCTCTACCACGACGGCCCCTTCCGCTTCGTGGCGCGCCGGGTGCTTCCCGAGCAGGCCGAGGCGATCCGCCGGCTGGGCGAGCCGGGCCTCACCCTCGAGCGCGAGCCCGAGCGCCTCTACCCGCAGGTGTCGCTGGCCGCGCACCTCGTCGGCTACACGGGTATCGACGGCCGCGGCGAGGGCGGGATCGAGCAGGCCTTCGAGACCCGCCTGACCGACCCCGAACGGCGCGACCAGCCGCTCATGCTCTCCATCGATGTGCGCGTGCAGCAGGCGCTGGAAAGCGAGCTCGCAAAGCAGATGGCCGCCCAGCAGGCCTCGGGCGCCGCCGGGGTGGTGATGGATGCCGAAACCGGCGAGGTGCTGGCCATCGCCTCGCTGCCCAGCTGGGATCCCAACCGGCCCGGCGGGCTGGTCGGCATGCCCAGTCACATGAACCGCGCCACCTTCGGCGTCTATGAACTGGGGTCCACCTTCAAGGCCTTCACCATCGCCATGGCGCTGGAGGAAGGCCTGCTCCGCCTCGACGAGCGCTTCCCGACCACCCCCATCATGGTCGGCCGCCACCGCATATCCGACAGCCACCCCAAGGGCTATCCGCTCTCCGTGCCCGAAGTCCTCATCCACAGCTCGAACGTCGGCACGGCGCGCATGGCCGAGCGGCTGGGCCGGGCGCGGCAGGAAGCCTATCTGAGGAAACTCGGGCTGATGTCGCGCGCGCCGGGCGAACTGCCCGAATCCGGCCGGCCGCTCACCCCGCCGGCCAACAACTGGGGCCTCTCGAGCGTGATGACGGTCGGTTTCGGCCATGGGATCGCGGTCACGCCCCTGCACCTCGCCAACGCCTATGCGACCCTGGTCAACGGCGGCATCCACCGCCCGGCCACCTTCCTGAAACAGCCCGAAGGCCAGGTTCGGCCCGGCGAGCGGGTGTTCAGCCCCGAGGTGTCAGAGGCGCTCAATGGCATGCTGCGGCTGGCCGTGCTCGACGGCACCGGCCGGCGCGCCGACGCCGAGGGCTATCGCGTCGGCGGCAAGACCGGCACGGCCGAGAAGGTGCTGGAACATGGCCGCGGCTATGACCGGCGGCGCAACATCACCACCTTCGCCGGCGCCTTCCCGATGGACCAGCCGCGCTATGTCGTCATCACCATGATCGACGATCCCTCGGCCGGGCTGCGCTCGGCCGGTCTCGTTGCAGCGCCCGTGTTCAAGAATGTGGTCAACCGCATCGCCCCCATCCTCGGCGTCGCGCCGGCGCCGCCGGGCCTCGCGGAGCCGGACACCTCTGCCTTCGATGGCCTCTACCGCCAGCGGGCGGCCCGGCCATGAGCGACCCGCTCGCCGACCTCAGGCCGCGGATCACCGGCTTCGCGATCGATCACCGGCAGGTGGCGCCGGGCACGGTGTTCGGTGCCTTCCGGGGTCAGCGCTTTGACGGCGAGACGGTGATCGCCGATGCGGTGCGCGCCGGCGCCATCGCCGTCGTCGCCCGGCCTGAAGCCAGGGTCGAAGGCGCGCGCCACATTGCCGATGCGAATCCCCGCCGCGCCTTCGCGCGGCTCGCCGCCCCCTTCTACGCCCCCTATCCCGCCGTCACCGTCGCGGTCACCGGCACCAACGGCAAGACCTCAACGGTCGAGATCTGCCGCCAGCTCTGGCACCTCGCCGGCGAGCGGGCGGCAAGCATGGGCACGCTCGGAATCACCACGTCCGACGACCGGGTGAAGGCCGGCACCGCCGGGCTCACCACGCCCGACATCATCACCTTCCTGTCGCACGCCGGGGGCCTTGCGCGCGAGGGCGTCACGCATCTCGCCTTCGAGGCCTCGAGCCATGGGCTCGACCAGTATCGGACCGAGGGGCTGCCCGTCCGCGCTGCCGGCTTCACCAACCTCAGCCGCGACCATCTCGACTATCATGGCGACATGGACTCCTATTTCGCGGCCAAGCTCCGCCTCTTCACCGAAGTGCTGGACGCCGATGGCACGGCCGTCGTCTGGCGGGACGAGGCAGCGGCCGGCGCGTCGTGGAACAGCCGCGTCGCGGATGCCACCCGGGCGCGCGGCCTGAAGCTGATCGAGGTGGGGCCGGATGGCGCCGACATCCGCCTCGTCAAGCGCCTGCCGATGCTGCTCGGCCAGGCGCTCACCATCGAGGCCTTCGGCCAGACGCACAGCCTCACCCTGCCGCTCATCGGCGCCTACCAGGCGGCGAACGCGCTGGTGGCGGCCGGCCTCGTGATCGCGACCGGCAGCGACCCGGCGCGCACCTTCGCTGACCTCGCGCGGATTGCGGGCGTGCGCGGCCGGCTCGAGCGGGCCGTGCTGCTGCCGTCGGGGGCGCCGGTCTATGTGGACTACGCCCACACGCCCGATGCGCTCGAGGCCGCGATCGCGGCGCTCCGCCCGCACACCGCCAACCGGCTCATCCTGCTGTTCGGCTGCGGTGGCGACCGGGATGCCGGCAAGCGCCCCCAGATGGGCGCGATCGCCGCGCGCGACGCCGATCTCGTGATCG
>JBKBUL010000050.1:0-16324 GCA_046290045.1 Sphingomonadaceae bacterium
CCCAATGCAGGCCGTCGGCGTCGCCGAGCGCGTCGAGCAGCGCCAACGCCTCCTCCTGCGCGCCGAGATCCTCGGCATGCGTCAGGGGCAGGATGAAGAAACGCGTCATCGGCGGCTCGAAGGCGGACAGATGTCCCGCCGCGATCGCCCCGCGGGCCAGGTCGAGCGCCTTGGCGTCGGTGGCGTAGACCTGCGGCGTGCCGCGGAAAATGTTGCGGGGGAATTGGTCGAGCACGAGGAGGAGCGCGAGCGCGCCCTCGGCCGACAGTGCAAGCCGCAGGCGCGATGGGGCGTCGACCGCGAGCGCCGACAGCCGGGCCTCGAGCGCGGGGCGGTCGAGCGCGAAGCCGAAGCGGGCAGCCGAGCTGGCCAGCCGGTCGAGGTGGCGGGCGAGGCGCGGGATGGTGCCGCCCGGTTCGAGGCGCATCGTCTCGAGGAGGGTGCGAGGCGCGGCGGGCGCGAGGAAGCGGGCCTTGGCGAGGCATTCGGCCCATTCGGCCGCACTGTCGCTGTCGGTGATGATTCCGGCGCCCAGCCCGAGCCGGGCCGTGCCCGGCTGTTCGAGGGCGAGCGTTCGGATGGCGACATTGAGGGCGGCGCTTTCCGCCCCCGGCGCGATCCAGCCGATGGCCCCGCAGTAGATGCCGCGGGGGAAGGGCTCGAGCTCGGCGATCACCTCCATCGCCCGGATCTTGGGCGCGCCGGTGATGGAGCCGCAGGGAAAGAGGGCGGCGAGCACGTCGAGCGCGTCGAGGCCGGGGGCGAGCGCGGCGGTGACGCTGGACGTCATCTGGTGGACAGCGGGGTAGCTCTCGATGGCGAAGAGGGCAGGCACCCGGACCGTGCCGGGCACGGACACGCGGGCGAGGTCGTGGCGGATGAGATCGGTTATCATCAGATTCTCGGCCCGGTTCTTGGGATCGCGCGCCAGCGCCTCCGCTGCCGCCCGGTCAGCCGCCGGATCGGCCGGGCGCGCGGCCGTGCCCTTCATCGGGCGGGCGCCGAGGCGGCCGGCCTCCAGCGCGAAGAAGCGCTCGGGCGACAGGCTGAGCCACCAGCGGCCGCGGCCGTCGTGGACGAGGGCGGCGTGCGGCGCGGCTTCGGGCGCGAACAGGCGGGCGAAGAGCGCGACCGGGTGGCCCGAGACCGGCACCTCGGCCGGGAAGCAGAGGTTCGCCTGGTAGATGTCGCCGGCGGCGATCAGCGCCTGGCAGCGGCTGACCGCCTGTTTCCACTCGCCCTCGCCAACGAGGGGGCGGGGGGCGCCGATCGCGGTGGGGCGGGCGAAGCCGGCGAGGAGTTCGGCCGTCTCGGCCGGCGAGAGGCGCGCGGGCGGGCCGAAGCGGCCGAACCAGAGCGGAGTCTCGCCGCGCGCGAGGCCTGCAAGCCGGGGCTCGAGGCCGAACCCCGCCTCATAGGGGATGCCGCCGGCCAGCCAGTCCCCCGCCATGACCGCGGCGCGCAGCTGTGGCACGGCCGCGGCGACGTCTGCTGACTCGACGACGCCGCGCGGGTTCTGGAAGAGCAGCGCCTGCGCCCGATCGCTGTCCCAGATGAGGGCGAAGGGTCGCGTCGGGTCGAGGGCGGGCACCATGGCCGGGGCGCTAGCGGGTTCGCGCGGCCTTGCCAAAGGGGGGCGGCGCGGCGAGAACGGCCGGGCGAGCAACGACATGGGAGGATCGGGGATGCGGCACCGGATGCCGGGCAGGGTTCTGGGTTTCGCAGTGCTTCTGGCGGTGGCCCTGCCGGCCCCAGCCCAGCCGGCGGAGGCGCTGGTGCCGACGCCGGCTGCGATCATCTCGGACGGGGTGCCGCGCGTGCCCGCGGCGCTCAGGGACGCGACCCAGCCCTACATGGAGTTCCGCACCGCCGCCTTCCTCGGCTGGAATCCGGCCGATCGCTCGATGCTGATCACCACGCGCTTCGGCAGTTCGAACCAGCTGCACCGCGTGACCGCGCCGGATGCGGCGCGAACCCAGCTGAGCTTCGAGCCGGAGCCGGTGACGAACGGGTTCGTGATGCCCGGCCGCGGCGACGTGACCATCGCGATCCGGGACGTGGGCGGCGACGAGAATTTCCAGATCTACCGGCTGGAGTCCGGGCGCCTCACCCTGCTGACCGACGGCAAGAGCCGCCATACCGGCGTGGTGCCGTCGCATGATGGGCGGCTGATCGGCTATGCCTCCAACGCGCGCAACGGGCGCGACACCGACCTCTATGTGATGGACCCGCGCGATCCGGCAAGCGCGCGCCGGGTGATCGAGCGCGAGGGCGGCGGCTGGTCGATCGCCGATTTCCACCCCGACGGCCGCTCGGCGGTGGTGGCGCGCACCATTTCCATCCAGAAGAGCGAGCTCTACCGGCTCGATCTCGAGAGCGGCGCGATCGCGCTGCTGACGGCCGATCGCGAGCCCGTCTCCTACCAGGCGGCGCGATACGGGCCGGACGGGCGGCTGTTCGTGACGTCCGACAGGGGCAGCGACTTCCAGCAGATCGGCGAGCTGGTGCCGGGCCGCGGCTTCGTGGCGATCGGCGCGCCGGCGCGCTGGGATGTCGAGGATTTCGACGTGTCGCCCGATGGCCGGGTGCTGGCCGTGGTGACCAACGAGGCCGGAATCTCGCGCCTCAGGCTGATCGATTCGCGCGACGGGCGCGTGCTCGCCGAGCCGGCGGTGCCAGCCGGGGTGATGAGCGGCCTTCGCTATGCGCCCTGGGGTGTGCTGGGCTTCACCCTGTCGTCGGCGCGGTCGCCGGCGGACGCGTTCAGCTATGACCCGGCGACGAATGTGGTCCAGCGCTGGACCCGATCGGAGACGGGCGGGCTCGACCCCGAGCGCAATGTCGAGCCGGAGCTTGTCCGGGTCAGGAGCTTCGACGGGCTGGAGGTGACCGGCTTTCTCTACCGGCCCGACCCGGCGCGCTTTCCGGGGCCGAGGCCGCTCATCTTCAACATCCACGGCGGGCCGGAATCCCAGTCCCGGCCCGGCTTCCTGGGGCGCACCAACTATCTCGTCAACGAGCGGGGGATCGCCATCTTCTTCCCCAATGTCCGCGGCTCGACGGGGTTTGGCAAAAGGTTCGTCAGCCTCGACAACGGACCGTTCCGGCGGGAGGATTCGGTGAAGGACATCGCCGCCTTCCACGCCGCGCTGGCGAAGGACCCGGGGCTTGATTCGAGCCGCTTCGCGGTCACCGGCGGCTCCTATGGCGGCTACATGACCTATGGCGCGCTCACCCTGTTCCCGACGCTGTGGCGCGCGGGGCTGAGCGTCGTCGGGATCTCGGACTTCGTGACCTTCCTCGAGAACACCGCCGACTATCGGCGGGACCTGAGGCGCGTGGAATATGGCGACGAGCGCGATCCGAGGCAGCGCGCGAAGCTGAAGGCCATCTCGCCGCTCGGCCGGGCCGACCGGATCGCCGTGCCGCTGATGGTGGTGACGGGCGCCAACGACCCGCGCGTGCCGGCGAGCGAGGCGGAGCAGATGGTGGCCGCCGTTCGCGCCCGCGGGCGGCCTGCGTGGCATCTGGTCGCACGCAACGAGGGGCACGGGTTCCGCCGCAAGGAGAACCAGGATTACCAGTTCTGGACCAGCCTGATCTTCTGGGACCAGACCCTCTTGCGCTGACCCCCGCGCTCGGTTGAACTGGGCCCGCACGGCAGGAGTGGGGGCAATGGAGTCGGACGCAGCAACGCTCTGGGCGCGCTGGAGCCCGGTGATCCTGGAGGGCGCCCTGAAGGTGGCGGCCGCCATCCTCCTCTACATGATCGGCCGCTGGCTGATCAGCTTTGCGATCGCCTCGTTGCAGCGGGTGCTGACGGCGCGCAACTTCGACCCGACGCTCCAGCGCTACATCGCCAACATCCTGGCGGTCGTCCTCAACATCGTCCTCGTCATCGCCATCCTCGGCTATTTCGGCCTCGAGACGACGAGCTTCGCGGCGCTGCTCGCCGGGGTCGGCCTCGCCATCGGGGCGGCCTGGTCGGGGCTGCTCGGCAATTTCGCGGCCGGCGCCTTCCTCATCATCTTCCGGCCCTACAAGGTGGGCGACTATGTGATCGCCGGCGACATCGAGGGGACGGTGCAGGAAATCGGCATGTTCAACACCGTGATCCTGACACCGGACAATGTGGTCGCCATCGTCGGCAATTCGCAGGTCTCCACCAGCCCGATCCGCAACTTCTCGACCAATGCGTGGCGCCGGGTGGACCGGACGGCCCAGCTGGCGCACGGGGTCGATCCGCTGGCGGCCATCGAGCGGCTCCGCCCGGCGATCGCCTCCATTCCGAACGTGCTGGACGATCCCGCGCCGACGATCGAGATCCTCGACTTCACCGAGCGCGGGCCAGTACTTGCGGTGCGGCCGCACTGCCACACGGCACACTATTGGCAGGTCTGGTTCGACACCAACCGGGCGATTGCCGAAACCTTCGCGGCGGCCGGCTATCCGCCGCCCTTCGCCGTCGAATATCAGCCGGCCGAGATGCCACGCACCGCCCGCGATTGACGCGCGCAAGGCCGCCCGCCTAACCACGGCGCAACGGCCCGGCAGCGGATCGGGCCCCTCAAGCCTCGGGAGGGCGCGTGGAGCAGCTGATCGACCGGGTGGTCAACATTTCCGATTTCATCTGGGGCGGGACGTGGAACGGGGCGCAGCTGCTGCCCTTCCCGCCGATGGTCGTCCTGCTGCTCGGCGCGGGCCTCTACATGATGGTGGGCCTGCGCTTCTATCCCATCCGCCAGCTGGGCGCGGCGTTCGCCGGCCTGTTCGGGCGGGGGCGCAAGGGCGACGGGGCAGGCGAGATCTCGCCCTTCGCCGCGCTGTCGACGGCGCTGTCGGGGCAGGTGGGCACGGGGAACCTCGCCGGGGTTGCAACCGCCATCACCCTGGGCGGGCCGGGCGCCATCTTCTGGATGTGGGTGACGGCGCTCATCGGCATGGCGCTCGCCTTCGCCGAAGGGGCGCTTGCCATCCGCTACCGCGAGCGCACCCCCGAAGGCCACTGGCGCGGCGGGCCGATGACCTACATCCACATGGGCCTTGGCCCGAAATGGACCTGGCTTGCCGCCCTGTTCTGCATCGGCACGCTGTTCTCTGCACTGGTGACGGGCAATGGAATCCAGGCCAATTCGATCGCCGACGGGATCAACGAGCTGACGGGGCTGGAGGACTGGATCTCGGGCCTGATCGTGGCGGCGCTCGTGTTCGTGGTGATCATCGGGGGGATCAAGTCGATCGGCCGGGTGGCCGAGCGGATCGTGCCCTTCATGGCCGGCGCCTACATCCTGATGGCGCTTCTGGCGATCCTGCTCGACATCCAGTCCATCCCCGAGACCTTCACCCGCATCTTCGATGGCGCCTTCAACGAGCAGGCCGCCTCGGGCGGCTTCCTGGGCGCCGCCATCATCATCGCCATCCGCGCCGGCGTGGCGCGCGGCCTCTTCTCGAACGAGGCCGGCCAGGGCTCGACTCCGATCGCCCATGCGGTCGCGCAGACGAACGATCCGCGGGTGCAGGGGCGCTTTGCGATGCTCGGTACCTTCATCGACACGATCGTCATCTGCACCATGACGGCGCTCGTCATCCTGACGGTGGAAGGCCAGTTCGCGCACCGGCTCGCCGACGGCAGCGTCCAGATGATGCCGCATGCCTGGCAATCCGACCTGCAGGGCTTCGCCATGACATCGGGCGCGTTCGGCACGGCCTTCCCCATGCCGCTGTTCGGGATCCCGATCGGCACGCTGGTCGCCTCGATCGCGCTGGTGATGTTCGTGTTCACGACCCTCATCACCTGGAGCTATTATGGCGAGCGGGCCATCACCTTCCTCTACGATCGCCTGCCGGGCGCGACCCGGGCCGGGGAAGTGAGGCTGCATGTGGCCTGGCGGCTCCTGTGGTGCCTCGTCATCTGGGTCGGCTCGTTCCAGGACCTGACGCTGGTGTGGCGACTGGGCGACATCGCCAATGCCGCCATGGCGCTGCCGAACCTGGTGGCGCTGCTGCTGCTCTCGGGCGTTGTGTTCGCGATCGCGCGCGGCGAGACGATCCGCGAGGACGGGCGGCGCTAGGGAAGAAGGTCGGCGAGCGCCCGCGCTGCCAGCAGCAGGCCGATCGCGCCGAGCACGGCCGCCGTGATGGGGCCGCTGTTCGCGATGAGCCATTGGCGCGCCCTGTCGAGCGGGGCCATCACCCGCTCCCCGCCGACAAGCCGGGCGGCAAGCGGCAGGCCGGCCGGAAGGCTCGCGACCGCCGCGAAGAGGAAGGCGGCGCCGACGAGACCGTCGCCTGCCGCGAGGCCGGACCCGGCCGCGCCGAGGCCACCGGCGAGGCTGAGCAGCAGGACCTTCGGATTGGCAAGGCTGAGCAGCAGGCCGAGGCGCAGCGACCGCGCCGGCGTGCTGTCGGCGATCGAGGCCATCCAGACGGGCTGGCGGGCCTCGGCGCCGCGCTGGCGCCACTGGCGGGCCGCCAGCCCCATGAGCGCGAGGCCGGCCAGCAGCCGCAGCCAGGGCCCGAGCGGGCCGCCGCCCAGAGTGCCGAGCCACTCCGAACCGGCGGCCGCCACGAGGAAACCGGCGAGGACACCGCCGAACCAGCCAGCGGCAAAGGCGCCGCCATTGGCGCGCGCTGCCGGCGTGAACAGCAGCAGGATGGCCGGAATGAGGCCGAAGGGCGAGGCCGCGATGGCAAGCGCGGGGCCCAGATGATCCACGGATGTCATGGGCGCGAAACGCTAGGGCGGGGGCGGGCGGATGCAACCCCGGCGATGGACATAAAGACTTAAAGAAAGTTGCAAGTCCTGTTCGAACGGGATAGGAGCACTGCATTCCCCTTCTCGCCGGAGACTCGCCGTGGCCAGCCAAGCCAAGCCCAATTTCACCGACTTTGCGGTTGCCGACCTCGGGCTTGCCGCCTGGGGCCGCAAGGAGATTGCCATCGCCGAGACCGAGATGCCGGGCCTGATGGCGCTTCGGGGCGACTATGGCGAGGCGAAACCGCTCAAGGGCGCGCGGATCGCCGGCTGCCTCCACATGACAATCCAGACGGCGGTTCTGATCGAGACGCTGACGGCGCTGGGTGCCGAGGTTCGCTGGGCGAGCTGCAACATCTTCTCGACCCAGGACCATGCGGCGGCCGCCATCGCCGCGGCTGGCGTGCCCGTGTTCGCCCACAAGGGCGAGACGCTTCGGGAGTATTGGCAGTTCGTGGACGCCATCTTCCAGTGGGGCGACCGGACCGCCAACATGATCCTGGACGATGGCGGCGACGCCACCATGTACATCCTGAAGGGGGCGCGCTTCGAGGCCGGCGAACCGCTGCCCGAGCCGACCAACGAGGAGGAGGTCGAGTTCTTCCGGATGATCCGCGAGCGGGCGGCCGCCTCGCCGGGCTTTTTCCTCAAGACCCAGTCCAACATCCGCGGAGTCTCGGAAGAGACGACGACGGGCGTGCACCGGCTCTACGAGATCGCCGGCAAGGGGCATCTGCCCTTCCCGGCCATCAACGTGAACGACAGCGTCACCAAGTCGAAGTTCGACAATCTCTACGGCTGCAAGGAATCGCTGGTGGACGGGATCCGCCGGGCGACCGACGTGATGCTGGCCGGCAAGGTGGCCGTCGTCGCCGGCTTCGGCGACGTGGGCAAGGGCTCGGCCGCAAGCCTTCGCAACGGCGGCGCGCGCGTGATGGTGACCGAGATCGATCCCATCTGCGCACTGCAGGCGGCGATGGAGGGCTATGAAGTCGTCACCATGGAGGAGGCCGCACCGCGCGCCGACATCTTCGTGACGGCGACCGGCAACAAGGACGTGATCACGCTGGACCACATGCGGGCGATGAAGGACCGCGCCATCGTCTGCAACATCGGCCACTTCGACAGCGAGATCCAGATCGGCGCGCTCTCGAACTTCGTTTGGGAGGAAGTGAAGCCGCAGGTGGACGAGGTCGTCTTCCCCGACGGCAAGCGGCTCATCGTATTGTCCAAGGGGCGGCTGGTGAACCTCGGCAACGCGACCGGCCACCCGAGCTTCGTGATGTCGGCCTCCTTCACCAACCAGGTGCTGGCCCAGATCGAGCTTTGGACCGGCGCGGATAAATATTCCAATGCCGTTCATGTGTTGCCCAAGCATCTGGACGAAAAGGTCGCCGCGCTTCATCTCGCCAAGCTGGGCGTGAAGCTGACCCGGCTGAGCGACGAGCAGGCGGCCTATATCGGCGTGCCGGCCGAGGGGCCGTTCAAGCCCGACCACTACCGCTATTGAGGTGGCCGGCGACCGCGCCGGGCTGACGCTCGACGAGGCGGGGCTCGCCGCCGTCGGCGCGCGGCTCGCCTCGGCGCTGCGCGCGGGCGACGTGGTTGCGCTGTCGGGCGAGCTGGGGGCAGGCAAGACGACGCTGGCGCGCGGCATTCTTGCGGCGCTGGGGCATTCGGGCGAGGTCCCGAGCCCGACCTTCACATTGGTGCAGACCTACCCCGATCTCCAGTCGCCGGTCGCGCATGTCGATCTCTACCGCCTGGAGCAGGCGGCCGAGGCCGAGGCCCTCGGGCTCGATGACTGGCTGGCCGATGGCGGCGTGCTGCTTGTCGAGTGGCCGGAGCGGCTGGGCGCGGCGCTGTGGCCCGAGCGGCTGTGGCTGCGGCTGGAGGGGGCCGGAAGCCCGACGCGCCGCTTGACTTGGGACGTGCCCGCGGCTTGGGAAGGGCGATGGCCCCCCGCCTGAGTTCGGCCGCCGCGCCCCCGCCAGCGACTGCCGCCTTCCAGCCCCGACCGGGCGCGGCCGGCTTCCTCGCGCGTCACGGCTGGGGTTCGGCCGAGGTGCGGCCGCTGGCCGGCGACGCCAGCTTTCGCCGCTATTTCCGGCTGCACGATCGCGGACGCACCGCCGTGCTGATGGATGCGCCGCCGCCGATGGAGGATGTGCGACCGTTCCTGGCAATCGCCGACCTCTTGGCCGGGGCCGGCTTCTCGGCGCCGCGCGTCTTCGCGGCCGATCCGCAGGAAGGGTTCCTGATCCTCGAGGATTTTGGTGACGCCCTGCTGGGCCCGCTTCTGGCGCGCGAGCCGGCGCTGGAGGACGAGGCCTATGCGCGGGCCATCGCGCTGCTGGCCGCGCTGGCCGAGGTGGCCGTGCCCGATGCCCTTGCCCCCTACGACCGGGACGCACTGGCGCGCGAGGTGCTGGTGTTTGCCGACTGGTATGCGCCGGCCGCTGGACTCTCGATCGACGAGGCAGCCTATCTCGCCGCCTGGGACCAGGTGTGGGGCGATGTGCTGGCCGAGACGGCTGCGAACCCGGTCGTCACGCTGCGCGACTTTCACGCCGACAATCTGATGTGGCTGCCGGAACGCGACGGCGTGGCGGCGCTGGGCCTGCTCGACTTCCAGGATGCGCTCGCCGGGCACCCGGCCTATGACCTCGTCTCGCTGCTGCAGGATGCGCGGCGCGACGTGCCGCACCGGCTGGAGAGCGCAATGCTCGACGCCTATGCCGGCGCACGCGGGATTGCCGACCGGGCGGCCCTGCGCGCCCGCTACGAGGTGCTGGGGGCGCAGCGAAACACCAAGATCCTTGGCGTGTTCGTTCGGCTTCGCGACCGCGATGGGCGGCAGGGCTATGTCGAGCGCCTGCCGCGCGTGTGGGGCTATCTCGAGCGCAACCTCGCCCATCCGGCGCTCGCGCCCGTGCGCGACTGGTTCGATGCCCATGTGCCCGCCGACCGGAGGGCCGGCTGGTGCCGATGAGCGCGGTGAAGCCGAAGCCGGTGGCAGCATCGGCCGTGCCCGAGGCGGCGATGGTGCTGGCCGCGGGCTTGGGCAAGCGGATGCGGCCGCTGACCGCGACCCGGCCCAAGCCGCTGGTGCCGGTCGCCGGGCGGACGCTGCTCGACCGTGCGTTCGACACGCTGAAGGCCGGGGGCGTTCGCCGCGCCGTGGTCAACGTGCACTACATGGCCGACCGGATCGAGGCGCACCTCGCCGCGCGCGCGCCGGCGCTGGAGCTCAGGGTCTCGGACGAGCGCGCCCGGCTTCTGGAGACCGGGGGCGGCATCGCCAACGCCCTGCCGCTGATCGATGCCGATCCCTTTCTTGCGATCAATGCCGACAATGTGTGGGTGGAGGGGCCGATCCCGGCCATCGAGCTGCTGGCCGGCCGCTGGGACGCCGAGCAGATGGACGCGCTGCTGCTGCTGGTGCCGCAGGCGAAGGCCCATTGCCACCGCGGGCCGGGCGACTTCCACATGGATGCGGCCGGCCGCCTGGTGCGCCGGCGGCCGGGCCGGGTGGCGCCCTTCGTCTACACGGGCCTGCAGATGCTCTCGGCCCGGCTGTTCGAGGGAGTCGCGGTCGAGCCCTTCTCGATGAACCGCCTGTGGGACAAGGCGCTGGCGGACGGGCGGCTCTTTGGTGTCGTCCACCAGGGCCTTTGGTTCGACGTGGGGACGGCCGCTGCCGTCAAGGAGACGGAGGCCCTGCTTGAGCGCCTCTGAGGCGCGTGGCCGGCTGTTCGTCATGCCGCCCTGGCGGCCGTTCGTCGATGACCTGGCGGCCGGTCTCATCGCCCGCCATCCCGACCCGCTCGAGCTGGCGCGCGTTCGGGTGATCCTGCCCGGGCGGCGGGCCGTCCGCGCGCTGACCGAGGCTTTCGTGCGCCAGACGGAGACGCGGGCGCTGCTGCTGCCGCGGCTTTCGACCGTGGGTGACCTCGACGAGGGGCCGGGCGGCGATCCCGCCCGGCTGCTGGATGACCTCGAGCTGGAGGCGCCGCTGCCGCCGGCGATCGATCCGCTGTCGCGTCGGCTCGTGCTGGCCCGGCTTCTGGCGCGGTCCGGCGATCGTCGCCCCGCCGAGGCGCTGGCGCTGGGCGGCGAGCTGGCCGGCGTGCTCGACACGCTGGCCGCGCATGGCCTGACGGCCGCCGCGATCGCCGAAGCCGTGGCCGCGGCCGACCTGCAGGGTCACTGGCAGGCGAACGCCCGGGTTCTTGCCCTGCTGGTGGACGAATGGCCTGCCATGCTGGCGCCGCGCGGCTGCATCGATCCGGCCGAGCGGCTGGAGCAGCTGCTGGCAGCGCTCGCCCGGCGGTGGGCCGCATCGCCGCCCGAGACCCCCGTGGTGATGGCCGGCTTCGCGCAGGCGCCCCCGGCCGTGGCGCGGCTGGCCGGCGTCGTGGCCGGGCTGCCGGGCGGGCTCGTCGTGCTGTCGGGGCTGGAGGCGGACCGGCAGGACAATGACTGGGCCGCGATCCGCGACACCATCGACATCCACCCCCAGCATGGGCTGGCGCGGCTGCTCGAACAGGCCGGTCTGTCCCCGGGCGAAGCCGAACTCTGGCCCTGGGAGTCGGACCGGGCGGGCAGCCCGGTGGCGCGCGCGGCCACGGTTCGATCGGCGCTTGAGGCCGCCGCCCTGATGCCCGAGGGCTGGCGGCCCGACGTGGGCGCGCTGCCGGGCGTGCGCATGGTGGAAGCCCGGGGGCCGGCCGAGGAGGCGCTGCTGATCGCGATTGCGTTGAGGCAGGTGGTTGAAAGGGCGGGGGCGACGGCGGCGCTGGTCACCACCGACCGGGCGCTGGCGCAGCGCGTGGCGGTGCAGCTGAAGCGCTTCGGGATCGAGATCGACGACAGCGCCGGGGTGGCGCTATCGCAGACCCGGCCCGGCGGCCTGCTGGTCGCGCTCGCGGCGGCTGCGGGCCAGGCCTTCGCGCCCGTGCCGCTGCTGGCGCTGCTCCAGCACCCGCTGGTCGAGGCGGGCGAGGGCCGGCTCGACTGGCTGGGGCGCTTGCGGCTCCTCGACCGGCTCGCCCTCAGGGGGCTGAGACCCGAGCCGGGCCTCGAGGGGGTGGCGAGGCGGCTGGCCGGCCAGACCGGGCTTCGCGGGCTTGCCGACTGGTGGGCGGCGGACGTCCAGCCGCGCCTTGGCCGTCTGGCGCGGCTGCCGGGCAATGGGCGTGATCTGATGCGGGCGCTCGTCGAGACGGCCGTTGCGCTGGCCGGTGAGGGGCTGTGGGCCGGCGAAGCGGGCCGGGCGCTTGCCGCGCTGGTCGAGCAGCTGGACGAGGCCGGGGCAGACCTTGCCGAGATTCGCGTTGCGCCGGCCGATGCAGCCGCCTTCGTGGCCGGGCTGCTGGCGACCGTCACCGTCCGGCCGCGCTGGGCGCGGCACCCGCAGCTCGCCATCTGGGGGCCGCTGGAGGCGCGGCTGCAGGCCCCCGACCTGATGGTGCTGGGCGGGCTGAACGAGGGCAGCTGGCCGGTGCTGCCGGCGCCCGATCCCTTTCTCGCGCCGGCGATCCGCCGGGCGCTGGGCCTGCCCGGGCTGGCGCGGCGGATCGGATTCCAGGCGCATGACCTGCAGATGGCGCTGGGCGCGCGCGAGGTGCTGATGACCCGGGCCGTGCGTGCCGACGGGGCGCCGACGGTGCCGTCGCGCTTCTGGCAGCGGCTGCAGGCGGCTTCTGGCGGCGAGCTGGCCGACGCGGGCGACCTGACGCCGCCGGCCGGGGTGCTGCTGGGTGCGGCGCGCAGGCTCGACCGGCCGGCGCAGGCGATCCGGATCGAGCGGCCGGCACCCAGCCCGCCGGCCGCGATCCGGCCGCGCACCCTGCGCGTGACCGAGGTGGCGAAGCTGAAGGCCGATCCCTACAGCTTCTATGCCGAGCGAATCCTCGGGCTTTCCCGCCTCGATGCGCGCGATGCCTTGCCAACCGCACTCGATCGCGGGACGGCGGTGCACGCGATCGTCGAGGCAGCAGTCAGGGAGCCGGAGGCCGAACTGGCCACTCTCGTCGATCGAACGCTCGAGGGACTGGGCGAACGGCCGGAGCTGCGAGCGCTCTGGCGGCCGCGGCTTCTCAGGATGGCGGGTTTCGTGCGGGGCCTGATGGCGGATGAGCAAGAGTGGACGCCGATCCTGCTCGAGAAGCGGGGTGAGATCGCGGTCTTGGGCGTGACGCTCAGGGGACAGCCGGACCGGATCGATCAGGGCGAGAACGGCCTCAGGATCATCGACTACAAGACGGGGGAGCCGCCGAAGATCCGGGACGTGCTCTCCCTCGCCCAGCCCCAGCTTGCGCTTCTGGCCGGCATGGCGGCGCGCGGGGCCTTCGAGGGGTTACCGGACCGGCCGGTCGTGGCGCTCGACTATGTGAAGCTTTCCGGCGGCCGTGAGGAGGGCAAGGTTCGGGCCGCGCTCGGCGACAGGACGCCGACCGAATTGACGCAGCACCTCGAGGCGGCCTGGGCCGACCTCGAGACGCTCATCCGCGGCTATCTGCTGGGCGACCGGTCCTTCGACGCGAAGCAGGATCCGGTGTTCGGGCGGCGCTATGCCGACCATGACCTGGTGGCGCGGGTCGCCGAATGGCTGGGCCGGGCATGAGCGGCGCGTTCCAGCGCACACCCGAACAGAAGCTGGCGGCCGACCCGGCGCGCCACATTTTCGTGGGCGCCTCGGCGGGCACCGGCAAGACGCAGGTGCTGACCGACCGGATCCTGAGAATCCTGCTGGCCGGGACGCCGCCAGAGCGGCTGCTGGCGCTGACCTTCACGCGGGCGGCCGCCGCCGAGATGCGCAACCGGGTGACGAAGCGGCTGGCGCACTGGCAGGGGCTGGACGATGCCGCGCTCGACGCCGAGCTGGCCGCGCTCGGGCTGTCCGACCTGGCCGAGAGCCGGGCCAAGGCGCGCCTGCTGTTCGCGCGCGTGCTCGACGTGCCCGGCGGGCTCGTCATCCAGACGCTGCACGGCTTCGCGCAAGGGGTGCTCGCGGCCTTCCCGCTGGAGGCCGGGCTGCCGCCGGGATTCCGCGCGTTGGACGATCGGGCAGCGACGACGCTGAAGCGCGAGGCCCTGTCGGAAGCGATTGCGGACGCGCAGGCCGAGGGTGACAGCGGCTTCCTCGATGATCTCGGGCAGCTGGCGGTGCTGAAGGGCGAGCAGGGCGTGCTCTCGGCGCTCGACCGGATGATTGGCCATGCCGCGGCCTTCGACCATTACAACAGCGGCGAGGCGCTGACCCAGGCGGTGCGCCGCTGGCTGGGCGTGGGCGCCGACGAGCAGCCGGGGGACCGGCTGCGGGCGGCCTTTGCGCCCGAGCAGTTCGACGAGGCGGCGCTGGGGGCGCTTGCATCGAATCTGAGGGTCTGGGGAACGAAGACCGGGCTCGGGCAGGCCGAGGCGATCGAGGCCTGGCTTGCAGCCGACACTGAAGGCCGCGTGGCGGGCTTTCCCGCGCTGCTTCGGGTCGTCATGACCGGCGATGGCACGCTGCGCTCCTTCGCGCATGCCGAGAGGAAGGCGCAGGGAACCCTTGGTCTGGCGGAGACGATCTTCAACCAGCTGACGGCGCTGGCCGAGGCCGAGCGGGCCATCACCACGGCGGTGATGGCGGCGGCCGCGCTTCGCGCCGGGCAGCGCGTGGCGGCCCGCTACGACGGGCTGAAGCGCGCGGCGCTCGCCATCGACTATGACGACATGGTCCGCAAGGCGGCTGCGCTGCTGGGGCCGGCGGGGAGGCCGGGCTATGTCGCCTGGAAGCTCGACAGCCGCTTCGACCAGGTGCTGGTCGACGAGGCGCAGGACACCAACGAGCTGCAATGGCATCTCATCGGCCGGCTGGTGGAGGATTTCTTCGAGCCGGACCCCGATGCGAGCCGCGGCCGCCGGCTGTTCGTGGTGGGGGACCAGAAGCAGGCCATCTACGGCTTCCAGGGGACCGACCCGCGGGTCCTGCCGAGGGTGGCCGCCCGGCTGAAGCCGCAGGCGGAGGCGGCTGCCAGCCCGCTCGCCGACGTGCCGCTCGATCACAGCTTCCGCTCGGGCCCGGCGGTGCTGGCAGTCGTCAATGCGCTGCTTGACGACCTCGGGCCCGACGCGCTGGGCCTCGCCGCCAAGCCGGGGGCGCATGTGCCGCACCGCGCGTCGGCGCCGGGCGAGGTGGTGCTGTGGCCGGTGCTGACGGTGGACGAGGAAGGGGATGAGGACGGGGCCGAGGGCGCGCGCGAGGCCGCCGACCGCGCCATGGCGGAGCGACTGGCGGCGACCATCGCCGGCTGGCTCCAGCCCGGCGACACCGGCCGGCTGTGGCTGCCGGCGCACGGGCGCTGGGCGCGCGCCGGGGACATACTGGTGCTGCTGCGCGCCCGGTCATGGCTGATGGGGGCGCTGGTCGGCCGGCTGGCGGCCCGGCGCGTGCCGGTCGCGGGGGTCGATCGGCTGCTGCTGACCGAGCCGCTCGCCGTCCTCGACCTGCTGGCGCTCGTCCGCTTCGCGACCAACCCCGAGGATGACCTGACGCTGGCGCAGCTTCTCGCCTCCCCCTTCCTCGGCTGGGACCAGGAGGCGCTTCTCAGGCTCGCGCACGGGCGGCGGGGAGACCTGTGGGCGGCGCTGGGCGGGGCGGCCGGCACGGACGTGCGGGCGGCCGAGGCGCGGGGCTGGCTGGGCGAGGTGCTGGCGCTGGCCGACACGGTCGGGCCCTATCGGTTCCTCGACACCATCCTGTCGGGCCCGCTCGAGGGCCGGCGCCGCCTGCTGGCACGGCTGGGCCCCGAGGCCAACGACCCCATCGACGAGCTTCTGGCCCGGGCGCTCGACTTCGAGGCGCGCGAGGCGCCGGGGCTGGCCGCCTTCCTGCACTGGGTCGAGGCGGAGGCCTCGGACGTGAAGCGCGAGGCCGAGCAGGGGGGCGACCAGGTGCGCCTGATGACGGTGCATGGGGCGAAGGGCCTGGAAGCGCCCGTGGTGGTGCTGGCGGATGCCGCGCAGCAGGCACGCCCGCGGCCCGAAGGCTGGGTGCCGATCGAGCTGGACGGGGGCGCTCATGTGCCCCTGTTCCACCCGTCGAAGCCGGACTGCCCGGCGGCCGTTCGGGCCGCGATGGCGGCGCGCGACCAGCTGGCCGCCGAGGAGGATCGAAGGCTGCTCTATGTCGCGCTGACGCGGGCGGCCGACCATCTGTTCATCGGCGGCGCGGTGGGTCCGAAGGCGGCGAAGAAGATCGGCACGGACGAGGATCAGAGCTGGCATGGCGTCGTCGGGCGGGCCATGGATCGGATCGAGGGCGTGGAGAGCGTGCAGCTTCCGGGCTGGGCCGCGCCGGCAAGGCGGCTGCGGATCGGGGCCTGGAGCCCCCCGGCGGACATCGAGGCGGCGCGGGTGGATCCGGATTCGGCCGCCCATGACACCGCGCCGGGGCTTCACCTCGGCCCGGCGCCGCCGCCCGGCCGGCCGCCGCGGCCGCTGACCCCGTCTGCCCTGCCGGATGCGCCGCCGGCCGGACCGGCGGGCGAGGCGCTGAAGCTGGCGGCCCGGCGGGGCATC
>JBKBUL010000051.1:0-16208 GCA_046290045.1 Sphingomonadaceae bacterium
CGCGCCCGTCCAGCGCGCCATCCTTGCCGGAGACATGGAAACGGGCGTCACCATCATGCGGATGGAGCACGGGCTCGATACCGGCCCGATGCTGGCCCAAGCGCGCATTCCCATCACCGAACAGACGGCGGGCGAGGTCACCGAGGCGCTCGCCGCGCTCGGCGCCCGGCTGATGGTGGATGTGCTCGAGCGGCTTCCGGCGCTCGAGGCCCGCCCCCAGCCCGAGGCCGGCGTCGCCTACGCCCACAAGATCGACAAGGCCGAGGCCCGGATCGACTGGGCTCGCCCGGCAATCGAGATCTGGCGGCAGGTGCGCGCCTTTCAGCCCAGCCCCGGCGCCTGGTTCGAGGCCGGCGAGGAGCGGGTGAAGCTGATCGCCGCCGAGCCGGCCGAGGGCAGCGCGGCGGCACCCGGCAGCTGGCTTGGCGACGGCCGGGTCGCAACCGGCGAGGGCACGCTGCGCCTCGTCACCGTGCAGCCGGCCGGCGGGATGCCCATGCCGGCCGAGGCCTGGGCGCGCGGCCGCCGCCTCCAGCCCGGCGCGACGCTGTGAGCCGGCGCTTCCGCCTGACCCTCGAATGGGATGGCCGCGGCTTCATGGGCTGGCAGCGGCAGGCCCATGGGCCAAGCGTGCAGCAGGCGATCGAGGACGCGCTGGCCGGTATCGCCGAGGAAGCGACGACGGTTCACGCCGCCGGCCGGACCGACGCTGGCGTGCACGCCAGCGCCATGGCCGCGCATGTCGATCTCGAAAAGCCGCTGTCGCCCTTCCGCCTGATGGAGGCGCTCAACGCCCGGCTCCGCCTCGCCGGCCAGCGCGTTGCCGTGCTCGACTGCGCGCTTGCCCCGCCCGGCTTCCACGCCCGCTTCGCCTGCATTGGCCGCGCCTACGAATACCGGATCGTCACCCGCCGGGCCCCGCTCACCTGGGAGGCCGGGCTGGCCTGGCGACGCCCGAAGCCGCTCGACATCGACGCCATGCGTGCCGCGGCCGCCCATCTCGTCGGCCGGCACGACTTCACCACCTTCCGCCATGTCCACTGCCAGGCCGCCTCGCCCGTCAAGACGCTCGACCGGCTCGAGATCGACGGCGACGACAGCCGCGTGACGGTCACGGCCGCCGCGCGGTCCTTTCTCCACCACCAGGTGCGCTCGATGGTGGGCGCGCTGGTGCTCGTCGGCGAGAGGCGCTGGCAGCCCGCCGATGTCGCCGCAGCGCTTGCAGCGCGAAACCGTCAGGCGCTGCGCCTGAATGCCCCGCCCGACGGCCTCTGGTTCACGGGCGCCGCCTATCCTGTCGGGGAATTTTACACTTCTGACACGGGCTGCGACGAAAAATGCTGATTTTCCAACCGTGCAGGGAATGGCACGCTTCTTGCTAGCCAATGAGTGGTCGCAATGGTTAACAGAAACGAACATAAGTTGGGCAGGAAGGACATGGCAGAGGATCCCAAATCGGGATTGCGAAGCGTCATCCTGATGTGGGTGATCGGCCTGGCGCTCGGCATCGCGGCCGGGGCCGGGACGGCCATGCTCCTGATGCCGTCTGCGAAGGCGGATCTGGCCGGTCGCAAGTCGCTGGCCGACGAGTTCCGCGGCAACTGACGGACGGGTTCAGGCGAGGATTTCGCTCGCCGGCGGATGGCCGAGGAACGCCTCGGGGCTTGCCGTGCGCCCATAGGCCCCGGCCATGAACAGGGCGATGAGATCCCCTTCCCGCGTTTCCGGCAGGGTCGCCCGGTCCGCCAGCCGGTCGAGCGGCGTGCACAGGCAGCCGGCCACGGTGGCCGTCTCGACCGGCGGCATGGCCCGCGAGGCGTTGGTGAGGGGATAGTTGCGCCGAACCACGGTTCCGAAGTTGCCGGTCGCCGCCAGCTGGTGGTGGAGCCCGCCATCGGTCACGAGGAAGGTCTCCCCGCCCGAGACCTTCCGGTCCACCACCCGGCACAGATAGACTCCCGCCTCGGCCACCAGGTAGCGCCCCAGTTCCAGCACGAAGGCGCTGTCCCGCAGCACGGCCGGCCGTGCGGCGAGGATCTGCCCGAGCCCCGCGCCCAGGCGAGCGAGATCGAGCGGCCGGTCACCGGGGAAATAGGGCACGCCGAAGCCGCCGCCGAGGTTGACGACCGGCGCGCCCACACCGTCCACCAGCCGGGCCGCCAGCGCGACCGTTTGTCCGGCCGCTTCGAGCAGCGCGTCGACGGACAGGTTCTGCGAGCCGGCATAGACGTGCAGTCCCCGCCAGTCGAAGGGCGGCTGCTGCATGGCGGCGATCAGCGCCGGCGCCGTGTCCGCGTCCACCCCGAAGGGCGAGGCAGCGCCGCCCATCCGCATGCCCGAGCCCTTGAGCTGGAACGGCGGATTGACCCGCAGCGCCACGCGCGCGCGCTTCCCCCGGTCGGCCGCGATCCGCCCGGCCCGGGCCAGTTCGCCCGCCGATTCGACATTGAGCGTCACGCCCGCCTCGATGGCAGCCGCCAGCTCCGCGTCGCGCTTGCCCGGCCCGGCAAAGCTGATCCGCACCGGCTGAACCCCGGCCTCGAGCAGGCGCTCAAGTTCCCCGGCCGAGGCAATGTCGAAGCCATCGACCAGCGGGGCCATGTGCGCCAGCAGCGCCGGCATGGGGTTTGCCTTCACCGCATAGTGAAGCCCGAGCCCGGCCGGCAGCGCGGCCCGCAGCGCCGCGATGCGCGCGTCGATCAGGTGGCGGTCATAGACGAAGAGCGGCGTGTCCCCGGCGTCCCGAACCCAGTCCTCGGCCGGCCGGCCGGCGATCAGCAGCCGCCCGGCGGCATCGCGCCCGAAACCGGGCGGGATCCGCTCGTCCCCGTCTGCCGTCATCGCCCGTGCGCCGCGCGGATCGCCGCCCGGTCGAGCTTGCCATTGGGCGAGCGCGGCAGCGACGGGCGCCACACGAGGCTCGCCGGCTGCAGGAAATGCGGCGCCTCGGCGCGCAGATGGGCGCGCAGCTTCGCCTCGGCTGCCGCCGGATCCAGCCCCGCGGCCGGCACCGCCACCAGCCGGATCAGCATCCCGGCCGCCGCGTCCTCGACTCCCAGCGCGACGGCTTCGGCCACCGCGCCCGAGGCGTGCGCCAGCTCCTCCACCTCGGTCGGCGAGACCCGCATGCCCATCGTCTTGATCGTCTCGTCCGCCCGGCCCACGAACCGCAGAAGGCCCTCGGCGTCGCGCACGACGGTATCCCCCGACCAGACGGCGGTCCCCTTGAGCCGCGAGGCCGGCGGCGCCGGGCGGAACCGCTGCGCGGTGCGCTCGGGGTCGCGCCAGTAGCCCTTTGTGACGAGCGGGCCCATGTGCACCAGCTCGCCCGGCTCGCCATCGTCCGTCAGCGTGCCGTCGGGCCGCACCACCACCACTTCGGCATCGGGAATGGCGCGGCCGATGCTGTCGGGGTGGCTGTCCACCAGCTCGGGCGGCAAGGTGGTCGAGCGGAAGGCTTCCGTCAGGCCATACATCAGGTGCAGCCGCGCCGCCGGGAACAGGGAACGCAGCGCCTTCACGGTCGGCACCGGCAGCCGCCCGCCGCTGTTGGACAGCGTCCGCAGGGTCGAGATCGCCGCCTCGGGCCAGCTCTGCCCCACCAGCTGCATCCACAGCGGCGGAACGCCCGCCAGCTGGGTGATGCCGTGGCGCTCGCAGGCGAGCACCACGTCGCGCGGGGCGAGATAGTCGAGCAGCACGGCGCGCGCGCCCGCATGAAAGGCCGTCGTCAGCTGCGACAGGCCGAAGTCGAAGCTCAAGGGCAGCACGGCCAGCACCCGGTCGCCGGCGCGCGTGCCGAGATAGGCGGCGACGCTGCGCGCGCCCGTCAGCAGGTTCGCATGCGTCACCATCACGCCCTTGGGCCGCCCGGTCGAGCCCGAGGTGTAAAGCAGCAGCGCCAGCGCTTCGCCGCCGGGCGCGCCGTCGCCCGGATCGGCACCGGCCGAGAGCGTCGCCCAATCCGCCTCCAGCGTCAGGACCGGGCAGGGGCTGTCGGCAAGCCCGCCGGCGCGCGCCGCATGGGTCAGCAGCAGCGCGGCCTCGCTGTCGGCCAGCAGGTGCGCGACCTGCGCAGCCCTCAGCGCCGGGTTGGCGGGCACCGCGATCCCGCCTGCACGGGAAACGGCCAGCAGGGCAATCACCGCCTCCAGCGACTTGGGCAGCCAGATGACGACCCGGTCGCCCGGCGCGATCCGCGCCGAAAGCCCGCCGGCAACCGCCGCGACGGCTGCCTTCAGCTCGCCATAGGTCAGCGCCCGCTCGCCCGCCACGAGCGCGACATCGGTCTCGGCGCCACGCGCCAGCAACTGGTCCAGCCGGTTCATCGGTCGAAGGGGTTCTTCTGCGAGCGGAACGTCAGCCGGATGGGCAGGCCCTCCAGCCCCAGGTCCTCGCGCAGGCTGTTGACGAGATAGCGGCCATAGCTCGCCGGCAGCAGGTCGAGCCGCGAGCCGAACACGATGAAGGTCGGCGGCCGGCTTCGGGCCTGGGTGATGTAGCGCAGCTTGATCCGCTTGCCGCCCGGCGCCGGCGGCGGGTTCTTCGCCTGCGCCGCCTCGAACCAGCGGTTGAGCCCGGCCGTCGGCACCCGTCGGCTCCACCTGTCGCGGGTCTCGAAGGCGACATCGATCAGCGTGTCGAGCCCCTTGCCCGTCAGGCCGGAGACGGTCAGCAGTGGCACGCCCTTCACCTGCGCCAGCCCCTCGTCCAGCGCCTTCCTCACCCCCTGGAACAGCCGGCTCTGATCCTCGGCCACGTCCCACTTGTTCAAGGCCACGATCAGCGCCCGGCCTTCTTCCAGCACCCGGTCGGCGATCCTCAGATCCTGCGCTTCCAGCCCGCGCGTGCCGTCCAGCAGCAGCACGACGACCTCGGCGAAATCGACCGCGTGCAGCGCATCGGCGACCGCCAGCTTCTCCAGCTTGTCCACCACCTTCGCCCGGCGGCGCATGCCGGCCGTGTCGATCAGCTCGACGGCGCGCCCCCTGTGTTCCCAGGGGATGCGGATCGAATCGCGGGTGATCCCGGCCTCCGGCCCGGTCAGCAGCCGCTCCTCGCCCAGCAGCCGGTTGACCAGTGTCGATTTCCCCGCGTTCGGCCGGCCGACGATGGCAAGCTTCAGGGGCGAATCCGCCTCGTCCTCTGGCGCTGCCGATTCCGCCTCGCCGGGCGGCGGCAACAGATCCTTCAGCGCCTGGAACAGGTCGGCAAGCCCCTCGCCATGCTCGGCGGACAGGGGCACCGGCTCGCCCAGCCCCAGTTCATAGGCTTCCATCAGCCCGGCCTCGCCGGCGCGCCCCTCGCACTTGTTGGCCACCGGCACGATCGCCACCGGGCTTTCCTGGCGCAGCCAGCGGGCGAAATGCCGGTCGGCCTCGGTCAGACCCTCGCGCGCGTCGATCACGAACAGGGCGGCGGCCGCCCCCTCCAGCGCCGCGCGCGATTGCGCGCGCATGCGATCGGTCAGGCTTCCGGCCTCGGCTTCCTCGAGGCCGGCCGTGTCCACGATGGTGAAGTCGAGGTCGAACAGCCGCGCGTCGCCCTCGCGGCGGTCGCGCGTCACGCCCGGCTGGTCATCCACCAGCGCCAGCTTCTTGCCGACCAGCCGGTTGAACAGGGTCGATTTCCCGACATTGGGTCGGCCCAGGATGACGACCCGCGGCTTTGCGGCCGCCATCAGCGATAGGCCGTGACCGTGCCGTCGTCGGTCAGCACATAGAGGATGCCATTGGCGACGACCGGCGGCAGATAGGCGCCATGGCCAAGGCGCATGCGGCCCGTCTCCTCGCCGGTGCGCGGATCGACGATCGCCATCTCCCCGCGCGACGAGACGAGCCACAGCCGGTCGCCGGCGAGCACGGGCCCGAACCATTCGATCGCGCCCGAGCGGCTCTTCGCCTTGCGCCAGCGGTCGAGCTGCGTCACCCAGCGGATCTTGCCGTCGGTTCGGGTCAGCGCCACCAGCTGGGCTTCCACGGTCACGGCGAACACCCAGTCACCCACCGACCAGGGCATGTTAACGCCCGCGAAGTCACGCTCCCACACCCGCGTGCCCGTCGCCAGCTCCAGCGCGGCCATCCGCCCGCCATGGCCGATGGCGAACACCCGGCCCCGGTCGATCACCGGCGAGGCCGCAATGCCCGACAGCGCGCCGAGCGCCGTCGTGCGGCCGGTTCGCGCCAACTGGTCCTGCCAGACGGTGCGGCCATTCTCGACCCTGAGCGCGAACAGCTCGCCCGAGGGGAAGCCCGCGACCACCGTGTCGAGCGCGACCGAGGGCGAGCCCGGCCCCAGGATGGCGGCCGGCTCCAGCGTCGCCGTTGCCTGCCAGAGGATTGCCCCGGTCTCGCCCGACAGCGCCGAAAGCTGCCCGTCCTGGCTGGTCACGAACAGCCGATTGCCCTCAACGCCGGGCGCGGCGCGCAGGGGGGTCGGCATGCGGGTTCGCCACAGCTCGCCGCCGGTTGCCGGATCGAGCGCGACGACGAGGCCATGGCCGGTCGTCGCATAGAGGCGGCGGCCGCCCGGCACCTCGCCGATGCTCACCCCGCCGCCAAAGGCCGGGCGCGTGCTTTCGCCGGGCACGATCAGCTGCACCTGCCACTGCTGCCGCCCGGTCGAGGCATCGAAGGCGGTCACCCGCCCCTCGGTGTCCATGGTGAACAGCCGGTTCTCGGCGATCACCGGCGTGGCGTTCAGTCGCCGGGTCGCATCCGAGCCGCGGCCGATCCGCGCGCTCCAGATGCGGGCGGGCGACGGCCCCAGCGCCAGGTGGCCCATCGCGCCGGCGGAATTGCCCCCCGGCTTCACCCAGTCGGCATTGACGGTCGCCGGCGGCAGCAGGATGTCCACCCCCTGCAACTCCGCCTCGGCTTCCACCTGCCGCTCGAAATCCAGCACCGAGACGCGCTCGCCGGCCGTCGCGGGCTTCTTCCCCCCGCCGCGGAATACGCCGCACCCCTGCAGCGCCAGTAGAGCGGCGGCGACCAGCATCAGCGAGGCGCCGGTCCGGCGCGGCGCGGCGCGCCCGGTCCCCCCGGCCCTCATGGCGCGGGCGCCTCGGCCGGCGCCGGGGTGCCGGCCCCCTCGGCCCTGGCGCGCGCCTCGGCCAGCTTGGTCACATCCTCGCCAAGTGCGGCCGCCATCTGCTCGGCGCGGGCGCGCAGCGACACCGGCGCACGCAGGTCGCTGGCGATCCTCAGGAAGATGGGGCCGGCCTTCTCGGGGTTGCCAGCCTTCACATGGGCAATGGCCGCCATCTCGCCGGCAATCGGGAACCAGGGGCTGTCGCCGGCGATGTAGGGCTCGGTCCGCTTCAGGATCTCGGCCGGCTCGAGCTTGTCGAACTCCAGGCGCAGCCGCTTCAGCACCGCGGCGTCGCGCATCGGCTGCGGCGCCTTGGGGTCATCGGCCACCCTGCCGATCGCGCCGATCGCCTTGTCGGTGTCGCCGCCATTCACCGCGATCCCGGCCTCGGTGAAGGCTGCCAGCGCGCGATAGCTCGGGTTGCTGCCCTGTCCGATTGCCTCCAGCTCGGCCATCGCCTCGGTGGTGGCGCCGCTGTCCACCTTGGTCAGCACGGCCGAGAACTGCTCCGACAGCGCCTCGATGCGGCGCTGCTGCTCGGCCTGCCACCACATCCAGCCGCCGATCGCGCCCAGCACCAGCAGCACGGCCAGCAGGATCCACCCGCCCCACTTCGACAGGAAGCGCTTGAACTCGTCCTCGCGATAGGCCTCGTCCACCTCGCGGATGAAGGCGTCGTCGCGCGGGTCGGGCCGGGGGTCGGTCGGTGCGGGGGGGTTGGTCGCCACTTGGTCTTCCTGGGGCTCTTGGGTCGTTCGGGCCCGGTTCTCATGCCGCCGGGGCTCTCCCTTTAGAGACCCTGTCGAAAAGCGCAAAGGCCTCGCGAACCCGAGACGGCAGCCGGGGTTGACGGGCGATGAACGGCTCAGCCCTTCCGGGCGGGCCTGTAAAGCTCGGCCTCGGCCGGAAAGCTCCGGTCGCGCACGGCCGCGGCATAGGCCGCAGCCGCCGCCCCGATCCGCGTGGCGAGGTCGTCGAACCGCCGGACGAAGCGCGGCACCCGCTCGAACATGCCCAGCATGTCATCCACCACCAGCACCTGCCCGTCGCAGGCGGCAGACGCACCGATCCCGATCGTCGGGCAGCCGACATCGGCGGTGATCGCGCGGGCCAGCGGCTCGACCACGCCCTCGATCACCAGCGCGAAGGCGCCGGCCGCCGCGATCGCGCGCGCATCGGCGGCGATCTTCTCGGCCTCGGCCGGGCTGCGCCCGCGCGCCCCATAGCCGCCCAGCGCATTGACCGCCTGCGGTGTCAGCCCGACATGGCCGACCACGGGGATCCCGCGCTTCACAAGGAACTCGATCGTGGGCGCCAGCACCGCCCCGCCCTCCATCTTCACGGCCGCCGCCCCGGTCTCGCGCAGCACGCGGGCGGCGGTCGCGAAGGCCTGTTCCGGCGATGCCTCGTAGGTGCCGAACGGCAGGTCGATCACCACGACCGAGCGATAGCTGCCGCGCACCACCGCCGCGCCATGCGCGATCATCATGTCCAGCGTCACACGAACCGTCGTGTCGAGGCCGTAGATCACCTGCCCCAGGCTGTCGCCCACCAGCAGCATGTCGCAGTGCGGGTCGAGCAGCTGCGCCATGCGCGCGGTATAGGCCGTCAGCATCACGATCGGCTCGGCCGTCACGCCCTCGGCCTTGCGCGCCTGGATGGCCGGCACTGTCAGCCGCCGCACCGGCTCGGGCACGGGGTGGGCGCGTGACGTCGCGGTATCCAGCGTGAAAGTCGTCGACATGGCTCAGCGCTCCGGCGGCAGCACCCCATCGGTCCGCGCGTCGCGCCGCGCCTGCTCCTCGGCCCGGCGCGCCGCCTTGCCCCGGTCCTCGTCGGCCTCTGCTCTCGTCGTGGTCGTCGCGTCCACCGCCGTCTCGACGGCCGTGCCCGTCACCTTGACGGCCGTTCCGACCGCCGCGCCCGCAACCGTCGCCACGACACAGCCGGGCAGGGCCAGCAGCAGGCCCAGCGCGAAGGCCGGCCGCACATGGGCACCACGGATCATGCCTGCCCCCTGCCCGCTTCAGCCGCCGCGCGCAATCCGTGCCTGCGCCGGACCGTCAGGGGGCTGCGACGTCGCGAACCCAGTCGCCGAGCGCCGGGTCCTCCAGCACCCAGCTCCGGTCGAGCGAGGTCGCAAGCCCCAGCCGCTCCAGCTTCCTGAGCGCCGCCTGCACCCGAGCCGCGGTCGGCGCCAGTTCGTCGAGGAGCGCGCCCAGCCGCGCCCGGGAGTCGACCGCGAACGGGCTCGCCTCGCCGTCGGCCAGCAGCCTGAGCGCCGCGCGCTGCAAGGGCGACAGGTCGGTCCACAGCTGCGGATAGCCCAGCCGCCGCGCCGCGTCCCGCCGCAGCCGCAGGAGCGCCTCGGCCACCGGCAGCGACGGGTTCAGCACCAGCGATTCGAGCAGCGCCCGGAACAGGTAGGGGCTGCCATGCAGCGTCCGGAAGGCCGCCAGCAGCGGCCCGCGATCCAGCCGGCGGTTGCTCACCTGCCGCACGGTCTGCAGCCCATGATCCACGAACGGCTCGCCGAGCAGCGGCAGGTCGAGCGCGGTCGCGAAGCGGTGGAAGGGCGCCCGCCTGGTTCCGAACAGGGCCCGATGTCCGGCCGGGCTCGACAGGGTGAAGACGGCGCGAAGCCCCTGCGGTCGGGATTCGATGCCCTTGCGAAGCGCCGCCAGCAGGCCGGCATGGGCCGGGTCGCGGGCCAGAGCCTCCATGCCGTCGAGAAGCAGGATGGCCGGCTTGCGGCCGCGCGCCAGCTCGCCCAGCCCGTCGTCCAGCAGCTTCAGCAGGTCCTCCGGCGCCGGCGAGACGGCGCGGCTCGCCTCGATTCCCGCCGGCGGCGCCATGGGCGAGACCGGGCCGATCCGCGGCCGGATTCCCGTCAGGATCCGCCCCTGTCGGTCGGCGAGGTTCGGCTGCCGGCGCGCGCCTTCCAGGTCGTGCAGCAGCACGGCGAGCGGCGCCGCCGATCCCTCCCAGAAGCTTGCATAGATCAGGCGATGGCCCTGCCCCTCGGCATGCGGCGCAAGATCGTTCAGCAGGAAGGCCGTCTTGCCCGACCGGCGCGGCGCCATGAGCGTGATGGCCTGCGCAGGCCCCTGGGTCAGCGCCACCAGGGTCGATCGCGCCAGCTCGGGGCGCGGGAAATGCCAGGAATCGAGCATCGCGCGTGCTTATTCCCGCCCGCGCCGCCATGCAAGCGCAATAGCCATCAACGGATAGATAGCGTCCGGAAGACACATGCGCGATCCCCGCCAGCCGGGCCCACGCTCACTCCCACTCGATCGTGCCGGGCGGCTTTGACGTATAGTCATAGACCACCCGGTTGATCCCCTTCACCTCGTTCACGATCCGCGTCGCCACGCGCGCCAAGAACGCCGGCTCGAAGGGAAAGACATCGGCGGTCATGCCATCCACGCTGGTCACGGCGCGCAGCGCGCACACCCGGTCATAGGTGCGGCCATCGCCCATCACGCCCACGGTTCGCACCGGCAGCAGCACGGCAAAGGCCTGCCAGATCCGGTCATAGAGGCCGGCGGCCCGGATCTCTTCCAGATAGATGGCGTCCGCCGCGCGCAGGATGTCGCAGGCCTCGCGGGTCACCTCGCCCGGAATTCGTATGGCAAGCCCCGGTCCCGGGAAGGGATGGCGGCCGACGAAGGCCTCGGGCAGCCCCAATTCGCGCCCGAGTGCGCGAACCTCGTCCTTGAACAGCTCGCGAAGCGGCTCCACCAGCTTCATGTCCATGCGCTCGGGCAGGCCGCCCACATTGTGGTGGCTCTTGATCGTCACCGAAGGCCCGCCGGTGAAGCTCACGCTCTCGATCACGTCCGGGTAGAGGGTTCCCTGCGCCAGGAAATCCGCCCCGCCGATCCGCGCGGCCTCGGCCTCGAACACGTCGATGAAGGTCCTGCCGATGAACTTGCGCTTGGCCTCCGGGTCGCTCACGCCCGCGAGGCCGCCGAGGAAGGTCTCGCTCGCATCCACCGCGACGAGCGGGATGTTGTAATGATCGCGGAACAGCCGCACCACCTCGGCCGCCTCGTGCAAGCGCATCAGCCCGTGGTCCACGAACACGCAGGTGAGCTGGTCGCCGATCGCCTCGTGAATGAGGACGGCCGCCACCGCGCTGTCCACCCCGCCCGAAAGGCCGCAGATCACCCGGCCCTCGCCCACCTGGGCGCGGATCTCGGCGATCTTCGTCTGGCGGAAGTTCGCCATGCTCCAAACCGGCTTCGCGCCCGCCACCTCGAGCACGAACCGCTCGATCAGCGCGCGCCCGTCGGGCGTGTGGACGACTTCGGGGTGGAACTGCACGCCATAGAGGCGCCTCGCCTCGTCGGCGATGAAGGCAAAGGGCGCGCCTTCCGATCGCGCAACCACGGCAAAGCCCGGCGGCAGCGAATCCACCCGGTCGCCGTGGCTCATCCACACGAGGTGCCGCTCGCCCGGCTGCCACAGCCCCTCGAACAGCCGGCTGGGGGCCACCACCTCGATCTCGGCGCGGCCGAACTCGCGTGTCAGCCCCGGCGAGACGGCGCCGCCAAGCGCCTTCACCATCGCCTGCTGGCCATAGCAGATGCCGAGAACGGGTACGCCTGCATCCAGCAGCGCCGGCGTCAGATCGGGCGAGCCGCCTTCCGTCACGCTCGCCGGCCCGCCCGACAGGATGATGGCCTTCGGATTCAGCCGCTCCAGCGCCGCCTCGGCGGCGTGATAGGGCACCACCTCGCAATAGACATGGGCCTCGCGCACCCGGCGCGCGATCAGCTGCGTCACCTGGCTGCCGAAATCGACGATGAGGATGGTGTTGGCGAGGGCTTCTTCGGAGACCGACATGGCGCCTGCCTTAGGCGAGGCCCGGCTGCGCCGCTAGGCCATCGTCAGCGCCGCGAGCGCCTGCCGCCAGCTTTCCGGCAGCGGCACCGGCCGGCGGGTCTGCCGGTCCACATGCACATGCACGAAGAAGCCCTGGGCGGCGGGCTCGGCCGCGCCGGCGGCGAACAGGCCGATCTCGTAGCGAACCGAGCTGGTTCCGATCCGGCTGACGGCAAGCCCCGCCTGCACCTCCTCGGGAAAGGCGATGGGGCGGGCATAGGTGCAGCCCGTCTCGACGACGAGGCCGATGATCGAGCCCCTATCGATGTCGAGCAGCCCCTGCTCGACCAGCCAGGCGTTCACGGCCGTGTCGAAGAAGCTGTAATAGACCACATTGTTGACATGCCCGTAGACGTCATTGTCCATCCAGCGGGTCGGCACGCTGCGCCACGCACGATAGGCGCCGCGCCCGCGAAGCGGCGCGCGCCCCCCCTGGCCCCCCTGCCCGCTCATGCCGCCCAGGCCTGTTCGTAGAGGGCGAGCGCCGCGGCCTCGTCCACCGGCACGGGGTTGTTCACCAGCAGCCGCTGCTGCTTCATCGCCTCGGCCGCCAGCATCGGCAGCTGGTTGTGGGAGATCCCGAGCTGGCTGAGCCTCAGCGGCAGACCGGTGGCGCGAAGCCGGGCGTCAAGATGCGCGATGAACCCCTCGGCCCCGCCCGGAACCCCGATGGCCTCGGCCAGCTCCGCATACAGCCCCGCCGCCCCTGCCAGGTTGTGCCGCAGAACGGGCAGCAGCATCGCCGCGTTGGAATGGCCATGCGCCAGGTGGAAATGCCCGCCCAGCGGATAGGCGAGCGCATGGACGGCCGCCACCGGCGCATTGGCAAAGGCGACACCCGCGAGATGGCTTCCCAACAGCATCGACGCGCGCGCCTCGAGGTCGCCTGGCGCCTCGCAGGCCCGGATCAGATTGGCATCCAGCCGGCGAAGCGCCTCCAGCGCCAGCGCGTCCGAGATCGGGTTCTTGAGCCGGGCCGACGTATAGGCCTCGATCGCATGCACCATGGCGTCGATCCCGGTCGCCGCCGTCACCGGCCGCGGCAGACCGACGGTCAGGGCCGGGTCCAGCAGCGCCACATCGGCCGTCAGCACGTCGGCCACCACGCCCTTCTTCTCGGCGCCGCCCACCGTCACGATGGAGATGGGCGTCGCCTCCGAGCCCGTGCCGGCCGTGGTCGGCACCAGCGCCAGCGGCAGGCGCGGGCCTTTCGCCAGCCCCACGCCATAGATGTCGGCAAGCGCCTCGCCGCTTCCCAGCAGCAGCGCGGCGAGCTTCGCCACATCCATGGGCGAGCCGCCGCCGAACCCGACCACCGAAGTCGCACCCGCCGCCCGGCCGGCCGCCGCGCAGGCCTCGACGGTCGCGGCCGACGGGTCCGCCTCGACTGCGTCGAAGATCGCGATGTCATGGCCCGCGCGGCGCAGCGCGGCGAGCACGGCGCGCGGCAGGCCGAGGCCAAGCAGGGCCTCATCGGTCACGAACAGCACCGGGCCGGGCGGCAGATGGTCGGCCAGCGTCTCGGCCACGCCTTCGCCCGCCAGCACGCGCGGCCCATAGCGGAAGGAAAAGCCGCTCATCGCTGCTCGCGCTCGGCAATCATCGACTTGGGCAGCAGCGCGAGCCGCTCGAAGCGGTGGCGCGCATCCGGGAAGAGGTCGCGCATCCGGGTGCGATCCAGCAGCACCGTGCCCTCGATGTGCCGCATGGCGTGCGCCACGTCGCGCGCCGGGCCGGCCCAGCCCAGCTTGAAGCGGCGCTGCGCCTTCAGCTGCAGGCTCACCGGCAGCCAGTGGTAGAAGGGCAGGCGCGGGAAGTGCGGGTCGATGGGAAACCAGGCATAGGGCGTCTGCACATAATAGGCCGGCGCCAACCGCCGCGTCTCGGCCGCAAAGGCCTGCATGTCGGCATAGCCGCCCACATGCTCGACCACCGAGTTGCTGTGCACCAGGTCGAAGCTGTCGTCGGCATAATGGGCCAACCGGCAGGCATCGCCGATCTCGGCCGTCAGCCGGTCTCCGCCCGGCCGGTCGAGCTTCAGTTCGCCTTCGCTCTGGTTGATGCAGGTGACACGGATGTCATGCGCCGCGAGAAAATCGAGGCCGACCCGCTCCCAATAGGCGAAGCTGCCGCCCAGATCGACGATCCGGAACGGGCCGGGCGCCGCCCGCCGCGCCACGCAGCGGGCGATGAAGTCGCGCAGGTCCACGTTGCGGCGGTCGCGGAAGCGGCCGGACAGGCCTTCGAGGAAGGCCCCGTGCCCGCCTGCCGTCGTCGCTCCCGTCGCCATCGCGTCTCCTTCGTCGCGCACCAGCCTTCAGGGGCCGGCGCTGACGCGGGTTACGCGGCTTCCGCCTCGGCTTCAACCGGGCCCGAATCCTGCCCCTTGGCCGAGACGTCGCGATCGACGAACTCGACGACGGCCATCGCCGCCTGGTCGGAGGCGCGGAAGCCGGCCTTCAGCACGCGCACATAGCCGCCCGGCCGGTCCGCGTAGCGCGGCGCCAGCACGTCGAACAGCTTCACAAGCTGCGCATCGTCCTGCAGGCGCGCGGCCGCCAGCCGGCGGTTCGAAAGCCCGCCGCGCTTGGCCAGCGTCACCAGCTTCTCGACATAGGGGCGAAGCTCCTTCGCCTTCGCGAGCGTGGTCAAGATCTGCTCATGCTTGATGAGGCTCGCCGACATGTTCCGAAGCATCGCCATGCGATGCTCGGTCGTACGGCCAAGCTTGCGGTGGGCGACCTTGTGACGCATCTCTTCGTCTCCGTTCGTCAGGGGGCCGTGCCGGGAACGCCGGTCAGGAACCCCAAGCCACGCCCCCGTTCAAGGCCGGGGCGCCTGCGCCTGTTCGGTCTCGCCCGGTGGGCCGGGCCGTCGGTCGGGCTTTTCCGCCAGACCCGCTATCGCGGGACAAGCCCGCGAAGCGCGGGCCTGCCGGAAAACCCGCCGGCCGCACGCTCCGGCGAGTCTGCGGGCCAGCGCTCGCGCGCTGGCCGCAGCCGCCGTCGCTAGAACTCCTGCTCCAGCTTCTTCGCCAGGTCCTCGATGTTCTCGGGCGGCCAGCCGGGGATGTCCATCCCCAGCCTCAGCCCCATGGCGGCCAGCACTTCCTTGATCTCGTTCAGGCTTTTCCGGCCGAAGTTGGGCGTGCGCAGCATTTCCGGCTCGCTCTTCTGCACCAGGTCGCCGATGTAGATGATGTTGTCGTTCTTGAGGCAGTTGGCCGAGCGCACCGACAGTTCCAGCTCGTCCACCTTCTTGAGCAGGTTGCGGTTCATCAGGATGTCGGTCGGCGCTTCCTCGGGCACGCCCGCCACCGCGACCGGCGCCGCCGGCCGCGCCACCGGCTCCTCGAAGTTGATGAACAGCTGCAGCTGGTCCTGCAGGATGCGCGCCGCATAGGCCAGCGCATCCTCGGGGGTCACCGAGCCATCGGTTTCGACCGTCAGCGTAAGCTTGTCATAGTCGAGGTCCTGGCCCACGCGGGTGGGCTCCACCTTGTAGGCCACCTGCCGCACGGGCGAGTAGAGCGCATCGACCGGAATGAGCCCGATCGGCGCGTCGGCCGGCCGGTTCTGGGCGGCAGGCACATAGCCCTTGCCCGTCTGCACCGTCAGTTCCATGTTGAAGGTCGCGCCCTCGTCCAGCGTGCAGATCACGAGTTCGGGGTTCGCGATCTCGATGTCGCCGCTCACCGCGATCTGCCCGGCCGTCACCTCGCCGGGGCCCGAGGCCGAGAGCGACAGGCGCTTGGGCTGGTCGCCCTGCATCTTGACGACGACCTGCTTCACGTTGAGCACGATGTCGGTCACATCCTCGCGCACGCCCGGCAGCGACGAGAATTCGTGCAGCGCGCCATCGATCCGGATCGCGGTCACGGCCGCGCCTTGCAGGCTCGACAGCAGCACGCGCCGCAGCGCATTGCCGAGCGTGAGCCCGAAGCCCCGCTCCAGCGGCTCGGCCACGAAGGCCTTCTTCGTGCGGGTGCCGCCCGGCCGGGTCTCCAGCGCGTTCGGCTTCTTCAGTTCCTGCCAGTTCTTCGCATAGGCTGCTGACACGTGTCTCTCACCTTCGTCCTGGCGGCCGGGCGGGGGGTCCGGGCCGCGTTTCTTCCCGTGTCGTGTCGCCGGCATCGGGGCGCCGGCGCGGGGAAAGAAGGGAAAAAAAGAAACCCCCCAAAACCCCCCCCCAAACCACGGCGCCTTGGTGGGCACCAACCCCCTTTTGGGAAT
>JBKBUL010000052.1:0-15839 GCA_046290045.1 Sphingomonadaceae bacterium
GGTCCTTGCCCCGCCCCGGCGTGCCCGCGGCCGGCGCCGAAGAATCGCTGATTCTCAGCGCCTGCGGCGCTGAGGCCACCGATCTGTCATCGCCTCCGGCGCTGACGGGGTGGCGGTTCCTCCAGCAGCTGACGCACCTTCAGGCCGCGGCGCTCCAGCTCGGCCTGCATCGAGCGCGGGCCGGCAAGATGCCCGGCGCCGACCCCCACGAACAGGGTGGTGCCCGGCTTGGCCTTCATCTCGCGCTGCACCCAGGCCGCGAAGCGGGCGTTGCGATCCTCGACCAGCATCTGCCGCAGCATCGGGGAGCGCTGGAAATCGGCGTTGATCTTGTCGGCAAGGGCGCTGGTGTCGCCGGCAAGCCAGGCGGCGATGATCGCCTGCATGCGGGGCCTCGCCGTGTCGAGCTGCTCCAGCGTTGCCAGCAGCGCCTGCTGCTGGTCGGCCTCGGTCAGCGCGTCGAACAGGATCAGCTGTTCCTCCGGCGTTTCCAGCGCCTCGATGGGAATGTTCCGGAGCTTCGCACGCTCCGACAGCACGGCCTCCACGCCGATCCGCGGCTCGAACCCGTCGGCAGCCGCCTGCAGGTTGGTGAGCGTCAGCGCCACGAACCAGGTCTCGTACCAGTCGAGCGGGCCGGGCTTCAGCCGGTCGATCGCGCGCTTCAGCGTCGGCTGCCAGTCGGGCGGCACCCGCTCCATGACCGGCCGGGGCGCGGGCAGGCGGGCGAGGCGCATCAGGGTGGGCAGCATGGCGTTGGGCTGCTCGGGCACCAGCGTCTCGATCACCAGCCGGTCCGCGCCGTCGAGCGCGGCCACCACGTGCGGCCGGAACCAGTCCACGCCGCGCGGCAGGCTGTGGACGGTGCCGAACAGGATCGCGCGGGATTTGCCGTCGGTCACTTCCCACAGCGCCGGCTTCAGCGGCGGGCGCTCGGCCGGCGCAGCCGAGGCGGCAGCAGCCAGCGCCGGCCAGACGAGGGCCGCGAGCAGCAGCAGCAGGCGGCGAAGCATCAGCCGGCCGGGGCTTTCGCTGCTGCCCAGTAGCGATCCTTCAGCAGGCGCTTGTAGAGCTTGCCCGTGTCATGCCGGGGCAGCTCCGGCTCGAAATCGACCGAGCGCGGGCATTTCACATGGGAAAGCCGCGCGCGCGCGAACGCGATCAGCTCGGCCGCGAGCTCGGGGCCGGCATCCGCCCAGTCGCGCGGCTGGACGATCGCCTTCACTTCCTCGCCCAGCTCCTCGTGCGGCACGCCGATCACCGCCACGTCGGCCACCTTCTCGTGCATGATGAGGATGTTCTCGGTCTCCTGCGGATAGACGTTCACGCCGCCCGAGATGATCATGTAGCTCGCCCGGTCGGTGAGGAAGAGGTAGCCCTCCTCGTCAACATAGCCGATGTCGCCGAAGGTGGCGCCATGCTCGCCCGTCACCTCGGCCGTCTTCTCGGGCGCATTATGGTAGGCGACCGGCGGGCCACCGTGGAAGAAGATCCGGCCCTCGCGGCCCGGCGGCAGAAGCTCGCCCGCCTCGTCGAGGATGCGGATCTCGCCCAGCAGGGACTTGCCCACCGAGCCCTTCTTCCGCAGCCATTCCTGCGGCGAGATGGCGGTGAAGCCTGCGCCTTCGGTCGCGGAATAATATTCGAAGATCTTCTCCCCGAACCAGTCGATCATCCGCTCCTTCACCTCGATGGGGCAGGGGGCAGCGGCGTGGATCACCGCCTTCAGGCTCGAGAGGTCATAGCGGTTGCGCACCTCGTCCGGCAGCTTCAGCAGCTTCACGAACATGGTGGGCACCACCTGGCTGTGGGTGACCCGGTATTGCTCGATCAACTGGAGATAGCGCTCGGGGTCGAACTTCTCCATCACGATGACGGTGCCGCCGAAATGCTGCACGGCCAGGCAGTAGCGAAGCGGCGCCGCGTGGTAGAGCGGCGCGGGCGAGAGATAGACCATGTCCGGCCCGAAGCCGTAGAGATGCGAGACCAGCATGAGGAGCGCGTTGGGCGCATCGATCGGCCCATCGGGCAGCGGCCCCGTCACCCCCTTGGGCCGGCCGGTCGTGCCACTGGAATAGAGCATGTCCCGCCCCGGGCTTTCATCCGGGATCCGCGTGGCCGGCATGCCCTCGAGCGCGGCATCGAGCGGCTGGTAGCCGGGAATGTCCCCGCCGACCGAGAAGCGGTGCGGCACGGCCGGCAGATCCTTCGCGACAGCGGCGAGGCTGGCGCCCGCCACCAGCAGCTTCGCGCCGCAGTCGTTGACGATATAGCCCGCCTCGTCCGCCGTCAGCTTGGTCGAGATGCAGGTATAGACGAGGCCCGAGCGCTGCGCCGCCCAGCAGAGCGGAAGGAAATCAATGTGATTCTCGAGGAAGATGGCGATCACGTCCCCGCGCGTCAGGCCCGAGGCGCGGAACAGCTGCGCCATCCGGTTGGAGCGCGCCTCGAGCTCGGCATAGCTCAGCCGCTCGCCCGAGTTCGCCATGATGAGGGCTGGCTTTTCCGGCGTCTTTTCCGCGTGGTGGAATGGATGCATGATCTCTCCCCGGATGGTCTCCCGGACCGGATGTAGGCCGGCCGGCGTGGCGAGGGGAGAGGCGATGACCCGGGTTGCAACGCGCACCTGCCATATCTGCGAGGCCAATTGCGGAATCCTCGTCGAGTTCGAGGGCGATGCGGTTCGCTCGATCCGCGGCGACCCCGACGACGTCCTCTCGCGCGGGCACATCTGCCCCAAGGCGACCGCGATCGCCGATCTCGAGGCCGATCCCGACCGGCTTCGCGGCCCCGTCCGGCGCACGGCCGCCGGCTGGGCGCCGGTCTCGTGGGAGGCGGCGTTGGCCGACATCGGCCGGCGCTTTGCCGCGATCCGGGCCGCCGGCGGCGCCGGTGGCCTCTACATCGGCAATCCCACGGCCCACAATTATGCCGTCGGCACCGTCACCGGCCATCTGAAGCGCGCGCTCGGCACCCGCTTCATCTGGTCGGCCTCGACGGTCGACCAGATCCCGCACCAGCTCGTCCAGCTGTGGATGTTCGGGCACAACAGCCTGTTCCCGGTGGGCGACATCGACCGCACCCAGACGCTCCTCATCGTCGGTGGCAATCCCATGGCGTCCAACGGCAGCGTCTGGACCGTGCCGGGCGTACGCCACCGCCTCGCCGGGCTGAAGGCGCGCGGAGGGAAGCTGATCGTCGTCGATCCGCGCCGCACCGAGACGGCCGAGCTCGCCGACACCCATTGCTTCATCCGCCCCGGCACCGACCCGGCCTTCCTCGCCGCACTCCTCCTCGAACTCGACCGGATGCGGGCGATCCGCCCCGGCCGGCTCGGGCCCATGCTGGACGGGTTCGACGATGCGCTCGAAGCGCTGCGCCGCTTCGAGCCGGCTGGGCTCGCCACCTTCTGCGGTGTCGCCCCCGAGGACATCCGCGCGATTGCCGGGCGGCTTGCGACCGGCGGGCCAGCCATCGTCTATGGCCGGATCGGAGTCTCGACCGCCGAGTTCGGCACGCTCAACCACTGGCTGATCCAGCTCCTCAACATCGCGACCGGCAATCTCGACCGCGAGGGCGGCATGATGTTCACGACGCCCGGCGTCGACGTGGTGGCGCAGGCCGGCGCGGGCACCTGGAACCGCTTCCGCTCGCGCGTCTCGGGCCTGCCCGAGGTCATGTCGGAACTGCCCGTCGTCACCATGGCCGAGGAGATGACGACGCCCGGTGAAGGGCAGGTGAAGGCGCTGGTGACGGTCGCGGGCAACCCGGTGCTCTCCTGCCCGGACGGCGGGGCGCTCGATGCCGCGCTTGCCGGGCTCGACCTCATGGTCTCGGTGGACATGTATGTGACGGAAACCAGCCGCCACGCCCATTACATCCTGCCCCCTTGCGGGCCGCTGGCGAAGGATCACTACCCGCTGCTGCTGGGCGCCATCGCGGTCCGCAACTATGCGAAATACAGCCCGCCGAGCCGGCCCCTCCAGCCCGGCGAGCGGCCGGACTGGGCGATCGTCGCCGATCTCGCGACCGCGCTTCTCGTCGCCCAGGGCCAGCCCGCGCCTAATATCCGCGCCCCGCGCGAGACGCTGGACGCCATGCTCCGCAACTCGAGCCACGGCCTGACGCTTGCCGAGGTGGAGAAGCACCCGCACGGGATCGACCTCGGCCCGCTCGAGGCCGGGCGGCTTCCGGGCCGGCTGCGCACGCCCGACAAGCGGATCCGCTGCTGGCCCGAGGCGCTTCAGCCCGAGCTCGACCGCTTCGCCGCCCGCCTTGTCGAGGGCCCGCCCGAAGGCCTGCTCCTCATCGGCCGCCGCCACATCCGCTCCAACAATTCCTGGCTGCACAACAGCCCGCGGCTGCTCAAGGGCCCGGACCGCTGCACGCTGATGATCCACCCCGCCGATGCCGAGGCGCGCGCCATTCCCGATGGCGCGGCCGTCACCGTCCGCAGTGCCGCCGGCCAGGTGACTGTCCGCGCCGAAGTGACCGACGCTATCATGCCCGGCACCGTCAGCCTGCCGCACGGCTGGGGGCATGGGCGCGCCGGCGTCCGGCTGTCGGTCGCCGCGTCCCGCCCCGGAGTCTCGATCAACGACCTGACACGGCGCGACCGGGTCGATCCGCTGTCGGGCAATGCGGCCTTGAACGGCACCCCGGTCGAGGTGGCGCTCGCCGCCTGAGCTGCGCCTGCCCGGGGCTTCCGCATCCGCGCTGCAGCCGCTAAGCCCGCGCCCCGTGACCGACCGGCCCGAAAGCTTCCAGGACATCATCCTCGCGCTCCACCGCTACTGGGGGCAGCGCGGCTGCGCCATCCTCCAGCCCTATGACATGGAGATGGGCGCGGGCACCTTCCACCCGGCCACCACGCTTCGCGCGCTGGGGCCGAAGCCGTGGCGCGCCGCCTATGTGCAGCCCAGCCGCCGCCCGGGCGATGGCCGCTATGGCGACAATCCCAACCGCCTCCAGCATTACTACCAGTATCAGGTCATCCTGAAGCCCTCGCCGGATGACATCCTCGAGCAGTATCTCGGCAGCCTCGAGGCCATCGGCATCGACCCGGCGCTGAACGACCTCCGCTTCGTCGAGGATGACTGGGAAAGCCCGACGCTCGGCGCCTGGGGGCTGGGCTGGGAAGTCTGGTGCAACGGCATGGAGGTGACGCAGTTCACCTATTTCCAGCAGGTGGGCGGGCATGACTGCGCGCCCGTCTCGGGCGAGATCACCTACGGGCTCGAGCGGCTGGCCATGTACATCCTGGGCGTCGAGAACGTCTACGACCTGCCGTTCAACACGGCCGGCCTCAGCTATGGCGAGGTCTTCCTCGAGAATGAGCGGCAATTCTCCGCCTATAATTTCGAGAGGGCGAACACCGAGGCGCTGTTCGACGGCTTCCGCAAGGCGGCCGAGGAATGCCGGGCGCTGGTCGCGGCCGGCCTGCCGCTCCCGGCCTATGACCAGGCGATCAAGGCGAGCCACCTGTTCAACCTGCTCGATGCGCGCGGCGTCATCTCGGTCGCCGAACGCCAGGCCTACATCGGCCGGGTCCGCGATCTCGTGAAGGCGGTCGCCGACCTTCAGGTCGAGCGGGAGGCGGCCATGAGACCCGCCCCCCCCGAGGGGGCGGGCGACTCGCCGCAGGCGAGCGGGGAGGGGGGATCGGGTGCCTGATTTCCTGCTCGAGCTTCTCTCCGAGGAGATTCCGGCGCGCATGCAGCCCGAGGCCGCCCGCCAGCTGGGCGAGCGGTTCGCGGCGCTGCTGGCCGAAGCCGGGCTTGCGGCCGAAACGGTTGAAACCTTCGCCACGCCACGCCGGCTCGCGCTGCTGGCGCGCGGGCTTCCGGCTGCCAGCGAGCCCGTGACGGAGGAGCGGCGCGGCCCACGCGCCGATGCGCCAGAGGCGGCGATCGCCGGTTTCCTGAAATCGACGGGCCTCGCGCGCGACCAGCTGGAGGCGCGCGAGACCGACAAGGGCCGCTTCCTCTTCGCCGTCCTCCACCGCGACGGCCGGCCCGCCGCCGAGCTTCTGGCCGAGCGGCTGCCGGCGATGATTGAGGGCATCCACTGGCCGAAATCGATGCGCTGGGGCGACGCGAGCGCCAGCACCGCGAGCCCGCGCTGGGTGCGGCCCCTGCGCGGAATCGTCGCCCTCCTCGACCGCGAGGTCGTCTCCTTTGCCGCGCTTGGCGTCGAGGCGGGGCGCGAGACGGTCGGCCACCGCTTCATGAGCGGCGGCGCCATCGCGATCGACGGCGCCGGCACCTACCGCGACCAGCTGCACGCCGCCTTCGTGGTGCTGTCCGCAGGCGAGCGTCAGGCCCTCATTCGTGCATCCGCCGAGGCGGCGGCGCACCGGGCCGGCCTTCAGCTTCGCCCCGACGAGGGGCTGGAGATCGAGAATGCGGGCCTCACCGAATGGCCCGTCGCGCTGCTGGGCCGCTTCGACCCGGCCTTCCTCGAGGTGCCGCGCGAGATCATCGAGCTGACGATGCGCACCAACCAGAAATATTTCGCCTGCGAGGCGGCGGACGGGAGCCTTGCCCCGGCCTTCGTCTGCCTTGCCAATCTCGAGGCAGCAGACGGCGGCCGGACGATCGTGGCGGGCAACGAGCGGGTGCTCTCCGCGCGGCTCGCCGACGCCCGCTTCTTCTGGGCGCAGGACCGCGCGAAGCGGCTGGAGGAGCACGCCGAGAATCTCGCCGGCATCGTCTTCCACGAGAAGCTGGGCACGATCGCCGAAAAGGTCGAGCGCGTCGCACGCCTCGCCCGCTGGCTGGTCGAGACCCACCCCGGCCAGTTCCCCGGCGCCACGCCCGATCTCGTCGAGCGCGCCGCCCGCCTCGCCCGCGCCGACCTCGTGACCGGCACGGTCGGCGAGTTTCCCGAGCTTCAGGGGATTATCGGCGGGCACCTGGCCGAGGCGCAGGGCGAGCCGCCCGAGATCGTCGCCGCCATCCGCCAGCACTATGCGCCGGTGCCCGAAGGCCCGGTCGCGGTTGCGGTTGCGCTGGCGGACCGGCTGGACACGCTGGCGCGCTTCTTCGACGCCGATCTTCGGCCGACGGGCTCGAAGGATCCCTTCGCCCTGCGGCGCGCGGCCCTCTCGGTCATCGAGATGATCCTCGGCGGCGAGCTCAGGCTGCCGATTGACGCGCTGCTGGCGTCGGCCGGGGCTGGCTCGGCGGCGGACATCCGCTCGTTCCTCGCGGACCGCCTGAAGGTGCGTGAGCGCGAGGCCGGCGTTCGCCACGACCTCATCGATGCCGTGTTCGCGCTCGGCCACGAGGACGATCTCGTCCGCCTCGTTGCCCGCGTGAAGGCGCTGCAGGCCTTCATCGAGACCGAGGATGGCGCCAACCTGCTCTCCGGCTATCGCCGCGCCGCCAACATCCTGAAGGCCGAGGACAAGAAGGACGGCCCGCACGCCTTCGATCCCGCCCTGCCGCTCTCCGCCTATGCCCAGGAGGCCGAGCGCGATCTCGCCGCCCGTTTCGTGCCGGCCGGTGCCTCGTCGGCGACGCTCCTGTTCGACGAGGTGGACGAGCTTCTCGCCGCCGAGGATTTCGCGGGCGCCATGCGCCGCCTTGCCACGCTGCGCGCGCCCGTTGACCGCTTCTTCGAGGCCGTGACGGTGAACGATCCCGACGCGGATGTCCGCCGCCGGCGCCTCGGCCTGTGCGCCGCCATCCGCGACGCGATGCACCGCGTGGCCGACTTCTCGAGGATCGAAGGCTGATGCCCGACCGTCTGATCGTCCCCTTCGGCGGCAAGGCGCCGTCCGCCCACCATCTCGGCAAGGCGCATCTGGGCGGCAAGGGCGCGAACCTTGCCGAAATGGCCGGGATCGGCCTGCCCGTCCCGCCGGGCTTCACCATCCCGACCCCGCTCTGCGCCCGCTATTACGAGGCCGGCGGCCGCCTGCCTGATGCGCTGGTCGCCGAACTGCCGAAGGGCCTCGCCCATATCGAGGCAAGCACGGGCATGCGCTTCGGCGATCCCGGTAACCCCCTCCTCGTCTCCGTCCGCTCGGGCGCGCGCGTCTCCATGCCGGGCATGATGGACACGGTGCTCAACCTCGGCCTCAATGACGAGACGGCCGAGGGGCTTGCCACGCGCACCGGAAACCCCCGCTTCGCGTGGGACAGCTATCGCCGCTTCATCCAGATGTATGGCGATGTCGTCCTCGGGCTCGACCATTATCTGTTCGAGGATGCGCTCGAGCTGATGAAGGACGACCGCGGCGTCGCCCTCGACACCGAGCTGTCCGCCGAGGACCTGCGCGCGCTCGTCGGCCAGTATCGCGCCATCGTCGAGCGCGAGACGGGCAGCCCCTTCCCGCAGGATCCGCTCGAGCAGCTCAAGGGCGCGGTCGCCGCCGTGTTCGGCTCCTGGCGGTCGGACCGAGCCGCCGTCTACCGCCGCCTGAACGACATTCCGGAGGACTGGGGCACGGCCGTCACCGTCCAGGCCATGGTGTTCGGCAACATGGGCGACACCTCGGCGACCGGCGTTGCCTTCACCCGCGACCCTGCCACCGGCGAGCGGCGCATCTACGGCGAATATCTGGTCAACGCGCAGGGCGAGGATGTGGTCGCCGGGATCCGCACCCCCCATTATCTGACGGCCGCGGCCCGCAACGGCGCCAACGCCCGCGGCCTCTCCATGGAAGAGGCCATGCCCACCGTCTTCGCCGAGCTGGCCGAGATGTTCGACCGGCTCGAGCGCCACTATCGCGACTGCCAGGACATCGAGTTCACCGTGCAGGAAGGCCGGCTGTGGCTGCTGCAGACCCGCTCGGCCAAGCGGACGGCAAGGGCCGCCCTCAAGATGGCCTCCGACATGGTGGACGAAGGCCTTATCACCAGCGAGGAGGCGGTGCTCCGCGTCGATCCCGCCGTCCTCGACCAACTGCTTCACCCCACCCTCGATCCCGCTGCCCCGCGCACCGTCATCGCCCGGGGGCTCCCGGCCTCGCCGGGCGCGGCCTCGGGCGCGATCGTGTTCGACAGCGAGACGGCGGTCGAGCGCGCCGCCCGTGGCGAGGATGTGATCCTCGTGCGCACCGAGACATCGCCGGAGGACATCGCCGGCATGCACGCGGCGCGCGGGATTCTCACGGCGCGCGGCGGCATGACGAGCCACGCCGCCGTCGTCGCGCGCGGCATGGGCCGCCCCTGCGTCTCGGGGGCGGGCGGGATCTCGATCGACCTCGAGGCCCGAACCCTGAAGGCTGGCGACCGCACGCTGGCCGAAGGCAGCCTCGTCACCCTCGACGGCGCCACCGGCGAGGTGATGGAAGGCCGGGTGCCCACCATCGAGCCGGAACTGTCCGGCGACTTCGCCCGGCTGATGGGCTGGGCCGACCGCCATCGCCGCATGCGCGTGCGCGCCAATGCCGAGACCCCGGAGGATTGCACCACGGCGCGGCGCTTCGGCGCGGAAGGGATCGGGCTTGCCCGCACCGAGCATATGTTCTTCGGCGCCGACCGGATCGTGCACATGCGCGCGATGATTCTCGCGGGCAGCGCCGCCGAGCGGCAGGCCGCGCTCGAGATGCTGCTGCCCGCCCAGCGCGCGGACTTCGCCGAGCTGTTCCGGATCATGGGGGGCCATCCCGTCACCATCCGCCTGCTCGACCCGCCGCTGCACGAGTTCCTGCCCCAGCGCGAGGCCGAGATCGCCGATGTCGCCGAAGCGCTCGGCCTGTCGCCCGCCGTGGTGCGTCGGCGCATTGCCGACCTGCACGAGGCGAACCCCATGCTCGGCCACCGCGGCTGCCGGCTGCTCGTCACCTTCCCCGAGATCGTGCACATGCAGGCGCGCGCCATCCTCGAGGCCGCGCACGCGACGGGCGCGATGCCTGAAATCATGGTGCCGCTGGTCGCAACGGGGCGCGAGCTGGAGCTGGTGAAGGCCGGGATCGACGCAGCGGCGGCCGAGCTGGCAGCGGCCGGCAAGCCCGTCCGCTACAGCGTCGGCACCATGATCGAGCTGCCGCGCGCCGCGCTTCGCGCCGGCGAGATCGCCGCGCAGGCCGACTTCTTCAGCTTCGGCACCAATGATCTGACGCAAACCACGCTCGGCATCAGCCGGGATGACGCCGCGCGTTTCCTCGGCGCCTATGTCGAGGCGGGAATCTACCCGCGCGACCCCTTCGTCTGCCTCGATGCCGACGGCGTGGGCGAGCTGGTGCGCCTCGCGGCCGAGCGCGGGCGCGCGGCGAAGCTCGACCTCAAGCTCGGCATCTGCGGGGAGCATGGGGGCGATCCCGCCACCATCGCCTTCTGCGAGGGCCTCGGCCTCGACTATGTGAGCTGCTCGCCCTGGCGGGTGCCGATCGCCCGGCTGGCGGCGGCGCAGGCCGCGCTCCGCGCGAAGGCGGGCTGATGCCGGCCCACGCGCTCCAGGGGCTTCGGGTCCTCGATCTCTCGCGCGTACTGGCCGGGCCCTATGCGGCGCAGATCCTCGCCGATCTCGGCGCCGATGTCGTGAAGGTCGAGCGCCCCGGCGCCGGCGACGACACCCGCCACTGGGGCCCGCCCTGGTCGCACGATCCGGACGGAAAGCCGGGCGACGCCAGCTATTATTTTGCCGCCAACCGCAACAAGCGGAGCCTCGCCGTCAACCTGAAGGCGGCCGGCGCGCCCGCCCTCGTCCGCCGGCTGGCCGACTGGGCCGATGTGGTCATCGAGAATTACAAGCCCGGCGATCTCGAGCGCTACGGGCTCGACCACAGGACCCTGCTGGCGCTCAAGCCCTCGCTCATCTGGTGCTCGATCACCGGCTTCGGCCACGAAAGCCCCAATGCCCACCGCGCCGGCTATGATTTCATGATCCAGGCCGAATCGGGCCTGATGGACATCACCGGCGAGGCCGACGGCCGCCCCCTGCGCGCCGGAGTCGCCGTTGCCGACCTCACGACCGGCATGATGGCCGCCACCGCCATCCTCGCTGCGCTCCGCCACCGCGACCGGACCGGCGGGCGCGAGGCCGGCCAGGGCCAGCACATCGACATGGCGCTGTTCGACGTGACGGTCGGCTGGCTCGCGAACCAGGCGACCGGCTGGCTGGTCGGCGGGGTCGAGCCCCGGCGCATGGGGAACCAGCACCCCTCGATCGTCCCCTACCAGGATTTCCCGACGGCCACGACGCCGATTGCGCTCGCCGTGGGCAATGACCACCAGTTCGCGATCCTCGCCAGTCTCGTGGGCGAGCCGGGCTGGGCGACCGACCCGCGCTTTGCAACCGGCGCGGCGCGCGCTGCCAATCGCGACCTCCTCGTGCCGATGGTCGAGGCCGTGCTCCGCACCCGCCCGGCCGCCGAGTGGCTGGCGCTGCTCGCCGAGGCGCAGGTGCCGGCCGGCCCCATCAACCGCGTGCGTGACGCGCTCGAAAGCCCGCAGGCCGAGGCGCGCGGCCTCGTCGTCGAGCAGCCCCACCCCCGGCTCGGCACGGTCCGGACCGTCGCCCAGCCGCTGGCGCTGACGGCAACGCCGCCCAGCTACCGCCGCCCGCCGCCCGCCGTCGGGGAGCAGGGGCGCGAGATCCTGGCCGGGATCGGGCTCGATGACGCGGAGATCGAGGCGCTCGCCGAGGCCGGGGTCGTCGCCCTGCCATGAGCGCGCCCGGCGGCAGCGCGGCGCCGCGCTTCCATCTGCCGGGCGATTCGATCGTCGGCCGCGAGACCCTGGCCGACGGCGCATCCATCCGAACCCTCGTCCTCAAGCACCGCGCGCCCATCGCCAACCTCCTCGTGCTGACGGGCCGCGCCGATTTCCTCGAGAAATGGGCCGACGCCTGGGCCGCGCTCGCCAGCGCCGGCTTCGCGCTCGCCAGCTTCGACTGGCGCGGGCAGGGCGGCTCGACCCGGCTGGTCGAGGGCGAGGTCGGCCACATCGACAGCTTCGACACCTGGCTTGCCGATCTCGACCAGCTTGGCCGCTGGGCGCTCGCCGCGCTTCCGCCCGCCCCCTGGCTGGTGCTCGGCCACTCCATGGGCGGGCACCTGCTCACCCGCTGGCTCGCGGATCCCGCGCGGGCGCCCCACCCCCTTCGCGCCGAGCTGGTGGGCGCGATCCTCGCCGCCCCCCTCTTCGGCCTCGGCGCGCCCTGGCCGCTCAAGGCGGCCGCGCTTGCAGCCGCACCCCTCCAGGTCGCGCGCGGGCAGGGGGCGCGCTTCGCCTGGGGGCAGGGGCCCTATGGCGCCCGCCAGCAGGCCCCGGCGCGGCAATTGCTGCTCACCGGAAGCCGCGCCCAGTTCGAGGATGAGGGCCGCTGGGTCCGCGCCCGGCCCGAGCTTGCCGTCGGCGGCGTGAGCTGGGGCTGGCTCAAGGCCTTCGCCGACAGCGAGCGGGCGCTCGAAGCCCTGCCGCTCGAGGCGCTCGATCTCCCCATCCTGCTGCTGATGGCCGCCAGGGAGCGGCTCGTCGACAACCGCGCCGCCATGCGCATCGCCGCCCGCCTGCCGCGGGCCGAGCGCCACATCGTGCCGGGCGCCGCGCACGAGCTGCTTCGCGAGGCCGAGCCGGCGCGACAGGAGGCGCTTCGGAAAATCCGCGATTTCGCGCTAAGGGCCATCAACCGCGAGGGACAGGCGCCATGAGCCAGCACGACATCCTCATCATCGGCGCCGGGATCGGCGGCGCCTCGCTCGCCTGGCAGCTGCTCGCCCAGGCCCCGCAGCTGAAGGTCGCGATACTCGAGGCCGAAAGCCAGCCCGGCTACCACACCACCGGCCGCTCGGCTGCCTTCTATGCCGAGACCTATGGCGGGCCCACCGTGCAGCCGCTGACGACGGCGTCAAAGGCCTTCTTCCACTGCCCGCCCAAGGGCTTCTCCGATACCGCCATCGTCAGCCCGCGCGGCGCGCTCCATGTCCGCCATGCCGACCAGCCGGGCACGCTCGCCGCACTCGAGGCCGAGTTCCGCGCCGGCGGGGTCGCCCACCAGCGGCTGGGCCGCGAGGGAATCCTGAAGCTGGTGCCACAACTCAGGCCCGAATGGTCCGAGACCGCCATCTGGGAGCCGGGCTGCGCCGACATCGACGTCGCCGGCCTGCACCAGGCCTATCTCAGGGGCGCGAAGCAGGCCGGCGCGTCGCTGGTGACGGACGCGCGGGCCACCGCCATCGCCCGCGCGGGCGGCGGTGGCTGGCGCGTCTCGACCCCGGCCGGGGACTTCACCGCCGCGCGGATCGTCAACGCGGCCGGCGCCTGGGCCGACGAGGTGGCGGCGCTGGCTGGAATCGCTCCCATCGGAATCCAGCCGCTGAGGCGCACCATCGTCGTCACCGAGGTCCGCCCCGAGGCGCCCGCGGATCTTCCGGTCGTGATGGATGCGGGCGGCAGCATCTATTTCAAGCCAGACGGCGGGCGGCTTTGGATCTCCCCCCACGACGAGACGCCCGACGTGCCGCACGATGTCCAGCCCGACGAGATGGACATGGCGATTGCCCTCGATCGCTTCGAGCAGATGTGCGACTGGCCGATCCGCCGCCTCGCCTCGAAATGGGCGGGCCTCAGGAACTTTGCTCCCGATCGCCTGCCCGTCCTCGGCCCCGACCCGGCCGAGCCCGCCTTCCACTGGTGCGCCGGCCAGGGCGGCTGGGGAATCCAGACGGCGCCGGCCGCCGCCGCGATTGCCGCCGCGCATCTGTTGGGCGCGCCCGTCAGTGCCCCCTATGCCGGGATCGACGACAGGCCCTATCGGCCCGAACGGCTGCGCTGACAGGCGCACCCGGGGCGGCTAAGAAGATGCTCCGGCGCCGCCTTGCGGCACCCCCCAGATCTGGTAAGGTTTGAAGCTCTTATGCCCAAGATGTTGAAACTTCCGCTGCTCCTGCTTGGTGTCGCCGCGCTTGCCGCCTGCGATTCGGGCACATCGACCGCAGCGCCCGGCGCGGCGGCCACCAAGGCTGGCGGCGCCGCGCCTGCCAGCCGGGACTGGACCGAGGTCGTCGTCGAGACGCCCGAGGGCGGATTCCGCATGGGCAATCCCGACGCGAAGGTCCGCATCGTCGAGTTCGCCAGCTTCACCTGCGGCCACTGCCGGGACTTCCATGTCGAGGCCGAAGCGAAGCTGAAGCCCAGCTATGTGAAGACGGGCCAGGTTTCCTATGAATATCGCCCCTTCATCCTGAACCCCTGGGACGCGATTGCCGCCAATGTCGCGAAATGCGAGGGGCCGGATCGCTTCTTCGTCTGGGCAAACGAACTCTACCGCAACCAGGAAAGCTGGGTGAAGCCGATCACCGAGGTGAAGCCCGCCGACATCGAGGCCGTGGGCAAGCTCCCGGCCGACCGGCAGCTGATCGGCGCGGCGGACGCGGCCAGGTTCCACGATTTCGCGCGCCCCCGCGGCCTGCCGCGCGCGAAGTTCGAGCAATGCCTGGCCGGCACCGCGCCGTTTGACCGGCTGGCGGCGCAGCGCGACGCTGCGACCGCTGCCTACCAGATCAGCGGCACGCCCACCTTCCTGCTCAATGGCAAGAAGCTGGAAGGGGTCACCACCTGGGCGCAGCTCCAGCCAAAGATCGCCGACGCGCTCTGATGCGGATCCGCCGGCCTTGAAGTTCGTCGCGCTTCGCCTCGCCGGCTTCAAGTCGTTCGTCGAGCCGACCGACCTCGTCATCCGCGAGGGGCTGACGGGAATCGTCGGCCCCAATGGCTGCGGCAAGTCGAACCTGCTCGAGGCCCTGCGCTGGGTGATGGGCGAAAGCTCGGCGCGCTCGCTTCGCGTGGCGGCCGGCGGCGCCGGCATGGATGACGTGATCTTCGCCGGCACGGCGCGCCGCCCCAGCCGCGACCTCGCCGAAGTGCGCCTCACCCTCGACAATGCGGACCGGAAGGCGCCTGCCGAGTTCAACGCCGAGCCTGTGCTGGAGGTCAGTCGCGCCATCGTCCGCGGCGAAGGCTCCACCTATTCGGTCAACGGCCGCGAGGTTCGCCAGAAGGATGTGGCGCTGCTGTTTGCCGATGCGGCGACGGGCGCGCACTCGCCGGCCCTCGTCAGCCAGGGGCGGGTGGCCGCCATCATCAATGCCCGCCCGCAGGAGCGGCGGCAGCTTCTGGAGGAGGCCGCCGGGATCGCCGGCCTCAACGTCCGCCGGCGCGAGGCCGAGCAGCGCCTGCGCGCGGCCGATGCCAATCTCGTCCGGCTCGATGATGTGATGAAGGCGGCCGAAGCCCAGGCGGCGGGCCTCAAGCGGCAGGCGAAGGCGGCCGAGCGGTACCGCCAGCTGTCCGAGCGGATCCGTGCTGCCGAGGCCGGCCTGCTTCGACTGGCCTGGACGGCAGCCGTCGAAGCACTTCAGGCCGCCGAGCGCGAGCTGGTCCAGGCCGATGCCGCGCTGGCCGAGGCGGTCGAGGCAGCCGCCCGCGCCGCCACCGAGCAGGCGGCGGCCGCCTCGGGGCTTCCGGCCCGCCGCCAGGCCGAAGCGTCGGCGGCGGCGATCGTGCAGCGTCTCTCGACCGAGCGTGCAACGCTGGTTGCCGAGCGCGCGGCGCTCGCAAAGCGGCTCGCGGATCTCGACGCGGCGATCGAGGCCGCGGCGGCCGAGGCGGCGGGCGAAGCGGCCCGGATCCGCGATTCGGCCGCCACCCGCGCGCGGCTCGCCGAGGAGCTGGCGGCTCAGCACAAGGCCAAGGCCGAGGCCGAGGCGGCCCTGCCGGCCGCCGGCGACTCGGTTTGCGAGGCCGAACGCCAGGCAACCGAGGCTGAACGCGCGCTGGCAAGCGCGGTCGAGGCGCATGCCGCGCTGCTGGCCGAATCGCGCAGCGTCCGCGCCCAGGCCGAGGCCGCGCGCGGCCGCGCCGAGCGGCTGGCCGCCGAGCGCAGAC
>JBKBUL010000053.1:0-15199 GCA_046290045.1 Sphingomonadaceae bacterium
CGCGAAGCCAAGCCGCCCGGATGGGCGGCGCCCGGCGCCTGAGGGCGAGAAAGAAACGGCCGCGCCAGCGGCCGCAAGCGCGACTGCGCGCCCGAGCTTGTGCGAGGAAGCCAAGCCGCCCGGATGGGCGGCGCCCGGCGCCTGAGGGCCGGACTAGAACGCGTTCTTCGGGAACAGCACCGCGAACACGGTGCGCACGAGGATGTAGAGGTCGAAGGGAACCGACCAGTTCTCGATATAGTAGAGGTCGTGCTCGAGGCGCTTGACCAGCTTTTCCTCGGTGTCCGTCTCGCCGCGCCAGCCGCTGACCTGCGCCCAGCCGGTGATTCCCGGCTTCACCTTGTGGCGGGCCGCGTAGGTCTGCACGACCTCGTGGAACAGCCGGCCGCCGGCCCGCGTGGAGGGGGCATGCGGGCGGGGGCCGACGAGGCTCATGTCACCCTTCAGCACGTTGAGCAGCTGCGGCAGTTCGTCGATGGAGGTGGCGCGGATGATGCGCCCGACCCGGGTGACCCGCTTGTCGCCGCGGGTCGCCTGGTGGATTCCGTCCGTCTCGCAGGCGTCGTGCGTCATCGAGCGGAACTTGAGTACCTCGAACTTCTGGTTGTTGAACCCCTCGCGCGGCTGGCGGAAGAAGACGGGACCGGGGCTGTCGAGCTTCACGGCGAGCGCGACCAGCAGCATCAGCGGCCAGAGGACCGCGAGGATGAGGATCGTGAGCACCAGATCCTCGGCGCGTTTCACGATGGCGTCCGTGCCCGAGATCGGCCGCTCGAACAGCGTGATGACCGGCACGTCGCCCAGCAGCACCAGCGGCCGGTGCGCGAAGGCGAAGCTGGCGAGATCGGGCGCCAGCCGGATCCGGACGGGGGTGAGCGCGAGCTTCTGCACGACCTGCTGGATGCGCTGCTCCGCCGACCAGGGCAGCGCCACGATCACCTGGTCGATATGGCCCTCGCGGATCATCCGGACGAGATCGTCGGACGTGCCGAAGACGGGCAGGTCATCGACGAGGATGGGAACGCGGCCGTCGCGCCGGTCGTCGAAGAAGCCGACGAGGCTGATGGTGAGCTTGTTGTTGCCGCGGATATAGTGCGCGAGCCGCTGGCCCTGGGCGGCGGCGCCGAAGATGGCGACGCGGCTGTTGAACACCCCCTGGCCCTTGAGCCGGCGGATCCACATCGTCATGGCGGCGCGCGTGGCCGCCAGCATGACGGCGGCGCTGACGAACCAGCTGATCGCCCAGCCGCGCGAGAAGGCCTCGGGCACCTTCAGCAGGAAGCCGACGGTGACGAGGAACAGGCCGGTGACCGCCCAGGAGGACAGAACGCGCTGCCAGGCGTTGCGCAGGGAGAAGAGGCAATCGACATCGTAGCTGCCCATGATCTCGGCGACGAGCGCGAAGATGAGCGCGCCGGCGAGCATGGAGCGGCCGTAGAGGGCGATGTCCTCGGAAGGCAGCTGCTCGGCCCAGAAGCTGAGCGCCGCGATCCCGGCGCCGATCACCGTCAGGAACTCGACGATGCGAACGAGGAAGATGATGAAGTCGATGGGGACGCTGGAGCCGGGCACGGCGGCAAGCGTCGGCGGCGCCGGGCGGCCGGGATCGGCGCGGGGGGGGCTGTTGATCTCGTTCATGGCCGCGCCCGCTGCCATCCCATGTTCAGATGGCGAGCGCCGTTCACCCCATTGCGCCGTTGCAGGACCCGGCGGCTGCGGCTAGCGAAGCGCCAAGGGGTGGGAGGACGCGCCACATGGAAACCGTCTATGACTGGGTGACGGTCGCGATCTTCGCGGGTCTGATCGTGCTGTTCCTGCAGCGCTCGGTCGGCCCGGTTCGCGACCAGATGTGGCCCTATTTCGCGGCCTCCGTCGCCTGCGCGGTCATCAACCAGGTGGGCAACCATGCCGTCGAGACGGGCGACACGCTGTGGCACGCGATGGCCATTGCCGGGATCCTCGCGATCCTCGGCTTCATCCACTATGTCCTGAAACCCTTCGGCAACATGGGGGACTGAACCCGGCCGTCGTGCCCCTTGGGGCCGGAGTCGCGCCGCGCCGTTCATCCGCTGCCCCCGGCTCCCGCAGGCCCCGCCCGGGCTGCCTGGGCCTTGATGGCCGCCGCAAGCGGCCGCCCGAGGAGCGCCGGAAGCCCGGCGGGATCGGTCGCATCGAGCATCATCTTCGCGAAGCGCTCGAGCGCGCCGAACTTCTCGGGATCGGGATCGCCGACCGTGGACAGGCGCACCAGCACGCCGTCGGCGACATAGCCGGCGAGTTCCGACCTGAGCTTCATGATCCGCTGCTCGCGGCTGCTGGCCGGCAGATGGTCGCCGATGCGGGTCCAGTAGAGGATGGGCTCGGTTCGCTCGTTGGTGCTGGCCACCAGTTCGCGCGCCGGCAGAATTGCGGGCGGGGCAACGGGGATGGTCACCGCGCGCGAGCCCGTCACCTCGAAGCCGAAGGCGCGGTAGCAGACCTCGGGCCGGTGCAGCTGCAGCTGGTCCGACTGGGTGCTGCCATAGGCGATGACCAGCATCACCGGGATCTCGCGCTCGGCGAGGTAGAGGCGGCTGACCGTCTGGCTGTAGAGCTGGTCGGCGAGGCTGCCCTCGGCCGCCTCGGGCAGGATCATCGCGTTGGACGGCGTGACCGACCAGGGCCCAATCTCGTTGGGCACCAGCTTTTCGAGATCGCCGTCGCCGAGCAGGTTGAGGGTGCGGCGCGGGGTGAGCGCGAGCGCGCCGCCGGCCGCCAGCAGCAGCGGCGCGCCGAGCAGGACGTCACGCCGTCTGACCATCGCCCGCCTCCTTCGTCGGGCCCGACAGCCAGCGCCGCACGGGCGTGAGCAGCGTGTCGAGCAGGAAGATGAGCAGCAGCGCCGAGACGAAGGTCACGATCCCGGCGAAGTCGTGGAGATAGCCCTGCGCCACCTCGTTGCCGGCATAGTAGGTGAGGAGCACCAGGATGATGACACGGACGACGTTGGCGGCAATCGCGATCGGCAGCAGGAAGGCGAACAGCAGCAGCGCGTAGCGCCAGGACGCATTGTGCAGCAGGTAGATGTAGAAGAGGCCGACCGCCGTCAGGCTGATGATCGAGTTGAGGCCGGCGCAGGCATCCTCGACGAGGAGCTGATACTGGGCGATGTAGAGCGTGACCCCGACCTGGACGATCGGGTAGCCGGCCGCCGCGAGGATCCAGGTGACCACGTCGGACACGAGGATCTTGAGCGGCTGGGTCAGCTGGTCGAGCAGCCAGCCGGGCAGCGGGATCAGGAAGCCGAGGTAGAGGATGGGAAACCACATCTTCCTGAGGACCCCGAGCCCGGCGAAGGCATAGGCGAGCACGAGAAGCGCGCCGAGAAGGGCGGCGACCTCGATCATGAGGAAATCGAAGGCGCGGCCGAAGGCATAGGCCACCCCCATCAGCACGAGCGCCGGCACGGCAAGCGCCAGATTGCCGGGGCGGGCCTCTGCGACGAGTTCGTCCCAGCTGCGCCAGACGAGCCAGACGGCGGTTGCCAGCACCAGCGGGCCGTGCACGCCTTCCTCGCGCGTCCAGCTCTGGGTCGCCATGGCGTAGAGCGTGGGCAGCAGAATGGCGAGCAGGCCGACCGCCAGCACCGGGTAGCGCCGGGCGGTTGCCAGCAGGCCGGAGGCCCGAACCTCGGTCGCGACCGTCATGGGAGGGCCCGGCTCCGCCCGGTCAGTCGTCGTAATCGTTGAGGACGGCGCCGATCACCGTGGCGCGCGAGGCCGCGAGCTGCGCCGAGAGCGTCTGCACATCCTTGACGAAGCTGTGATCCCGCCGGGCGACGACCAGCGCATAGCCGAGCACGCCGGCAACCGTCAGCGCATCGGCATTCTCGTTGGTGGCCGGCGTGTCGAAGACGGCGACGTCATACTGGCGAAGCAGGATGTCGACCCCGGTGCGGAAGCGCGCGCCCGAGAGCAGTTCCTGCGGCCGGGCGACCGGCGGGCCGGCCGGGACGACCGACAGGTTGGGCAGGACATTGGCATAGACCACCCGCTCCGGCCGGTTGGCCTCCAGCGCGAGATAGGAGGAGAGGCCGGGCCCGTTGGGATCGATCCCGAACACCGCATCCTGCCGCGGGTTGCGCAGATTGGCATCGACCAGCAGCGTCTTGATCCCCACCTGCGAGAGCGCGGCGGCGAGATTGGCGGCGATGAAGGTGACGCCCGAGCCATCGGTCGCGCCGGTGACCGCGAACGCCCGCCGGCCGGCGCCGACATGCTGGGCAATGATCTGGGTGCGCAGCAGGCGAAGCGATTCGGCGCGCGGGCTGGCCGGATCGGACAGCACCACGATCTCGTCCGAGACGGTCGCCGAGGGCTGCAGCTGGAGCGCGAGGTTGCCGGCGAGCGCCTGCCGGGCGAGCGCCACATCCTCTTCCGTGGCGAGCGCCAGGGCGACCGCGGCCTGGTCGAACGACTGGCCGGTGCGCGCCTGGTGCTCGGCGACGACCCGGGCCTGGTCGTCGGTGAGCGCGCCCGTCTGCAGGAGCGCGTCGGACGAGACCAGCTCGCCCCGGCCGTGCGGTTCGATGTCGATGTCGGTCATGGGTCAGATCGCCTGAAGTTCGCCCGAGCCCGGTTCCTCGGGGGGGCGGCGGCCGAGCAGCTTCTGGAGGCGAAGCCGGAGCGGCGAGGGCGCGGTGGCGCCGACCGTGACAAGCACGGGGACGCCGGCGGCATAGGCCAGATCCTCCTGCCCGCGGACGCGCCGGGCGATGAACTCGGCGACGATGGCGGCCAGGATCCCGAGGCCGAGCCCGAAGGCGATCGACAGCCCGATGATCTGGTTGACCTTGGGATAGGAGGGCGTGCGCGAGGCGACCGGGTCGCCCAGCACGACGAGGCCGGTTTCCGAGACGTCGGCCTCGAGCCGGAGCTGCGCGGCGCGTGCCTGCGCCTGCTCATATTGCTGGCGGCGAAGCTCGACCTCGCGCGAGAGGCGGACCAGCTCGTCGATGACCGGCTTGCGCTCGAGCACGACCTGCTGCTGGGCGGCCACTTCCTGCTCGAGCTCGGCAACCGACTTGCGGGCTGCGCTCGCCATGGCGCTGACGGCCGCGCCCGATTGCGAACGGGCCTGGTTCAGCGCGCGCTGCACCGTGGCGCGACGGGCCTGCAGCGCCTTGTAGCTGGGATGCTCCGGCCCGAGCCGGGCGCCGGCGAGCGCGATCTCGTCGTCGATCGACGCGAGCGAGATCTCGAGCTGGCTGACGGCCGGGCTGACTCCGACCGAGGCGGCCGCCGCCGTCTCGGCCGCGCTCTGGGAGCCGCGCGCCTGCTGGAGCGCTGCCTGCAGCTGCTGCAGCTTGGCAGTATCGCCATCGACTCCGCCGATCACGATGATGCGGTTCTCGTCCATGTAGGTGGCGAGGTTGCGCTCGGCGGCCTGAAGCGCCTCGCGCGAGCGCTCGGCCTGCTGGCGGAACCAGTCGCTCGAGCGGTCGGCGGCGTCGGTGCGGAAGCGCAGCGCCGTGTCGATATAGGCGTCGCGAAGGACGCCGACGATCGCCTTGGCCCGATCCGGATCATTGGCCTGGTAGCTGATCTCGAGGATGTTGGAGCCGGCGACCAGCCCGGCATCGGTGTTCTCGATGATCTGCCGGCCAATCCAGGAACGGATGCCGCCATCGGCCTCGCTTCGGCCGGTGGCGCGATAGGCCTCGATCGTGGCGGGATCGTTGGCGAGACCGAGCCGGTCGACGACGGCGCCGGCGACCCGCATGTCCTTGATGAGCTCGACCTGGGTTCGGACATAGCCGCGGTCGCGGGCGCTGACCGACTGGCCGGTCACCGGGTCGGGCCGTCCGATGTCGAGCATGACGCGCGCGGTGGCCGGATAGCGCTTGGGCAGCAGCACCGCGATGGTGGACGCGACCGCCACGCAGGCGACCAGCGTCGCCAGGATGAGCTTCCAGCGGGCGAACAGGATGCGGAGGAACTGGACGAGGCTCATGGGACGTGTCTCCCCGGGGTCAGAACAGGCGCTCGCGCACGTTGATGATGTCGCCGGGCTGCAGGCGGGTCTGGCCGTCGGCGTCGGTCTCGCGCGCGGCGCCGCCGCGCCGGAGCCCGACCCGGTTGGCCGAGCCGGTGGGCGCGACTCCGCCGGCGGTCGCCAGCAGCTCGGTGACCGTCATGCCCGGCGTCAGCGGGTAGCGGCCGGGCCGGTTGACCGCGCCTGTCACGAAGACGACCTCGGCGGTGTCGATGAAGACGGTGTCGCCGGCCTCGAGCGCGAGATCCTGGGCATTGCCGCGGGCGAGGTCGGCCGAGTTGATCCGCACCTCCTTGCCGTCCCCGGCGCGGCGGACGAGGATCGTGTCGGAGCCGTCGTCGCGGACCCAGCCGGCGCGCAGCAGCACGTCGAGCAGGCGATTCGAGCGCTCGAGCGGGACGAGGCCCGGCGCGCCGACCTTGCCGGCGACGCGGACGAAGCGGCTATTGTATTCGTTGACCTCGACATTGACGATCGGGTTGCGCAGGAAATTGCCGGATTCGAGCCGGCGCTGCACCTCCTCGGCGAGCGTGATCACCGTCTTGCCCTGCGCCTGCACGCGGCCGATGAGCGGCATCACGATCGAGCCGTCGGGCTTGATCCGAGTCTGCACGTTGAACTCCGACTGGCCGTAGACGACAACGGTGATGAGATCGTTGGGGCCGAGCACATAGGCATTGGCCGGCGCCTGGGCGGCGGCCGGGACCGGCAGCAGCGCGACCAGCGCCGCGAACAGGCCGGCGAGAAGGGCGAGCGGCGTGCGGCGGGAGCGGTTCGTCATCGTCGTCAGGCCCATTCGGCTGGCTTTCCCTGGTGGTTCATCCGGTTCGGCGGGCGGTCAGAGCCGGGCCCTGAGGCCGAGGATGACCGACGTTGCATCATAGTCGAATTGTGACGGCGTTGACGAGCGCTGCTGATGGTTAAGGTCGAGGCTCGCCGACAGGATCCGGTTGAAGCGATAGTCGGCGCCGATGAAATAGCGGTTGCCGGTGTAGCCGAGCAGGCGGTTCGTTTCGGGGAAGGCGGCATTGCCGCGGTTGGTCTGGCGCACCCGGGCATAGCCGGCGGCCGCGCTCGCCCGGTCGGACGCGCGATAATTGACCCCGGCGCTGAAGCTGTTGGCGATCGAATAGTTGGCGGTGCCGCCGCGCGAGCCGCTGACGCTGCGCCCGTAGGAGAGGCTGGCGCCGAGCCGTGGCCCCGACCAGTTGAGCCCGCCCGAATAGGTCAGGCCGCTGAAGGAGGGGGTGAGATCGTCGCGCGGGTTGACTCGGGTGGTGCCGAGCGAGGCATTGGCGCGAAGCGACGGCCCGAGCCGGTAGTTCAGGAACAGCGAGCCCGAGAGCACTTCATTGCCGTTCGCCGTGCCGTCGGGAAGCGGCTGGTTCGGAAACTCATATTCGCGCCAGCTGCCCTGCACGCCGACCTGGCCGCGCGCCGACAGCGGATAGCCGAGGCTGGCCGAGACGCCCTGCGACTGGACGTCGGAGAAGCTGCGGTCGATGACGGGGAAGCCGGCGACCGTGATCGAGCGGTTGCGGGTGCGCGACCAGTCGTAGCTGACGCTGGGCGCAAGGCCGGTCGCCGTCTGGCAGGCGGCATTGGCGAAGAAGCGGGTGTTGCGGGTCGTGGAGGGCACCACATCCTCGAACAGGTCGCGGAAGCCCTCGCGCGTGCTCCAGCCGCCCTGGACCCGGCCGCCGCAGCGCGCGCCGAGCGCCCAGGCGAGCCCGCCATCCACGTTGAAGCGGTTGCGATTGAGGATGTCGTTGCGGGCGTAGAAGGAGCGGCTGGCCCCTGCATTGACGAACAGGCGCTGGCGGCCGATGGCGCGCCCCACCTCGATCCCGACCGAGGGACGGAAGATCCAGTCCGACCGGCTGTCGAGCCCGCCCGACCCGAAGGAGCGGTTGGACACATTGTCGGTATATTCGGTGGTGAGGCCGGCGCGCAGGCTGAGGCCGATCCCGGCGAGGATGTCGAGCCCGCCCAGGAACGGCGCTTCATCGCCCAGCACGCGGCGGGGATCGGCTTCGACCAGCGGGACGGCGGACGGGGCAGGCTCCTGCGCGAGAAGCGGCGCCGGCACCAGGAGAAGGGCCATGGGCAGGGCTAGCCGCCTGGCCGCACCGCGCCGCACCGCATCGACTGGCTGCATCCCCAACCCCTCTTCCTGCGGGGCCTGACCCCGCAACCTCCAACGACGCGAGGCAGGGCCCCGCTGCACCTCCGCACGCGTTAACAAGTTGCTCCATAGACGCGCTCTCGTCTTAAAGCAAAAGGGGAAACCATTCTGAAAACGCGAAAGATTGTTGCACAGGCCGTATCTGGGCTATGGGCGGCGGCAAAGAGATGGCATGGAGCCGGCAAGACCGCAGGGGTTCGCCTGCCTTGCCGGCGACACGTGGTGCCGGGGGAGGGCCGGTCGGCCGTCCGGGCCACCGGGCGCAGGCGGGGGGTGACGATGCGAGCCGAAGGGTTGGACGAATGGATTCATCGCTGGAGGCCGGGCCGATCGTGCCGCCGCGTCCCGCCGGGGCGCGGGGCCTCGGCATGATCTTCCGGCGCGGCCCGACGGGCCAGGACCCGGCGGCGGGCGCGCGGGCGCGCAGCGCCTCGGCCGGCCTGCCGCGCTTTGCCGTGAGCGCGACCGACGACCTGGGCGACGCCGCGCAGGCGCTGCCCGAGGATGCGCCGGGCCGGGCGCGGCTGGCGCTGGCCGACGCGCTCTCGGCCTCGCAGCCGGTCACCTCGCGCGAGCGGTTCGCCGGCCGGCGCGAGACGCTGGCGGCCCTCATCGCCGCCATCGAGCAGCAGCGCGCGCATGTCGTGCTCTACGGCGAGCGGGGGATCGGCAAGACCAGCCTCATCCACGTCTTCGCTGAGACGGCGCGCGAGGCGCGCTACCTCGTGCTCTATGGCAGCTGCGGTGTGGAGGCGCGCTTCGACGAGATGTTCCGCACCTTCGCCGAGCAGATCCCGCTGCTCTATCACCGGGCCGTCTCGCCGACGGCCGACGAGCGCGAGCACCAGCGGAGCTTCGCCGACCTGCTGGGCGACCATCCGGTCGACCCGCGCGAGCTTGCCGACCTGTTCGGGCAGCTGGTGGGCACGCGGGTGATCCTGATCCTCGACGAATATGACCGGGTGGCCGACCCTGCCTTCCGCCGCGACGTGGCCGAGTTGATCAAGAACCTGTCGGACCGTGCGTCCAGGGTGCAGCTGCTGCTGACGGGCGTCGCCTCCAACCTCGACGAGCTGATCGGATTCACGCCGTCGATCCGGCGCAACATCGTGGGGCTGGCCGTGGGGCCGATGGGCGCCGAGGAGATGCGCGAGATCCTGGCGCGCGCCGAGGAAGCGACGGGCCTTGCCTTCGCGCGCGACGCCCGCGATCTGATCCTGACCATGGCCGGCGGCTCGCCCTATCTGGTGCGGCTGCTGGGCGGGCGCGCGGGCGCGCGGGCGCTGGACGACGGCCGGCGCGCGGTCGGCGCCGAGGATGTGCTGGCCGGCACCGAGGCGGTGCTCGCCGAATGGAATGCCGGGCTGCCGCGCCGGGTGCAGGCGCAGCTGCTTCGCCCCGAGGTGCGCGACAGCTGGCCGCTGCTGATCGGCGCGGCGCGCGCCTCGGGCACGCCCGACGGCTGGTTCACCGCGCACGACGCTGCCGCCGAGGCTGGCATGGCCGACCCGCGCGAGGCGGCGGGCCTGCTCGACCGGCTGACGGGGGCCATCGACCTGTTCGACCGCGACCCGGGCGAGGGCGGGCGCGAGCCGCGCTACCGCTTCCGCACGCAGGGCGTGGCGCAGCTCCTGGGCCTCTCGGCCGCCCTGGCGAGGGCCGGACGCTAGGCGGCCATGGGCCTTCTTGCCTCCATCCGCTACCAGGCGAAGCTGCGCTGGCTGCGCCGCGACGAGTATGAAAGCGTCGCGCTGCGGGAGTGGTTTGCGCAAGCCTTCCAGGTGGAGGTAGGGCTCTATTCCTACGGCTGCTTCGACCGCTGGCGCATCCCGCCGCGCACCCGGATCGGGCGCTACTGCTCGTTCGCCAAGACGGCGCGGATCGTCGACCTCGACCATCCCGACAGCGCGCTGACGACGCACCCCTTCCTCTACGAGGGGCCGGACGGGCCGCCGGTTCGCGATTCCTGGCTGGAGATCGGAGATGATGTGTGGGTGGGGCACAATGCGACCATCCTGCCCGGCTGCGGCCGCATCGGCCGGGGCGCGGTGATCGGGGCGGGCGCGATCGTGACCCGCGACGTGCCGGCCTATGGCGTGGTGGCGGGCGTGCCGGCGAAGCTGATGCGGCTGCGCTTCGCGCCCGACCTGATCGAGGCGATCGAGGCCAGCCAGTGGTGGCGGATGAGCCGCGCCGAGCTGATGGCCCTGAAGGCGCGCGCGCCGGAAGTGCTGCATGCGCCGACGCCCGAGCGGCTTCGGGCGCTCGAGGTGGCGGCGTGACGGCGCATCGGCGGATCGGCCCGGCGGCCAGGGGCTTGGTGGTCGCCGCGACGGTGCCGTCGCGCCCCGACCCGCCGCGCGCCAGCGTGGTGATCCCGCATCTCAACACGCCCGAACTGCTGGTGAAATGCCTGCAGTCGGTCGCCAGCCAGCGGCTGGACCATGGCTGGTTCGAGATCATCGTGGTGGACAATGGCTCGCGGGTGCCGCTCGACGTGATCGCCGCCTCCTGGCCGGGGGTGCGCTTCCTGGTGGAGCGGACGCCGGGGCCGGGGCCGGCGCGCAACCTGGGGGTCGCCCACGCCCGTGCGCCAGTGCTGGTGTTCACCGATGCCGACTGCCGGGTCGCGCCGGGCTGGCTGATCGCCGCCGTCCGCGCCGTCGAGCGCAAGCCGGCGCAGCCGGTTGGCGGCGACGTCCGAATCGATTTCCGCGACCCGCGATCGATCCGGGGGATCGAGGCGTTCGAGGCCGTCTTCTCCTTTCGGCAGAAGATGTACATCCGCCAGAAGGGCTTTTCGATCACCGCCAATCTCGCCGTCAGCCGCGAGGTGTTCGACGCGGTGGGGCCGTTCGCGGGGATCGACCAGGCCGAGGACACGGACTGGGGGCAGCGCGCCGTCGGACTGGGCCACCCGACCCGCTACGTGCCGCGCATGCTGATCTTCCACCCCGCCCGGCTGAGCGTGGCGGATCTCGAGCGGCGCTGGGCGCGGATGATCGGCCATGGCTATCATGAGGTGGGAAGCGGACCGATCGCGCGGCTGAAGTGGCAGGCGCGGGCGGTGCTGGTGCTGGCTTCGGCGCTGGTGCATACGCCGAAGCTGCTGCTGTCCGCGCGGGTGCCGACGCTGACGGGGCGGGTGCGGGGGATCGGGGTGTTGTTCCGGATCCGCTGGTTCCGCTTCCGCGAGATGCGCCGCGTGGCACGCGAAGGGGGGTCGGGCGCGCAGATGCAGTGGAACCGGGCATGACGGACAGCTTGCAGGAAACGACGGGTGTGGCGGGCAGCGGGGCGGCCGACAGGGCCGCAGCGGCCCCCAGGGTGATCGGCGCGAAGGCCGACGGCCCGGCATCGCCGGCGACGACGGGACGCAGCGGTGCCGCGGCCGCCGAGGCCAGCGGGGTCGCGGCCAACGCGCTGGCGCGGGGTGCGGCGCCGCGGCTGGCGGTGACGATGATCAACTGGAACCGGGCCGACGACACGATCGAGGCGCTGGAGTCGCTGATGCGCACCGATGTGCCGGTGCGCGTGATCGTGATCGACAATGCGTCGGACGACGACAGCGTGGCGAAGCTGAAGGCCTGGGCCGACGGGCGCACGGCCTATGAGCCGCCGGCCGGGCCGCTGGGACGGCTGACCCGGCCGCCGCTCGCGAAGCCGCTGCCCTACCAGGAACTGTCGGACGAGGAGGCCGAGACGGCCCGGCCTGGCGAGGCGCTGCTGACCTTCATCTGGTCGTCGTGGAACCGCGGCTTTGCCGGCGGCAACAATCTGGCCATGCGCCATGCCCTCAACGATCCGGCGATTGCCTACTGCTGGTGCCTCAACAACGACACGGTGGTGGACCCTGGCGCGCCGCGCGCGCTCATCGCGCGGATGGACGCGACCCACAAGGTCGGCATGTGCGGCACCCAGGTGCGCTTCTACCACCGGCCCGGCATGTGGCAGCTTCTCAATGGCATGAAGTTCAAGCTGCTGACCGGCAACAGCGTCGGCATCGCTGCCAACCAGCCGGTGACGCGGCCCTTCGACCCGAAGAAGGTGGCGTCGGAAACCGATTTCGTGCTGGGCGCCTCGATCGCGGTGAGCCGGGCCTTCCTCGAGACCGTCGGCTTCATGGAGGAAAGCTATTTCCTCTATTTCGAGGAGATGGACTGGTCGGTCCGCAACCGGGGCCGCTTCGCCATCGCCTTCGCGCATGGGGCCATCATCTGGCACAAGGAGGGCGGCTCGATCGGCTCGTCGAGCAAGAAGGGCAACCGCTCCGAGCTGTCGGAATATTATCTCATGCGCAGCCGGATCAAGTTCTACCGCCGCAACTTCCCGCTGCTGCTGCCGCTTCAGTATCCGCTCGGGCTCGCGCTGATCGGGCGGCGACTGCTGAGACGGCAGCCGAAGAAGGCCGCCGCCATGGCCCGCGCCCTGCTGGGCCTGTCGCGCGGCGGCTGAGCAGCTTGTTTCCCGCTTCGACCGAAACGTCTTCACCGAAAGGACCCACGCCGATGACCGCCCAATCCGCCAAGCCGCTCGCCCGCCTTCGCACCCCCCTGCTGCTGGCCGCTGCCGCCCTGACCCTGTCCGGCTGCGGCCTGATCGGCGGCGGCGACAAGGAAGCCAAGGCGCCGACCGGCCAGGTCGTCGCGACGCTGGACGGGCAGGAGATCACCGCGCTGGAAGTGAATGCCGAGCTGGCCGGCACCCCGATCCCGCCGACCATGACCCGGCGCGATGCCGAGAAGGCGGCGCTCAACAACATCATCACCCGGCGCATGCTGGTGAAGGCAGCCGAGGAGCAGGGCCTCCACAAGACGCCGGAATTCCTGCTGCAGCAGCGCCGCGCCATCGAGCAGCTGAAGGTGCAGGCGCTGGCCCGCGACATCGCCCAGAAGGTGGTGGCGCCGACCCGCGACGAGGCGGTGAAGTTCATGGACGAGAACCCCTCCATGTTCCGCGAGCGTCGCGTGATGACCGTGGACCAGATCCAGTTCATCCGCCCCGACAACATCGCCGAGCTGGGCTTCGAGCAGGCGAAGACGATGGAGGCGGTGGAAGCGCTGCTCAACGCCAACAACATCCCCTTCCGCCGCCAGCCGGCGACGCTCGACACGCTGGGCGCCAATCCGGCCTTCGTCGGCGAGCTGAACAAGGTACTCGACAAGAATCCCAAGGAGCTGTTCATGTTCGCCAGCAACGTGCCCGGTGCGCCGGGGCCGGTGATGCTGGTGAACCAGGTGCAGGCGACGCGCGTGGAGCCCTTCACCGGGGACAAGGCGCGCGAGTTCGCCACCAACTTCCTTCGCAACCAGCGCATCCAGACCGCGCTGGAAGCCGAGGTGAAGAAGCAGCAGGCGGCCATGAAGGACCGGGTGGTGTTCCAGCCGGGCTGGGAAGTCGCCAAGAGCAAGGCGCCCGACGTGGGGGCGGTGACCGGCCAGACTCCCCCCGCCGCCGGCCTGCCCTCGACTCCGGCCGTCGAGACGTCGCCCGCCCCGGCGGCGCCGGCCCCGGCCGCCCAGCCGGCCGGCTGATCGACCGGGAGCGCTGCCCGCGCGAGGGGGCGGCGCCGGCCCGGCAGCGAGGGGAAGAGGACAGGTGGCTCGGCTTGGGATCGGCCTGCTGTGGCATGGCGACAGCAGCGGCAACCTCGGGGTTGGTGCGCTGACCTCGGGCGACATCGAGCTGGTGCGCCGCGCCGCCGCGCGCGCCGGAGCGGAGCCCGAATTCCACCTGTTCCGGCCGGCCGACACAGGCGCGAAGGCGCGCCACCCGGCGATCGCCCACCGCCACGACATCACCGGCCGCTTCATGGCGAGCCCGGGCGGCTACTGGCGGGCGCTGGATGCCATCGACCTGATGCTCGACATCGGCGCTGGCGACAGCTTCGCCGACATCTACCCCGACAAGCGCTTCGCCTACATCATCGCGACCAAGCTGATGTGCCGCTGGAAGGGCGTGCCGCTGGTGCTGGCGCCGCAGACCATCGGCCCCTTCAGCCGCCAGCCCCACGGCTGGCTTGCCGCCCGCGCCCTGAACGCGGCCGAGGCCGTGTTCGCGCGCGATCCGCTGAGCTTCGAGGCGGTCGGCCGACTGGCGCCGGGCGCGCGGCGGTTCCAGGCGATCGATGTCGCCTTCGCCCTGCCCTACACGCCCGCCAAGAAGGGGCCGGGCACGCGGGTTGGGGTGAATGTGTCGGGCCTGCTGTTCGCGGGCGGCTATGGCGGCGGCAACGACTATGGCCTCTCCTATGACTATGCCGAGTTCACGCGGCGGCTGATCGCGGGGCTGCTGGCGACCGGTGCGACCGTCGAGCTGGTCGCGCATGTGCGCACCGACATCGCCCGCGATGACGATGGGGCAGCGATCGACGCGCTCAACGCCGAGTTTCCCGGAACCGTCCGCGTGCCGGACTTCGCGAGCGCCGAGGAGGCGAAATCCCACATCTCCGGCCTCGACTTCCTGGTGGCGGCGCGGATGCACGCCTCGATCGCCGCCTGGTCCGCTGGCGTGCCGGTGCTGCCGGTGTCCTACAGCCGCAAGTTCGAGGGGCTCTACCAGGCGCTCGGCTACCCGGCGCTGATCCCGCCCCGGGGGCTTTCGACCGAGGCGGCGGTCGCGCAGGCGCTCGACTGGTACGAGCGGCGCGACGAGCTGGCCGCCGCGATCGAGGCCGGTCGCCCTGCCGTCGAGGCCGGGCTTGCCGCCTATGAGGACTGGCTGGCGGACCGGCTGCGGGCGCTGGCGGCGCGATGACGGCAGCGCTTCCCCCGACCCTGCGCCAAGTGATGCGCGGCGGGACCTGCGCGGGCTGCGGCCTGTGCGCCGGCATCGACCCGGCGATCCGGCTGGCGCGCGACGGGAAGGGCTGGTGGCGGCCCGAGGCCGTGGCGCCGGCGCGGCCGGAGACCGAGGCGCTGATGGCGCACGCCTGCCCGGGCGTGCGGGTCTCGCCCTGGGCGCCGAGCGAGGCGCCCGTCG
>JBKBUL010000054.1:0-14924 GCA_046290045.1 Sphingomonadaceae bacterium
TGCGGGGTTGGATGGTGAGGGAGGCGCACGCCGGCGACCTCGAGAGCCACATCATCGACCCGGACTGAGGCGCGGTCGCGCCGCGCCGCGCCGCGCCGCCGCGCTCGCCTTAGCGGTAGAGGGCTTCCAGCCGCTCCCCGTAGATGCCGCGCAGCACGTGGCGGCGGATCTTGAGGCTGGGCGTCATCTGCTCATTCTCGACCGTGAAGGGCGCGTCGGCGAGGATCACGCGGCGCACCTTCTCGATGACCGAGAGCTGGGCGTTCACCCGGTCGACCGCGGCCTGGATGGTGCGATGGAACTCGGGATTGGTGCCGAGGCTCTCAACCGGGACACCCGCCTTCGCGGCGAAGGCCATGGCATGCTCGGCGTCCGGCACGACGACCCCCACCAGATAAGGCCGGCGGTCGCCATGGACCATCGCCTGGGCGATCTCGGGCTGGAGCGTCAGCAGGCCCTCGACCCTTTGCGGCGAGACATTGTCGCCCTTGTCGTTGACGATGATGTCCTTCTTGCGGTCGGTGATGACGATGTGGCCATCCTCGTCGAGGAGGCCGATGTCCCCGGTCTTGAGCCAGCCATCCTCGGTGAGGACGCGCGCGGTCTCCTCCGGGTTCGCCCAGTAGCCGGCCATCACCAGCTCGCCGGCAACCTCGATCTCGCCATCCTCGGCGATGCGGACGTCCACGTCCTTCAAGGGCGGGCCGACCGTGTGCATCTTGATCCGGGCGGCCGGGCGGTTGCAGCTGATGACGGGGCCGGCCTCCGTCTGGCCATAGCCCTGCAGGATGGTGATCCCGATCGCATCGAAGAAGAAGCCGACCTCGGGGCTCAAGGGCGCGCCGCCGGAGACCATGGCCTTCATCCGGCCGCCGAAGCGGGCGCGCACCTTCTGGCGAAGCGTGCGATCGACCAGCCAGTCCACCGGCCGGTCGAGGAGGGAGAGCCGGCCCGTCTCGTAGCGCTTGCGCCCGACGCGCTCGGCAGCGGCAAGCATGCGCGGGGCAAGCCCGCCCTGCTTTTCGATGGCCTTCAGCATCCGGGCGCGAAGCACCTCGAACAGGCGCGGCACCACCACCATGATGGAGGGGTGCACCTCCTCCATGTTGGCGGCCAGCTTCTCGAGGCTTTCGGCGTAGTAGATTTCCCCGCCGCAGCCGATCGGCAGATACTGGCCGGCGGTGTGCTCATAGGCGTGGGAGAGCGGCAGGAAGGACAGGAAAGTCTCGCGCCCCGTGTCGGGGAAGTCGGCCCGGATGATGTCGATGCATCCGGCGACATTGTGCAGGATGGCGCCATGGTGCTGCATCACGCCACGCGGCGTGCCGCCCGTGCCCGAGGTGTAGATGAGGCAGGCGGTGTCCGAGCGCTTCATGGTGGCGGCCGCGCGGACGGTGGCGACATCGCCCGCGTGGCGGGCGAGGAGATCGGCGGCGTCCATCAGCTCGATCTTGCCGCCGGCCTGGCCCATCTTCAGCGGCTCGATCCCGATCACATGGGCGCAGTGGGTGGACTGGTAGGCGGCCTCGAGCAGCGGCCGGGCGAGCTTCGGAGTCGAGACGACGGCGGCGACCGCGCCCGAATTCTCGAGGATGTGCAAATGATCGCGGGCCGTGTTGGTGGTGTAGGTCGGCACCGTGATGCCGCCGGCCGCCATGATGCCCAGATCCCACAGGCAGAATTCGGGCCGGTTCTCGGAGACGAGGACGACCCGGCTGCCGGGCTTCAGCCCCTCGGCGCGAAGCGCGGTCGCGATGGACGCGACCGTCCGCGCGGCCTCGGCCCAGCTGATCGGCTGCCAGCGGCCCCCTTCCTTGCGCCACAGGAAGGCGGCGTCTCCGAGCGACTCGGCCTGGGCGAAGAACATCTGGACGAGATTGTCCCAGCGCTCGACGCCCGTGCCGGCGGTCTCGCGCTCGGCCTCGCGCAGGCGCGCGGCGATCTCGATGTCTTCCCGGCTCATCGGCTGGCTCTCCCGGTTGCGCCGCCCGCGCTGGCGACCCCCTGGCCCTCGCTGCGCGGATCGGCGGCGGCGCGCCAGCCCGCCCCCTGCCGCGCCAGGGCATTGAGCTTCAGGGGCAGGGTGGCGGGGCGCACATCGGCGTGTCCCAGCGCCTTCAGGGCGGCGACCTTGCCTTCCAGGGGGCTGTCGGCCTCGACCCGGACCCCGCGGCGGTCGGCGACGAGTTGCGGCGCGGCGAGCGAGTCCTCGATCGACTGGTTCCAGTCGAGATGGGCGATGACCGCCTTGGCCACCTGGGCGATGATGGTGGCGCCGCCGGCCGCGCCGAATGCCGCGACCGGGCGGCCGCGGCGGTCGAGCACGATCAAGGGCGCCATGGAGCTGCGCGGGCGCTTGCCCGGCTCGACCCGGTTGAGCGCGGGCGTGCCGTCGGCGCGAACCGGGTTCAGGTCGAAGTCGGTCAGCTGGTTGTTGAGGAGGATGCCCGAGGCGACGAGGCCGCTTCCGAACGGCCCCTCGATGGTGGAGGTCAGGTTGGCGACCAGCCCGCGCGCGTCGGCGGCGGCCATGTGCGAGGTGGCGGGCACGTCGGCAAGGCGCCGGGCGGCGCGCGGGGCGGCGCCGGGCGGGGTGCCGGGCGACACCTCCGGCATGGCGCGGTCGAGGCGGATGAGCGCGCTGCGAGCCCGGAGATAGGCCGGGTCCAGAAGACCTGAGACGGGGACGGGCGCGAAATCGGCGTCGGCGCCCCAAGCCTCGCGGTCGGCAAAGGCGAGCCGCTGCGATTCGGCGATCAGGTGCCAGCTAAGCACATTGTCGGGGCCGAGCTTGGCCAGATCGAAGCGTTCGAGCTGCTTCAGGATCTGCAGCGTCGCGATCCCGCCGGCGGACGGCGGGCCCATGGTGCACAGCCGCCAGCGGCGGTAGCTGGCGCACAGTGGCGGCCGGTCGGCGACGCGATAGGTGGCGAGATCGGCGGCCGTGAGCGCGGCGGGGTTGCGGAAGGCGGTGGCGACGGCCCTGGTGACGGCCTCGCCCACGGGCCCGCGATAGAAGGCGTCCGGACCGTCGCGCGCGATCGTCTCGAGCGCGTGGGCCAGCGCCGGCATCTTCAGCACATGGCCGACGGGCCAGGGCTGGCCCTTTGGATCGAGGAAGATGGCGGCGGCTTCAGGGTTGGCGCGCAGCATGTCGAGCCGGCTCGCGGTGAAGCGGTTGAGGCGGGGACTGACCTCGAAGCCGTTTCGTGCCTGGTCGATGGCCGGCTGGAACAGCTCGGCCCAGGGGCGAACGCCCCAGCGGCGGTGCGCCTCGGCAATGAGGGCGACCGCGCCCGGCACGCCGACCGAATAGCCGCCCGGCACGGCCTCGGGGAAGGGCATGGGCGTGCCGTCGGGCTTCAGGAACCGGTCGGGCCGGGCCGCGGCAGGCGCCGTCTCGCGGCCATCCAGCGTCACGATGCGGCCGGTCTCCGGTTCGCGGACGACGAGGAATCCGCCCCCGCCGAGCCCGCTCGACTGGGGTTCGACGACGGTCAAGGAGATCATCATGGCAAGCGCCGCATCGACCGCCGAGCCGCCGGCATCGAGCAGCGCCTTGCCGGCGAGCGCAGCGCGGGGATCGGCCGCGGTTGCGACGGCCGGGCCCGTCGCGACCGTTTCGGCCGGCGCGCGGCGGACGGTTTCGTCGCCCGGCTCGTAGAAGCGGGCGGTGGGCGCGGTCTCGACCGGGGCGGCCTGGCCCTGGGCGAGGGCCGGCGCCGCGAGCAGCAGGGCAGCCAGCGACAGCAGGGGGAAACGCATGGCTGCCCGATAGAGGCGGGCCAGCACCTGCTCAACCCCGGACATCGGCGCCCACGGCCTCGGCCACCGTCGCGAACCCGTCGCGCCGGACGAGCGCGGCCAGCTCGGCATTGATCCGGGCCGGAAGCCCCGGCCCTTCGTAGACGAGCGCGGTGTAGAGCTGGACGGCGCTGGCGCCGGCGCGGATGCGGGCATAGGCATCCGCGCCGCTTTCGATTCCGCCGACCCCGATCAGCGGCAGGCGACCGGCCAGCGCCCGAGCGAAGGCGGCGAGCATCGCCTGGGCGCGGGCCTTCAGCGGCCGGCCCGAAAGCCCGCCGGCTTGCGTCGCGTGGCGGCTGCGAAGCGTGGCCGGGCGGTCGAGCGTGGTGTTGGCGACGATGAGGGCCGCGACCGGGGCGGCGAGCACGGCCTCTGCGATGGCCTCCACCTGCGCGGCGTCGAGATCGGGCGCGACCTTGAGGAAGAGCGGCGGGCCGGAGGCCCCACGCGCCTCGGCGGCGGCAGCCAGAAGCTCGGGAAGCGCCTGGTCCTGGAGGCCGCGCAGGCCGGGCGTGTTGGGCGAGGAGATGTTGAGGGTGATCCAGCCGGCCACGTCGCGCACGGCGGCAACAGCGACGGCATAGTCGGCGATGCGGTCGGCGCTGTCGCGGTTGGCCCCGACATTCACGCCGACGCGCGGGTGGCGGGCGGCAAGGCGCGGCAGCGCGGCGGCGATCCCGCCATTGTTGAAGCCCAGCCGGTTGATGACGGCGTGATCCTCGGCGAGGCGGAAGATGCGTGGGCGCGGGTTGCCGGCCTGCGGCCGCGGGGTGAGCGTGCCCACCTCGACGAAGCCGAATCCGAGCTTCAGCATGGCGGCGGGCACGCGCGCGTCCTTGTCGAAGCCGGCGGCAAGCCCGACCGGCGAGGGCAGGTCGAGCCCGGCGAGGCGGGTGGCGAGGATCGGGTCGGGCGGCGGCGCGGCGGGAACCGGCAGATGCGCGAGGGCTGCGATCGTCAGGCCATGCGCCCGCTCGGGATCGAGGGCGAAGAGGGCGGGCCGGGCGAGCGCGAACATGCGCGGCCCGGCCTAGCGAGGGCAGGGGGTGGCGGCAAGCCGGGGGGCAGCCTATGCCCGGTACAGCCTCTTCAAGGTGGGAGATTGTGATGCTTCGTGTGAAACTTGCGTTGCTGCTGGCGATCGCGCTGCCGATGGGGACCCCGGCGCTGGCCGCGACCACGGCCGGGACTGGCGCGGAGGCGACGGCGCGCGCGGACGCCGCGCTGATGGCGCTGTTCGAGCGGCAGGACCGGGCGCTGCTGGCGCGCGCGCCGACGCTGAAGACCCAGCGCGGGATCCGCGATGCCGACTATGGCCGCTGGAACGATCCCTCGGACGCGGCGGCCGAGGCGGCGATGCGGCAGGAGCTGGCGTTTCTTGCCGAGATGCGCCGCGACTTCGCGGACGCGCCGCTGTCGCCCGAGGCGCGGCTGTCCTACCGATTGTTCGAGAAACGGGTGGAACGCATGGCCGCTGCCCACGCCTTCCGGCACCTGGAGCTGCCCTTCAACCAGATGGGGGGCGCGCACCAGGGGCTGCCGGCCTTCCTGATCGCCCAGCACCGGATCGACACGCCGGCCCATGCTGAGGCCTATGTCCAGCGGCTGGAGGGACTGGGGCCGCAGATCGATGCGCTGGTTGCGATCGCGGACAAGCGCTCGAGGGCCGGCAATGGCGGGCCGGCCTGGATGTATCCGCTGGTGATCGACGCGGCCCGGAACGTGATCCGCGGCGCGCCCTTCGAGGCGGGCGCGGATTCGGCGCTGCTGGCCGACTTCCGGGGCAAGGTGGCGCGGCTCGACATCGCGGAGGCCGAGAAGGCGCGCCTCATCGCCTCGGCCGAGCGGGCGCTCACCACGTCGGTCGGGCCGGCCTACCGGCGGCTGATCGCGGCGATGGAGCAGCAGGGCAAGCGCGCCCGCGCCACCGACGGGATCGCCGGCCTGAAGCAGGGGCGCGATTGGTATGCCGAGCGCCTCCGGTTCCACACGACGACGGCCATGACCCCGGCGGAGGTCCATGCGCTGGGGCTTTCGGAAGTGGCGCGGATCCACGACGAGATGCGCGCCCTGATGCCGAGGCTGGGCGTGAAGGGCGACCTCCAGGACCTGTTCCGCGAGGTGCGCGATGGCGACGCCCATTATCTGCCCGACACGCCCGAGGGCCGGGCCGAGTATCTGCGCCGCGCACGCACGGCCATCGAGGCCATGGAGCGGCGGCTGCCCGAAGCCTTCCGCACCCTGCCGAAGGCGCCGCTCGAGGTGCGGGCCGTCGAGCCCTTCCGGGAGCGGACGGCGGGCAAGGCCTTCTACCAGTCTCCGGCGGAGGATGGCTCGCGGCCCGGGGTCTATTACGCCAATCTCTACGACATGCGCGCCATGCCGGCCTATGAGATCGAGGCGCTGGCCTTCCACGAGGGCCTGCCCGGCCACCACATGCAGCGCGCCATCCAGATGGAGCTGAAGGGACTGCCGGCCTTCCGGCGGTTCGGCGGCTTCACCGCCTATTCGGAAGGCTGGGGGCTCTACACCGAGCTGCTGCCGAAGGAGATGGGCTTCTACGAGGATCCCTGGCAGGATTTCGGGCGGCTGAAGATGGGGCTGTGGCGGGCCGTGCGGCTGGTCACGGACACCGGCCTGCACGATCTCGGCTGGAGCCGCGAGCAGGCCATCCAGTATCACCTCGACAACACGCCCTCGGTGCGCGGCGAGATCGAGGGGGCGGTCAACCGCTACGCGGTGATGCCGGGGCAGGCGACGGCCTACACCATCGGCAAGCTGGAGATCCTGCGGCTGCGCGAGGAGGCCCGCCGAGCGCTGGGCGACCGCTTCGACATCCGCGATTTCCACGATGTCGTGCTGCGCTCGGGCGATGTGCCGCTCGACGTGCTGGGCGAGCTCGTCGGGCAATGGGTGGCGCGGGGCGGCGGGCCGGTTCCCCGCCCGGCTGCGACGGCCGGTGCATCTTCTGGCATGAATTGATGTCGCATCCGTCCAAGACAGGCGCCCGCGCGGGGGCGTAAATCGGCTCTGCGACCCACGGGCGGCCGTTCGCCGAAGGCAACCCCGCCCGACCTCGTGCGCCCCGGGGCCCATGCCCCGGGGTGTCTTTTTTCTTGACGCATTGCGGCAGGCGGGCGCATCCTCCACACTCGTTCCCGATTGCGGGAACCGGCTGTTTTCTGACGGATTGTCAATTTCTTGTGGCGTTTCCCGGCGCTTCGGGCCGGGGCTGGGACAAGGGCGGAAGGCTTCGGGTTCCGCCCCAAGAGCAGGATGGTCGCCATGTCCGGGTTCGATTGCGGGTGAGGAGTCCGCCCTATTCCTTGCGCTATTTCTCGCCGGCGGCGCCGCTGCGCGACTGGGTGTCGAGCTATTATATCTTCGAAACCGATCTGCCGGTGATCAGCGACACGCTGCGCGCGGAGCTGCCGCAGGTGCGCTTCATGTTCGCCGGTGGCGGGACCTACAGCTATGGCGGGGGGGCGCCTGTCAGGGTGCCGCAGGCGGCGCTGTGCGGGCCGACGACGGTCGCCGTGCATTTCAGCGCGACGGGGCCACTCAGGCTGGTGGGCGCCGGGCTGCTGCCGGCCGGCTGGGCGGCGCTGGTGGGGGCGGGCGCCAGCGGCTTTGCCGACAGCGTGACCGACCTCGAGGATGTGGCCGGCCTGATGGCGCGGCGGACGCTCGACCGCATGGGCGAGGCGCGATCGCACCGCGAGCTGGTGGCCGCGGCCGACGCCTTCTTCCTGCTGCTGTCGATGCAGGCCAAGCCGCCGCCGATGTGGTTCACGCGCGCCGCCGACGAGTGGCTGGCCGGCTCGGTCAATCCCCAGGTCGATGACCTGGTGGCGCTGACGGGCATGTCCCCGCGGCAGGTCGAGCGGCTGGCACAGCGCGTCTATGGCGCGAGCCCGAAGATGCTGGCGCGCAAGTACCGGACATTGCAGGCGGCTGTCCGCCTCGGCCTCGATCCCGATGCCGGCTGGGAGGCGGCGGCCGCCGGCGCCTTCTACGACCAGTCCCACTTCATCCGGGACTTCAAGCAGTTCGTGGGCATGACCCCGACCCAGTTCGCCGACCAGGACACGCCCTGGATCACGCGCCTGACGATCGCCAAGCGGCAGGGGCTTTCGACCATGCCGAAGCTGAGCCGCTTGACGTGAGCCGCAGGCGGCCGCCGCCAGCGCGCAAGCGCTGGCCAGCGGACTCGCCGAAAGGCTCGGCCGGCGGGGGGCTCAGCTGGCGTAGCTTGGGTCGAGCCGGTCCATCCGGCGGCGGAGCGCCGGCCAGGCAAGCAGGTTGCCGACGAGCTTCAGCCCCTCGCGGCCCTGCTCGGCCGCCTTCTCGGGCGTGCCCTGCGGCGGCTGGTTGACGAGCGCCGGCCCGCCGGCGAGCGCCAGGCACTGCGCCTCGCAGGCGCGCTCAAGGAAATACATCTTGAGGAAGGCCTCGGCGACCGTCTCGCCCACCGTCAGCGTGCCATGGTTCCTGAGGATCATCGCCGACTTGCTGCCGAGGTCGGCGACGAGCCGCTCGCGCTCGGCAAGGTCGGTCGCGACGCCCTCATAGTGGTGGTAGGCGATCTCGTCGCGGATCAGCATCGCCGTCTGGGTGAGCGGCATCAGCCCCTCGGCCATGGCTGCGACGGCCTGGCCGTGCGGGGTGTGCAGGTGCATGACGGCATGGGCATCCTCGCGCGCCATGTGGATCGCCGAGTGGATGGTGAAGCCGGCGGGATTGGTGAGATAGGGCGTCTCCATGACGGGGTGCCCCTCGACATCGATCTTGACGAGGCTGGAGGCGGTGATCTCGTCGAACATGAGATTGTAGGGGTTGATGAGGAAATGATGCTCCGGCCCCGGCACGCGCACCGACAGGTGGGTGAAGATGAGATCGTCCCAGCCATAATGGGCGACGAGCCGGTAGGCGCAGGCGAGATCGACGCGCAGGTTCCATTCCGCTTCGGAGACCTGCGAGCGGACATCGGCGGGGGGCTTGAGCTGGGTTGCCATCAAGGGGTCTCCTGATCGGGGCGCGGCGTCTTGCCGGCCCGGCATGCTTCCGAACAATAGCGCACCCGGTCCCAGTCGCGCGACCATTTCTTGCGCCAGGCGAACGGCCGGCCGCAGTGGGCGCATGCCTTGGTTGGCAGGTCGGCCTTCTTGCGCATGCGCGGCATGGACGGGCAATTGGCAGGGCTGCTGGCCCGGCGCAATGGCCGTGCAACCCGCCTGTCATCGAGGCGGGCTAGCCGGCAGCGGCGAGGCGAGAGGACAGGAGCGCGCGATGGCAGGCTGGGAAACGGGGATCAGGCGGCGGGACGTGCTGGCGGGCGCGGCGGCAGGGACCGCCGGCCTTTTGCTGCCGGGGCAGGTCCGCGCCCAGCCGGCGGCGCCAATGGCCGGCTTCACCCATGGCGTCGCCAGCGGCGAGCCCTCGCAGACCTCGATGCTGTTCTGGACCCGCTACGTCGGCCCCGGGGACCGGCCGGTGCCGCTCAAGCTGGAGGTTTCGGGCGATCCGCGCATGGCCCGCGCCCGGGTGATGGCCGAGGCGCTCGCCGAGCCGGGGCGCGACTGGACGGCGCGGGCGACGGTGACGGGCCTGGCGCCGGGGCGGACCCATTACTACCGCTGGATCGCGCCGGGGAAGAATGTGCGGTCGATCGTCGGGCGCACCCGCACGCTTCCCGATGGCGCGCCGGGCCTGTTCCGGCTGGGCGTCTTTTCCTGCTCCAACCTGCCCTTCGGCTGGTTCAACGCCTATGGCCATGCCGCAGCCGCCGACGACATCGACCTGTTCGTGCACCTCGGCGACTATATCTATGAATATGGGCGCGGCACCTATCCGGGGGCGGCCGAGGCGGTGGCGGGCCGGCTGATCGAGCCGGCGGGCGAGACGGTCACGCGCGCCGACTATTGGGCGCGCTATCGAAGCTATCGCGCCGACCCCGACCTCCAGGCGCTGCACGCCTCGGTGCCGAGCGTGACCGTTTGGGACGATCACGAGATCGCCAACGACGCCTGGCGGGGCGGGGCCGAGAACCATGACCCGCGCACCCAGGGGCCGTGGGACGCGCGGCTGGCGGCGGCGCGCGCCGCCTATCGCGACTGGCTGCCCGTCTCGGACGAGCCCTGGGCGCGCTATGACATCGGGCGGCTGGCCGTGCTCTACCGGCTCGACACGCGCGTTGCCGGGCGCGACCGGCCGCTCGACGTCCAGGCCGCGATCAAGGCCGGGCCGGACAGTATGGGCGCGCTCACCCGGCTGCGCGATGAGCAGTGGCTGGCCGGCAGCCGGCAGCTCATGGGCGAACCCCAGGAAAAATGGCTGTTCGGCGAGATCGCAGGCGCCGCGCGCCGGGGGGTGCGCTGGCAGATCCTGGCGCAGCAGGTGGTGATGGGCAATCTGAAGGCGCCGCCGGGCGCCTCGCAGCTGGCCGGGCCGGGGGCGCCGGCGCAGGTGGCCGGCTTCCTGGGGGCCGCCGAGCTCCTGTCGCGCGTGGGCATGCCCTTCAACATGGATGCCTGGGATGGCTATCCGGCCGCGCGCGCGCGGCTTCTCTCGAGCGCGCAGCGCGCCGGTGCGGACCTCGTCGTGCTGGCCGGAGACAGTCACAACGCCTGGGCCTTCGACCTCGAGAATGACGGACGGCCGGCGGGAGTCGAGTTCGCGACCCAGTCCGTCACCTCGCCGGGGTTCGAATCCTATCTGAGGGGCACGCCGCCGGCGACCGTGGCCTCTGCGCTGGTCGCGGCCAATCCCGGCCTCAGATGGGCGGACACGGCGCGGCGGGGCTACATGCATGTGGCGCTGACCCCGGCCGAGGCGGTGTGCGACTGGCGGTTCACGGCGCCCGTCACGACCCGCGCGGCGAAGCTGGTGGGAACGCAGCGGATGCGCGTGGCAGCCGGCCAGCGAAGGCTCGCGAGCGCCTGATCCCGGCGCTGCGCCGCAGGGCTGCGAGGTTCGCCACGGTTGCGGGCGCCGCCGCGCCGGGCTAGCGCGGGGGCCATGATCCCCCGCTATTCCCGGCCCGAAATGGTCGCCATCTGGGCGCCCGAAACCCGCTACCGGATCTGGTTCGAGATCGAGGCGCACGCCACCGATGCGCTAGCCGAGCTGGGCGTCGTGCCGCGCTCGGCGGCCGAGACGCTCTGGCGTTGGTGGCGGACCGACCCGACAATCGATGTCGCGGCAATCGATGCGATCGAGGCCGAGGTCCGCCACGACGTCATCGCCTTTCTCACCTGGGTGGAGCGGCAGGTGGGGCCGGATGCGCGCTTCCTGCACCAGGGGCTAACCTCGTCGGACGTGCTCGACACCTGCCTTGCCGTGCAGCTGGCCCGCGCGAGCGACCTGCTGCTCGAGGGGCTGGATGCGCTGCTTGCGGCGCTGAAGCGGCGGGCATTCGAGCACAAGCTGACGCCCACCATCGGCCGCAGCCACGGAATCCACGCCGAGCCGGTGACCTTCGGCTTCAAGCTGGCGCAGGCTTACGCCGAGTTCAGCCGGGCGCGGGCCCGGCTGGTGGCGGCGAGGGCCGAGATCGCGACCTGCGCGATCTCGGGCGCAGTGGGCACCTTCGCCAATGTCGATCCCCGGGTGGAGGCGCATGTGGCGGCGAAACTGGGCCTTGCCGTCGAGCCGATCTCGACCCAGGTGATCCCGCGCGACCGGCACGCCATGTTCTTTTCAACCCTGGGCGTGATCGCGAGCTCGATCGAGCGGCTGGCCGTCGAAGTTCGGCACCTGCAGCGCACCGAGGTGCTGGAAGCCGAGGAATGGTTCGCGCCGGGGCAGAAGGGCTCGAGCGCGATGCCGCACAAGCGCAACCCGGTGCTGACCGAGAATCTGACCGGGCTTGCGCGCCTCGTGCGCTCGGCGGTCGTGCCGGCGCTGGAGAATGTGGCGCTGTGGCACGAGCGGGACATCTCCCACTCCTCGGTGGAGCGGGGCATCGCGCCGGATGCGACCGTGACGCTCGACTTCGCGCTGCATCGCCTGGCGGGCGTGATCGAGAAGCTCCTCGTCTATCCCGATCGTATGCGGCGCAACCTCGACCGGATGGGCGGCCTCATCCACTCGCAGCGGGTGCTGCTGGCGCTCACCCAGGCGGGGCTGTCGCGGGAGGCGGCCTATGCCGTGGTGCAGCGCAACGCGATGAAGGTCTGGCAGTCGGATGGCGCCCTGCAGCTGCGCGAGCTGCTGGGCGGGGATCCCGAGGTGACGGCGCATCTGTCTGCGGACGAGCTCGATGAGCTGTTCACGCTGGATTATCATTTTCGTCATGTGGATGAAATATTTGCCCGTGTTTTCGGAGATCCTTCCGGCAGCTGACCTGCCAGCACCGGAATCGAGTCGGTCAATTTTACATCACGATCTCTGCAACAATCGTTAACCATCTGATTCCCTTGGATGAGGGAGATTGGCACGCGGTTTGCTTCTCCTTGTACGACTGCAGCCAGCAAGGAGTCGCACATGCGCCTGTCCCTTCTTCTTCCCCTGTCCGCCACGCTCGCCTTCGCAGGCGCGGCACATGCCGTTGTCGTGCCCTTCGGCGGCGGGGCCTCCGGCACCGATCCGCTCGGCCATGGCTGGGTGGCGTCCAACCTGCCGGCCCCGGCCTGGGGGATGCCGGGGCTTGGGGCTGGAACGCTCCAGTTCAACGTCGGCGCGCTGACGACCGGGGACGGCAAGGCCTTCGCCACCCAGTTCGACTTCGTGCTGCTGCTGGGCACGGCCGGCGTCATCGACCAGACTCCGCCCTCGGCACCCGGTGGCTTCGAGACGACGACGCGTTTCTCGGCCGATACCGGCTCGGGCTTTCAGCTGTGGGACATCAGCTTCATCTCGCCGCAGCAGGTGCGCTTCACGGCGCCGAGCTATGCGGCGCGGCTGAAGCCGGGCGACCGCTTCTTCGTGAACGTGGTGTTCACCCAGCCGGTCAACACCCAGACCTTCGCCTTCGCCGGCCTGTGGAGCAATTCGGTGGTGCCCGAGCCGGCGACCTGGGCGATGATGATCGCGGGCTTCGGCCTGGTCGGCTTCGCGGCGCGCCGCCGCAGGCCGCTGATGGCCGTTTCGGCCTGAGCCGAACCAACGGACAAGGGGGGCGGGCCTTGGGCTCGCCCCCTTTTTCTTGACTCGGCGCGGCTGTGGTGCGAGGGGCGGCGCCCACGCCCCGGGATAATCGTGTCTCAGAGCGTCCAAGGATGCACGCCGGTCAGCGAAGGTTCGCCCGCCGGCGCCTTTTGCGTTGGAGCGAAGCGCTGGCCATGATGGTGAAGGCCGCCTGATGTTCGAGAGCCTGTCCGAGCGCCTCCAGGGCGTGTTCGACAAGCTGCGCGGTCGCGGCAGCCTGAACGAACTCGAGGTGCGCGCCGCCATGCGGGAGGTGCGCGTGGCGCTGCTGGAAGCCGATGTCGCGCTGCCGGTTGTGAAGGATTTCATCGACCGCGCGACCGCGCGCGCCGTGGGCCAGGAGGTGCTGAAGTCCGTCACGCCCGGGCAGCAGGTCGTCAAGATCGTCCACGACTGCCTGGCCGAGACGCTGGGTGGCAGCAGCGCCGACCTCGACCTCGGCGTGGCGCCGCCGGCTGTCGTGATGATGGTGGGCCTTCAGGGCTCGGGCAAGACGACGACGACGGCGAAGCTCGCGAAGCTCCTGAAGGAGAAGCGCGGGCGAAAGGTGTTGATGGCCTCGCTCGACGTGAACCGGCCGGCCGCGCAGGAACAGCTGAAGGTGCTGGGCGAGCAGGTGGGCGTGGCGACGCTGCCCATCGTCGCCGGGCAGCAGCCCGTGGACATCGCCAGGCGCGCGCTGCAGGCGGCGCGGCTGCAGGGCTTCGACGTGCTGATGCTGGACACGGCCGGGCGGCTGCACGTGGACCAGGCGCTGATGGCCGAGATGCAGGCCGTCAATGCCGAGGCGAAGCCGGCCGAGACGCTGCTCGTTGTCGATGCGCTGACGGGCCAGGATGCCGTCAATGTCGCCGAGCGTTTCGGCGAGGCGGTGCCGCTGACCGGCGTGGTGCTGACCCGGATGGACGGTGACGCGCGCGGCGGCGCGGCGCTTTCGATGCGGGCAGTGACCGGCAAGCCGATCAAGTTCATCGGCACCGGCGAGAAGGTCGACGCGATCGAGGCCTTCCACCCGGAGCGGGCGGCGGGCCGGATCCTGGGCATGGGCGATGTCGTCAGCCTCGTCGAGCGGGCGGCCGAGACGATCGATGCCGAACAGGCCGAGGCGATGGCGGCGAAGCTCGCCAAGGGCAAGTTCGACCTGAACGACATGCGCGCCCAGTTCCAGCAGATGAAGAAGCTGGGCGGGCTAGGCGCGCTCTCGAAGATGCTGCCCGGCATGGCCAAGGCCCAGGAGGCGATGGCGGCCGGCAAGGTGAATGACAGGTCGCTCGCGCGGCTGGAAGCCATCATCCTGTCGATGACGCCCAAGGAGCGGGCCAATCCCGGCCTCATGAACGCGCGGCGCAAGCTCCGCGTAGCGAAGGGGTCTGGCGTGACGGTGCAGGAGGTGAACCGCCTGCTGAAGATGCACGCCGACATGGAGACCGCGATGAAGCGGCTGAAGAGGATGGGCGGGCTCGGCGCGCTCGCCCAGATATTCGGCGGCGGCGCGGGCGGCCTGCCCGGGCTTCCGGGCGCAGCGCCGGGCGAGATGCCGGCGCTTCCGCCCGGGTTCACCCCGCCCCGCCTGCCGGGCGGATTCAAGTTCAAGCGCTAGATCAACCCTGAACGACGACCAGAGAAAGAGACGAAGAGCATGGCACTTTCCATTCGCCTGTCGCGCGGTGGCGCGAAGAAGCGGCCCTTCTATCGAATCGTGGTGGCCGACAGCCGCAGCCCCCGCGACGGCCGGTTCATCGAGAAGCTGGGCACCTACAACCCGCTGCTCCCAAAGGATTCGGCCGAGCGGGTGACGCTGGACGGCGAGCGCGCGAAGCACTGGCTGTCGGTCGGCGCGCAGCCGACCGACCGGGTCGCGCGCTTCCTGGATGCCGCCGGCCTCGTGACGCGCGCGCCGCGCAACAACCCCAAGAAGGCCGAGCCGGGCGAAAAGGCGAAGGAGCGCGCCGAGGCGCGCGCCCAGAAGG
>JBKBUL010000055.1:0-14054 GCA_046290045.1 Sphingomonadaceae bacterium
TCCCGCCGTGCCGTGCACTCCGTCGCGACGGCGGCACAGCGCTAGTGTGACCTCGTGGCTCGCCCCCGAGGCACGACCGACTTCCCTAGTGCGGGACGCCTGCCCAGACCCGGCGGTAGCTGAGCCAGGCCAGCACCGACAGGATGGCGAGGAAGATCATCGTCGCCACACCCGCCTGCCGACGCCGCTCCAGCTCCGGCTCGGAGGCCCAGCGCAGGAAGGCCGTCACGTCGCGCGCCATCTGCTCCGTGGTCGCCTGGGTGCCGTCTGCATAGTCGAGCTGCCCATCGTTGAGCGGGCGGGCCATGGCGATGTTCACCGAGTGGAAATAGGGGTTGAAGTGCAGGCCGACCGGCACGTCGAGACCGGCGGGCACCGGCCGGCCATAGCCGGTCAGCAGCGAGTAGAGATATTTCTCGCCCTGCGGCCGCGCCTTGATGATTAGGCTGAGGTCGGGCGGCAGCGCATTGTTGTTGGCAAGCCGCGCCACCGTCTCGTTGGGGAAGGGGTCCGGCCAGCGGTCGGACGGAAGGGCCGGCCGGGTCGTCGGCTCGCCCGTCTGCGGGTCGATCGCGGGCACTTCCTTCGACCGGGCGATCGCCTTCACCTCGGCTTCGGTGAAGCCGATGTCCTCGAGGTTGCGGAAGGCGATGTACTTGAGGCCGTGGCAGGCCGAGCAGACTTCCTTGTAGACCTGGAAGCCGCGCTGCAGCTGGGCGCGATCGAAGGTGCCGAACACGCCGAGGCCCAGGGGGCCGTTGTGCGCGAAGCCGGGATCGCGCGGGTGCAGGTGGATCTTCTTGATCGGATCCTCGAAGGCCGCCTCGCGCGGGACGACCGCGGCCACGAGGAGGGCGAGCACGAAGACGATGCCAGCGGCAAAGCCGATGAAACGGACCATGGCAGTCGGAACCCCTATTCGGCCGCGGCGGGGGCCACCCCCGCGGGGACGGCGCCGGCAGCTTCACCCGTCTTCGCCTGCTTCGCGAACACGCTTTCCGCGATGCTGTTGGGCAGCGGCAGCGGCTTCTCGACGAAGGAGAGGATGGGCAGGATGATGAGGAAGTGGGCGAAATAATAGGCGGTCGCGATCTGGCCGATCCGCACATAGGGCTCCTCGGCGGGCTGCGCGCCAACCCAGCCGAGCACGAACATGACGGCCACCAGCACCCAGAAGAAGATGCGGTAGAGCGGGCGATAGGTCGCCGACTTCACCCGGCTGGTGTCGAGCCAGGGCAGGAAGAACAGCAGGATGATCGAGGCGAACATCGCGATCACGCCCCACAGCTTCGCCGGGATCCACAGGAAGTCGATCGTGAAGGCGCGCAGGATCGCGTAGAAGGGCAGAAGATACCATTCGGGCACGATGTGCGCAGGCGTGGAGAGCGGGTTGGCCGGGATGTAGTTGTCGGGATGGCCCAGCGCGTTCGGCATGAAGAAGACGAACGCCGAGAAGAACATCAGGAAGATGCAGATCCCGAAGAAGTCCTTGGCGGTGAAATAGGGGTGGAAGGGCAGCGTGTCCTGCGGGCCCTGCACCTCGACGCCGGTCGGGTTGGTGGAGCCCGGGATGTGCAGCGCCCAGACCTTCAGGATCACGACGCCGAGGATCACGAAGGGCAGCAGATAGTGGAGTGAGAAGAAGCGGGTGATGGTCGCATTGTCGGGCGCGAAGCCGCCGACCAGCCACATGCGGATCGATTCGCCCACCAGCGGGATCGCCGAGAAGAGCGAGGTGATGACCTGCGCGCCCCAGAAGCTCATCTGCCCCCAGGGCAGCACATAGCCCATGAAGGCGGTCGCCATCATCAGCAGCAGGATGACGACGCCGAGCATCCACACGACTTCGCGCGGCGCCTTGTAGCTGCCGTAGTAGAGGCCCCGGAAGATGTGAAAATAGACGACGATGAAGAAGAAGCTGGCACCGTTCATGTGCATGTAGCGGATGAGCCAGCCGGAGTTCACGTCGCGCATGATGTGCTCGATCGAGTTGAACGCCGTCGTCACATGCGCGGAATAGTGCATGGCGAGCACGATGCCGGTGATGATCTGGATCATCAGCGCAACACCTGCGAGCACGCCGAAATTGTACATGTAGTTGATGTTGCGCGGCACCGGATAGCCGCCGCCGACGCTGTTCCAGACCAGCCGCGGCAGCGGCAGGCGGCTGTCGATCCAGCGCATCACATCGGACTTGGGTTCGTAAGGCTGGGCCCAGGGAAAGCTCATGGCGTCACCCGATCTCGATCAGCGTGTCGGACTTGAACACATAGGGCGGAACGGTGAGGTTGGTCGGCGCCGGCCCGCGGCGGATGCGGGCCGCCGTGTCATAGTGGGAGCCGTGGCAGGGGCAGAAATAGCCGCCATAGTCCCCCCGGTTCTCGCCCTCGGCGGCGCCGAGCGGCACGCAGCCCAGGTGGGTGCACACGCCGATGGTGACGAGCCAGTTCGCCTTGCCGGGCTTGGTGCGCTCGGCCAGCGTCTGGGGATCGCGAAGCGAGGCGACGGGCACCTTGTTCGCCTCGTCGATCTCGGCCTGGGTGAGGTTGCGGACGAAGATCGGCTTCGACTGCCAGATCGCCTTGATCGCCTGGCCGGGCTGGATCGACGAGATGTCGATCTCGGTCGTCGCCATGGCGCGCACATCGGCCGAGGGGTTCATCTGGTTGATGAGCGGCCAGGCAACGGCTGCTGCCCCGACGCCGGCAAAGGCGCCGGTGGCCACATAGATGAAGTCGCGCCGGCGGATGCCCTCGCCATCCGGGGTGCCGTCGAGCGGCGGCATCGTCTGAGCTTCAGTCGCCATCAATCCGTCCTGAAGGAATGGTTGCGCGCCCTCTAGACAGGCAAGGGGCGGGTTCGCAACGGGCAAGTTGGCGCATCCGGCGCGCAACATAGGGAATTCGCTGGCATGGCCCTCTCGCCGGACAACCTGCTCCTCATCCTCGGCGCCTTCGTCGCGGCCGTCGTGTCGGCCTCGGCCGGCTTCGGCGGCGCGCTGCTGCTGCTGCCGCTGCTGGTCAGGAGCGTGGGGCCGGAAGCCGCCGTTCCGCTGCTCACGGTCGCGCAGCTGGCCGGGAACGGAACGCGCGTGGCGGCCGGCTGGCGCGAGATCGACTGGCGGCCCGCCGGCCTGTTCCTCCTGGGCGCCCTGCCCGCCGCGGTGGCCGGCGCGCACCTGTTCCTCGATCTTCCGCCCGGCCTGCTCACCCGGCTCGCCGGGCTTGCGATCCTGCTGTTCGTGGCGCTCGGATGGGCGGGCTGGCGGCCGCCGGCCGGCATCGGGTGGCTGCCGGCGACCGGGGCGATGACCGGCTTCGTCTCGGGCGTGGTGGGAAGCGCCGGGCCGCTGGGCGCTGCCGCCTTCCTCGCCCTCGGCCTGCCGCCGGCCACCTATGTCGCGACCGAGGCGGTCACCGCGCTTGCCATGCATGGCGCGAAGCTGATGGTCTGGGGCGGCGCGGCCGCGCTGCCGGCCGGCTTCTGGCCGCTCGCCGCGCTGCTGGCGGCGGCGATGGTGGCGGGCACGCTCGTTGCCCGGCGGCTCGTCGCCCGGATCCCGGCCCGGCTGTTCCGCCGGCTCGTCGGCGCCCTGCTGCTGCTGGTCGGCGGGCAGATGCTGATCGCCGGCTAGCCGGCCGGCTGGCGAGGTTGGCCGGCCCGGCCTATGCGGGCGCCATGCCGGCCCATCCGCTCGATTCGATGCCCGCCCCGATCGGTGACGCCCGGGCCATCCGCCGCGTGCTCGTCTTCTGCGGGTCGCGAAGCGGCGCCGATCCGGCCCATGCGTCGCTCGCCGCCGATGTCGGACGGCTGTTCGCCGCGCGCGGGATCGGCCTTGTCTATGGCGGCGGCGCGCTGGGGCTGATGGGCGAGATCGGCCGGGCGACGCTGGCCGGGGGCGGCACGGCCGAAGGCGTGATCCCGCGCTTCCTGAAGGAGTGGGAGGTGGCCGAACCGCTGTGCGAGGACATGACCGTGGTGGACAGCCTGCACACGCGAAAGGCGGTGATGTTCGAGCGCGCGGACGCAGTGCTCGCCCTGCCCGGCGGGCTTGGCACGCTTGACGAGCTGGTCGAGATCCTCTCGTGGCGGAATCTCAGGCTGCATGCCAAGCCCGTCTGGCTGCTGGGAGGCGGCGACTTCTGGGCGCCCTTCCTCGCGCTCCTGCGGCACCTGGTGGATGCAGGCTTCGCCGGTGCCGACATCCTCGACGGCCTCGAGCCCCTGCCCGACCTGCCCGCGCTTGCCGCCCGGCTTTCGCCCCTCTAGGACGGCCGCGACCAAGACAGGCACGGGAAAACAGAGGCGGCATGAAGAAGATCAAGGTGAAGGGCCCCGTCGTCGAGCTGGATGGCGACGAGATGACCCGGATCATCTGGGCCTGGATCCGCGAGAGGCTGATCCTGCCCTATCTCGACATCGATCTTCGCTACTATGACCTCGGCATCGAGAATCGCGATGCGACGGACGACCGGGTGACGGTGGAAGCGGCCAACGCCATCCGCGAGCATGGCGTCGGCGTGAAGTGCGCGACGATCACGCCCGACGAGGCGCGGGTCGAGGAATTCGGCCTGAAGCGCATGTGGAAGTCGCCGAACGGGACGATCCGCAACATCCTTGGCGGCGTGGTGTTCCGCGAGCCCATCGTGATCTCGAACGTGCCGCGCCTGGTGCCCGGCTGGACGGATCCGATCGTCGTCGGCCGCCACGCCTTCGGGGACCAGTATCGCGCGACCGACTTCAGGGTGCCCGGCGCCGGCACGCTGACCATCAAGTGGGTGAGCGAGGATGGTGCCGAGACGATCGAGCATGAGGTGTTCACCTTCCCGTCGGCAGGCGTCGCCATGGGGATGTACAATCTCGACGATTCGATCCGCGATTTCGCGCGCGCCTGCCTCAACTATGGGCTGGCGCGGGAATGGCCCGTCTATCTCTCCACCAAGAACACGATCCTCAAGGCCTATGACGGCCGCTTCAAGGACCTGTTCCAGGAGGTGTACGACCGCGAGTTCAAGGCCGCCTACCAGAAGCTCGGGATCACCTACGAGCATCGCCTGATCGACGATCTCGTCGCCTCGGCGCTCAAATGGTCGGGCAAGTTCGTCTGGGCCTGCAAGAATTATGACGGCGACGTGCAGTCCGACATGGTGGCGCAGGGCTTCGGCAGCCTCGGCCTGATGACGAGCGTGCTGATGACGCCCGACGGCAAGACGGTGGAGGCCGAGGCGGCGCACGGTACCGTGACCCGCCACTATCGCCAGCACCAGCAGGGCAAGCAGACGTCCACCAACCCGATCGCCTCGATCTTCGCCTGGACCGGCGGCCTCAAGCACCGCGGCAAGCTCGACGGCACCCCCGAGGTGACCCGCTTTGCCGAGACGCTGGAGCGGGTGTGCATCGAGACGGTCGAAAGCGGCAAGATGACGAAGGACCTGGCCCTTCTCATCGGACCCGATCAGCCGTGGATGACGACGGAGATGTTCTTCGACGCGATCGTCCAGAACCTCGAAGCGGAAATGGGAAAATAGGACTCAGCCCAACAGCCAGCTTCCCAGCATCCGGCCGAAGGGAAAGGTGAAGAAGCCGGCGACCAGCAGGGCGAAGGTCACGAGGATCCGAACGCGCACCCGGTGCTGCTCGACCTGGTGGCGCCGCGCATTGAGCACCAGCCAGGGCACCTGCACCATCACCCAGGCCGACAGGATGTGGATGGGGCCGAGGCCCCCGTCACGGATATCGCGGATCCCGAAACTGACCGCGGCCGCCACCATCATCGCCAGCGCCCAGGCCCAGCCGGCCGCGCGATGGCGGCCGCTGCCCTTGCGGCCGAGCAGCTGCACCGGGGTCAGCGCCAGCACGAGGGCGAGCGCCACGAGATGCGCCCAGACGAAGGCGGAGGCCTCGTGCCAGCGCGGCGCGCCGCGAACCACGGCGGCCGCCATGAACATGAGCATCACGAGCGACAGGAACGCGAGCAGCGGATCAGGGAGAATCCGGTCGAACAGCCGGGCCCGGGGCGGTGCGCTTGCCATGGCCGCGCGCCTTGGCCGGCGCGCCCGGCGCCGTCAACCCGGCCCGGGCGGGACGCGGCGCCGGACCAGCGGCAGGCCCATCAGCAGCCCGGCCAGGAAGCCGCCGATGTGCGCCCAGATGGCGATCCCGCCCGTGCCGGGCAGGTCGAAGGCGACACCGACCAGCAGCTGCAGGCCGATCCAGAGCGCCGCGTAGCGAAGCGCGCGGACCGTCTCGGCCGAGAGGGTCAGCCCGAACAGATGCACGGGCGACTCGCGGTCGCGCGCGAAGATGAGCGCATAGGTCGCAAACACCGCCGAGATGGCCCCCGAGGCGCCGACCACGGGCACGACCGATGTGGGCGTCATGAGGGCCTGCGCCAGCCCGCCGGCGATGCCCCCCAGCAGGAACAGGCCGAGGAACCGCCAGGGGCCGACCAGCCATTCCACCTGTCGCCCGATCCAGGCGAGGAACAGCATGTTCATGGCCAGATGCACGAGCCCCGCATGCAGGAAGATGTGGGTGACGAGCGTCAGCGGGGCCGGGATCGCGCCCGACAGCCCCACGACCGCGCCGGTCAGCCGGGCCGGCACCAGCCCGGCCGAGAGCGCGAGCGCCTGGCCGAAGCCCGGCCCGGCCAGCAGGGCGGCGAGCTCGATACCCACGCACAGGATCAGGATGGCGCGCGTGGCGCGGGCCGGCGGGGCGCGGAGCGGCTGCGGGGGATGTTCCACCGGCAGCCGCCCGCCCGGCCGCGGCTCAGCGGAAGTCGACGGCGTCGATGAGGTAGCTGCGGTCGCCGGACGGCGTCACCACTTCCACCTCCTCGCCCTTGCGGCGGCCGATCAGCGCCCGGCCGACCGGCGAATTGTAGCTGATGCGCCCGCGCTTGGCGTCGGCCTCCATCTCGCCGACGATCTGGTAGGTGATCGGCTTGTCATCCTCGTCGAGCAGGCGGACGGTGGCGCCGAACACCACCTTGTCGCCCGACAGGGTGGTGGGGTCGATCACGACGGCACGGGCCAGCTTGTCCTCGAGATCGGCAATCTGCGCCTCGATCTGGCCCTGTCGCTCCTTGGCGGCATGATATTCGGCATTCTCCGAAAGGTCGCCATGGGCGCGCGCTTCCTCGATCGCCTCGACATTCTCGGGGCGCTCGACTTCCTTCAGATGCTTGAGCTGCTGCACCAGGATCGCATGCCCCTCGGCCAGCATCGGAACCTTGTCGATCGTTGCCATGTCTGCCTTGTCCGGTTCGAACGATAGTGGGTCTTCCGACAGCAAGACGTGCCGGCGAAGACCACCGCCTGTTGCGCCTTGCCATGCGGGAGAAGTGACTGCCGAATTGCGGCGCGGAACCTTAGGCGCTCGCCCGGCGGCGTGCAAGGGGATGCGCCTCAGGCTGCATGATGCGCCTGCAACGGCTTCACCCGCATCGCGCGCGCCTTCATCGCCGCAATCGCCCGGACGCTCGCGTCGGAGGCCGCCGCAGTCGTGAAGATGGGAATCTTCCGGCTCCAGGCAGCCATGCGGATCGATTCCGAATCCTTCAGGCTCTGCACGCCTTCGGTCGTGTTGAAGATGAGGGCGATGGTGCCGTCGGTGATCGCATCCACGATGTGCGGCTGGCCTTCGAGCACCTTGTTGACCGTCTCGACCGGGACGCCCTGTTCGCCGAGCCAGCGCGCCGTGCCGCGGGTGGCGACCAGCTCGAAGCCCATGTCGGCAAGCCCGCGCGCTGCGGCCAGGATGTGCGGCTTGTCACTGTCCTTTACCGAAATGAACACGCGGCCCGACATGGGCAGGACGGTTCCGGCCGCCAGCTGCGCCTTGGCGAAGGCCATGGCGAAGTCCTGGTCGATCCCCATCACCTCGCCGGTCGATTTCATCTCGGGGCTGAGGACGGGATCGGTGCCGGGAAAGCGGGCGAAGGGGAAGACCGCCTCCTTGACCGAAACGTGGGTCGTGCCGCGCGGCGCAAGGTCGAAGGCCTCGAGCCGCTCGCCGGCCATCACCCGGGCGGCGATCTTGGCAAAGGCCGGCCCGCGCGCCTTGGCGACGAAGGGCACGGTCCGGCTGGCGCGGGGGTTCACCTCGATGAGGTAGACCTCGCCATCCTTGACCGCGAACTGCACGTTCATGAGGCCGCGCACCTCGAGCGCGCGGGCTAGCAGCGCTGTCTGCCGCTCGATCTCGGCGATGATGTCGGCGGGCAGGCTGTGGGGCGGGAGCACGCAGGCCGAATCGCCCGAATGGACGCCCGCCTCCTCGATGTGCTGCATGACGCCGGCCACATGCACCGTCTCGCCATCGGCCAGCGCATCGACATCGACTTCGATCGCATCGCGAAGGTAGCGGTCGATGAGGACGGGGCTGTCACCCGAGACCTTCACCGCGGTTTCGATATAGGCCTCGAGGCTGGCGGTCGTCTCGACGATCTCCATCGCCCGGCCGCCCAGCACGTAGGAGGGGCGCATGAGGACGGGATAGCCGATGCGGATCGCGACGGCGGCGGCCTCCTCGCGGCTGCGGGCGATCCCGCCCGCCGGCTGCCTCAGGCCCAGCCGCTCGACCAGGGCGGCAAAGCGCTCGCGGTCCTCGGCGAGGTCGATGGCGTCGGGGCTTGTGCCGAGGATGGGGACCCCAGCCGCCTCGAGGTGACGCGCGAGCTTCAAGGGCGTCTGCCCGCCGAACTGGACGATCACGCCTTCAAGCGTGCCCCTCGAGGCCTCGACGTGCAGCAGCTCGAGCACGTCCTCGGGCGTCAGCGGCTCGAAATAGAGGCGGTCGGAGGTGTCATAGTCGGTGGAGACGGTCTCGGGATTGCAGTTGACCATCACCGTCTCATAGCCCGCGTCCGAAAGCGCGAAGGCCGCGTGGCAGCAGCAATAGTCGAACTCGATCCCCTGCCCGATCCGGTTCGGCCCGCCGCCCAGGATCACGATCTTTCGCCGGTCGGACGGCTCGGCCTCGCACTCTTGGCCGGCGTAGGTCGAGTACATGTAGGGGGTGAGCGCCTCGAACTCGGCGGCGCAGGTGTCGATGCGCTTGAATTCCGGCCGGACGCCAAGCGCATGGCGCCGGGCGCGGACATTGGCCTCGGGCAGGTGCGCAAGCCTCGCCAGGCGCGCGTCGGAAAAGCCCATGGCCTTGAGGCGCCGGAGGCCGGCGGCGTCGGCGGGAAGGCCGCGCTCCATCACCTCGGCCTCGGCGGCCACGATCTGGGCCAACCGGTCGACGAACCAGGGGTCGTAGCGCGAGACCCGGGCGACCTCGGAGGGGACGATCCCCACCCGCAGGGCATGCGCCGCCACCAGCAGCCGGTCGGGCGTGCGCTTGGCGAGCGCCGCCAGTATCTCCCCCTTGCCGGCATGGGCCAGGTGCTCCGGCTCGTCGAGGCCGGTGAGACCCGTCTCGAGGCCGCGAAGCGCCTTCTGGAGCGATTCGGCGAAGGAGCGGCCGATTGCCATCACCTCGCCGACCGACTTCATGGCCGTGCCGAGCGTGGGATCGGCGCCCTTGAACTTCTCGAAGGCGAAGCGCGGGATCTTGGTGACGACATAGTCGATCGTCGGCTCGAAGCTGGCCGGCGTCACCCCGGTGATGTCGTTCCGGATCTCGTCGAGCGTGTAGCCGACGGCGAGGAGGGCGGCGACCTTGGCGATGGGAAAGCCGGTGGCCTTGGAAGCGAGCGCCGACGAGCGGCTGACGCGCGGGTTCATCTCGATGACGACGAGGCGCCCCGTCTCGGGATTGACGGCGAACTGGACGTTGGAGCCGCCGGTTTCCACCCCGATCTCGCGCAGCACCGCGATCGAGGCGTTGCGCATGATCTGATATTCCTTGTCGGTGAGCGTCAGGGCCGGCGCAACGGTGATCGAATCGCCCGTGTGGGTGCCCATCGGGTCCACATTCTCGATGGAGCAGATGATGATGGCGTTGTCGGCGCGGTCGCGCACGACTTCCATCTCATATTCCTTCCAGCCCAGCACGGATTCCTCGATCAGCACCTCGTGCGTCGGGCTGGCATCGAGCCCGCCGAGGACGATCCGCGTGAACTCCTCGCGGTTGTAGGCAATCCCGCCCCCCGTTCCGCCGAGCGTGAAACTGGGGCGGATGATGGCCGGCAGGCCCACCATCTCGAGCGCGGCAAGCGCCTCGTCGAGGCTGTGGGCGATCGCCGAACGCGGGGACTCAAGGCCGATCCGGTCCATCGCCTCGCGGAACTTGAGGCGATCTTCCGCCTTCTCGATGGCGTGCGCGTCGGCGCCGATCATCTGCACGCCAAGGCGCTCGAGCGTGCCATCCTTGAACAGGGCGAGCGCGGTGTTGAGCGCCGTCTGCCCACCCATGGTGGGGAGCAGCGCATCGGGCCGCTCGGCCTCGAGGATCCGGGCGACGACCTCGGGCGTGATCGGCTCAATATAGGTCGCGTCCGCCAGCTCCGGGTCGGTCATGATGGTAGCCGGGTTGGAGTTGACGAGGATGACGCGATAGCCCTCGCCCTTCAGCGCCTTGACCGCCTGGGTTCCGGAATAGTCGAACTCGCAGGCCTGGCCGATGACGATGGGGCCGGCGCCGATGACGAGGATGGAGGAGATGTCGGTTCTGCGGGGCATCTTCTAGCTTTCTCCCTCCCCCCGTGACAGGGGCGAGGCTTGGACTGCCTCCCCCCGCCGGGGGGAGGGTCGGGGAGGGGGGACCGCATTCGCGATGGCAAGCAGAACACCGGGCAAGTTCTGCATCACGTCGCGATTCTGGAATCGCAGCAGCCGATAGCCGGCAGCCTCGATGGCTGCCGTTCGACGCTGCTCCGCAACCGGGTCCGTGTGGGTATGGCCGTCGATCTCGATCCCCACCCGTTCGCGCCGGGCTGCGAAATCAAGAATGTAGCCCGCCACCGGCACCTGCCTTGCGAACTGGATGCCGTTCAATCGATGCGCACGAAGTGCGGCCCAAAGCCGCCGTTCCGGCTCGGTCGGCGTTCGACGGTTGGCCTTGGCGAATGCGGACAGGGTGTCCCCCCTCCCCGATCCTCCCCCCCGGGGGGGAGAGGGAAATTCCGGCCCGACCCTCACGGACGCAGAGCCGCCACGAACCGCCGGAAGAGGTAGTAGCTGTCCTGCGGTCCCGGCGAGGCCTCGGGGTGGTGCTGCACGCTGAAGGCGGGCTGGTCGATCAGCTCGAAGCCGCACAGCGTCCCGTCGAACAGGCTGACATGCGTGACCCGCGCGCCGGCCGGCAGCGTGTCGGCATCCACCGTGAAGCCATGGTTCATCGACGTGATCTCGACCGCGCCGTCGGCCAGCCGCTTCACCGGATGATTGGCGCCGCGGTGCCCCTGATGCATCTTGAGCGTGCGCGCGCCGACGGCGAGGCCGAGCAGCTGGTGGCCGAGGCAGATCCCGAACAGCGGCTTTCGCGTCTCGAGCCACTGGCGGATCATCGGCACGGCATAGACGCCGGTCGCCGCCGGGTCGCCCGGCCCGTTCGACAGGAACAGGCCATCCGGCGCCAGCGCCATGATCTCGTCGAACGTGGCGGTGGCCGGCACCACCGTCACGCGCGCGCCGGCGGCGACCAGCTGCCGAAGGATGGCGCGCTTGATGCCGTAATCGACGGCGACGACATGCGGCGCATCGGCCGGAAGATCGCCCGGGCGATAGCCCTGGCCCAGCACCCAGGGGCCCTCGTCCCAGCGATAGGTCTGGCGCGTGGTCACGTCCTTTGCGAGGTCGAGCCCCTCGAGGCCCGACCAGGCCCGGGCCTTCGCGACCAGCGCCTCGAGGTCGAAGGCGCCATCCTTCCGGTGCGCGATCACGGCGTTGGGTGCACCCAGCTTGCGGATGCGCCGGGTGATGGCGCGCGTGTCCACGCCGGTCACCGCGATCCGGCCCCAGTCGGCCAGCCACTGGTCGAAGCGCTTCTCGCTGCGGAAGTTCGACGGTGCGGTGACGGGTTCGGCCAGCACGCAGCCGACCGCATGCGGGTTCATCGCCTCGATGTCCTCGAGATTGGCCCCCACATTGCCGATGTGCGGGAAGGTGAAGGTGATGATCTGCCCGGCATAGCTCGGGTCGGTCATCACTTCCTGGTAGCCGGTCATGGCGGTGTTGAAGCAGAGCTCGCCCACCCCCTCCCCTTCGGCGCCGGCGCCCGATCCCGGGAAGACGGTGCCGTCGGCGAGCACGACGACTCCGGTCGCGCCGGGGGACAGGCGCGCGGACAGGTCGTCGGCCATCGGCAGAACCTCTTGGTGGCGGGTTGTGGGCTAGGCGAAGGGCGTTAGGGCGCGCTTGGCTGAGGGTCAATGCCGGGCGTATAGCCGACCCTTCGAAACGGGGAGCGAGCATGATCCGGGACGACATCAAGGCGGCGCAGACGGACGCGATGAAGGCGAAGGACATGGCGCGCCTGGGGGCTCTCCGCCTCATCCTCTCGGCCCTCAAGAACCGCGACATCGAGCTTCGCACCGGCCCGGCGCCGACGGACGATGATTCGGTCGTGCTCGAGGTGCTGCAGAAGATGGCCAAGCAGCGGCGCGAATCGATCGAGCTGTTCGAGGCCGGCGGCCGCACCGAGCTGGCGGCGGCCGAGCGCGCCGAGCTCGAAGTGATCGAGAGCTTCCTGCCGCAGCAGATGAGCGAGGCCGAGGCGCAGTCCGCGATCGCGGCCCTCGTTGCCGAGGCCGGCGCCACGGGCCCGAAGGACATGGGCGCGGTGATGGCGCTGGTGAAGGCGCGGCTCGCCGGCCGGATCGACATGGGAGTTGCAAGCCGGCTGGTGAAGGCGGCGCTGCAGCCATGAGCACGCCATGAGCCTGCCGCCCGAGTTCCTCGACGAGCTGCGCAGCCGGATCGGGCTTGCCCAGCTTGTCGGGCGGCGGGTGAAGCTCACGCGCGCGGGGCGCGAGATGAAGGGCTGCTGCCCCTTCCACAAGGAGAAGACGCCCAGCTTCTACGTGAACGAGGACAAGGGCTTCTACCACTGCTTTGGCTGCGGCGCGCATGGCGACGCGATCGGCTTCCTGATGGCGCAGGACGGGCTCGACTTCATCGGCGCGGTGAAGGCGCTCGCCGCCGAGGCGGGGCTTGCCGTGCCAGAGCAGCGCGCGCCCACCCCCGGGGTGCTGCGCCGCGCCGGGCTTGCCGAGCTGGTGGGGGCAGCGGGCGACTGGTTCCGGGCGCAGCTGGCCGCGCCCGGCGGGGCGGCCGCGCGCGCCTATCTCGACAGGCGCGGCGTCGCGCCGGCGACACAGGCGCTGTTCGGGCTGGGCTTCGCGCCCGACAGCCGCGACGCGCTTTCGATCGCGCTCAAGGCGAAGTTGCCGGCGCTCGAGCCGGCGCAGCTCATCGAGGCGGGGCTTGCCGGCGAGGCCGACGGGCGCCGCTACGACCGGTTTCGCGGCCGGCTGATCTTTCCCATCCATGATTCGCGTGGCCGGCCGGTCGGGTTCGGCGGGCGGGCCTTGGGCGACGGGGAACCCAAATATCTGAACTCGCCCGAAGGCCCGGTCTTTCAGAAGGGGCGGCTCCTCTACAACCTGCACCGCGCCGCAGCCGCCGCGCGCAAGGCCGGGCGGCTCCTCATCGTCGAAGGCTATATGGACGTGGTGGGCCTGGCCGGCGCGGGCATCACCGAGGCGGTGGCGCCGCTCGGCACCGCGCTCACCGAGGAGCAGATGGAAGTCGCCTGGCGCCTCGTGCCCGAGCCGATCCTCGCCTTCGACGGCGATGCGGCCGGGCGGCGGGCGGCGCTGAGGGCCGCGACCCGCGCGCTGCCGCTGCTGAAGGCGGGCCGCAGCCTCGCCTTCGTGACGCTGCCGGCCGGCCAGGATCCCGACGACCTCGCGCGCACCGGCGGGCGCGAGGCCATCGATGCGCTGGTGGCACAGGCCCAGCCGCTGGCCCGCTTCCTGTTCGAGGCCGAGCTGACGTCATCGCCCACCGACACGCCCGAGCGGCGGGCAGCGCTTCGTGCGCGCCTCAGGGCGCTGGCGAGCGAGATCGCCGACCCGGAGCTTCGGCGGGACTATCTCG
>JBKBUL010000056.1:0-13768 GCA_046290045.1 Sphingomonadaceae bacterium
CTGTCGAGCGTGCTGCCCCCCTTCACCCTGTTCCATGCCGCCGGCTTCGGACGCGCAGCGCTGGGCGTGAACCTCGTGGCGGCGGCCATCACGGCGGTTGCCGTGCTGCTGATGGCGAAGCTGTTCGGCAACTGGCCGCAGTGGACGGCGCTCGGGATCGCGAGCTACGCCGTCTTCTCCTGGTCGCAGTCGCTCAAGATGCGCGACCGGCCGACCTTCGCGCTCATCTGGGGCACGCCGACCTTCGTGATGCTGGTGCTCGCCTCGGGCCTGCTGGCGCTCACCGGCTATGCCATCGGCTTCTGGGGCGCGCCCTACGCCATCCGCACCTTCGGGCTGGACAAGGCGGTGGTGGGCCTTGCGCTCGGCGGGGGCGGTGCGCTGGGCGGCTTCATCGGGGTGATCCTGGGCGGCCGGCTTGCCGACATCTTCCGCCGCCGCAACCCGGGCGGGCGGATCCTCACCGGCTTTCTCGCAAGCCTGCTGACCGCGCCCCTGATCGTGCTGCAGTTCACGACCGGCAGCTTCACCCTGTTCGCCATCGCCGCCTTCCTCACCTCCGTCACCGGCTCGCTGTGGCTGGGCGCGGCAGCGGCGACCACGCAGGACCTGGTGCTGCCGCGGATGCGTGGCGGGGCGACGGCCACCTTCTTCCTCGGCACGACGATCATTGGCCTGGGGCTCGGCCCGTTCATCGTGGGCGCGCTGTCGGAGCTGCTGGGCGACCTTGGCCAGGCCAATATCGCCCTCGTCGGGCTGGTGCCGCTGGTCGCAGGCCTGCTCTTCTTCGTCTATCGCCGGCTGCCCGCCGCCGAAGCCAGCCGGCTCGACCGGGCCCGCGCCGCCGGCGAACCCATCTGAGGACCGCCATGACGATCCGGATCGAAGATCTCTTCTCGGTGGCCGGCAAGACGGTCGTGATCACCGGCGGCAGCCGGGGCATCGGCGAGATGATCGCGCGCGCCTATGTGGCAAATGGCGCGCGCGTGATCCTGACCAGCCGCAAGGCCGCCGACGTGAACGGGCTGGCATCGAGCCTGGGGGAGGCGGCGAGCGCCATTCCGGCCGACCTCTCGCAGATGGCCGAGATCGAGCGGTTCGCGGCCGAGGTGGGCAGGCTGACCGACCGGGTGCACATCCTGTTCAACAATGCCGGTGCCTCCTGGGGCGCGCCGTTCGACGACTTCCCCGAGATCGGCTGGGACAAGGTGATGGACATCAACGTGAAGTCCGTCTTCTTCCTGACCCAGAAGCTCGCGCCCCTGCTGGAAGCCGCAGCCAGCCCCGGGGACATGGCGCGCGTCATCAACATCGGCTCCATCGACGGGCTGCACGTCAGCCCGATGGAGACCTACAGCTATGCGGCCTCCAAGGCGGGCGTGCTGCACCTGACGCGGATGATGGCGAAGAATCTCGCGAAGCGCGGGATCGCGGTGAACGCGATCGCGCCGGGCTATTTTCCCTCGAAGATGACGGCGGGGGTGGCCGACGAGATCGATTCCGACATCATGGCCGCAACGCCGATGGGCCGCTGGGGCACGACGGAGGACATGGCGGGCGTGGCGCTCTTCCTCGGCTCGAAGGCGTCGGCCTATCTGTGCGGCTCGGTGGTGGCGGTGGACGGCGGCTACGCGACCACGGCCTGAGGATGCGCGACCTCAGACCGGCGGGCGGCGATCCGCCCAGGGGGCAGCGACTTCCAGCTGGCGCGCGAGCCGGAGCAGCAGCAGGTCCGCGCCATAGCGGCCCTGCGCCATCACGCCGACCGGCAGGCCATCGGGCGTCATCCCCAGCGGCAGGGTGATGGCCGGCGCCTGGGTGAGATTGGCAAGCCCGACCGACGGGCAGAAGCCGGTGTAGGTCTCCACGAACTGGGCGGTGTCGGGGTTGGACAGGCTCAGGAGGCCGATCTCGACCGGCGGGCGGGCGAGGGTGGGGGTGAGGATGAGGTCGTAGCCGGCCATGAAGCGGTCATAGGCGATCACCGCCTGCTCGATGGCGAGGAGCGCCTTCTGCTGATCCGGGCCGGACCGCTCGCGGCCCATGCGCAACCAGTTGGCGACCGCGGGTTCGAGATCGCCCTCCGCCGGCTGGTGGCCGACCATCGCTGCGATCAGATCGATGTCGGTCGCGGTGCAGACCGCGATGTTGGTGATGTTGGCCGCCGTGAGCGCCGCGAAATCGATGGGGAGTTCGGCCGGGTCGGGGTGGTGGCCGAGCTCTTCGAGCAGCGCGACCGCCTGGTCGAAGACGGCGCGGACGGCCGGATCGACGGCAACGCCGAAGGGCGGGTCGGCGAGAACGGCGATCCGGAGCGGCGGGACGGGCGCGTCGAGACCGGCGAGGAAGCCGCCGGCCGGAAGCGGCGGCGAGGCGCGCGTGCCGGGCGCCGGGCCTGCGACCGCATCGAGGAAGGCCGCGGCATCGCGGACGCTGCGGCTGATCGGGCCGGTGACGGCAAGGCCGTTCCACATCGTCTCCAGCGTCGGCCCCAGCGGCACAAGGCCGCGCGAGGTCTTCAGGCCGAGAAGCCCGCAGCAGGCCGCCGGCACGCGCACCGAGCCGCCGCCGTCCGACGCCTGGGCGAGCGGCACCGCGCCGACCGCAACCGCGACCGCCGCGCCGCCCGACGAGCCGCCGGCGATCCGCGCGGGGTTCCAGGGGTTGCGGGTGATTCCCGTGGCGGCGCTTTCGGTGGTGACGGTGAGGCCCAGTTCGGGCGTCGTCGTCTTGCCGAAGGTGACGAGGCCGGCCGCATCCGCCCGATCAACGAGGATCGAGCTTTCGGTGCGGGTGAAGCGGAGGAAACGGCTGCCATTGCCCGTCTCGACTCCGGCGATATCGACGCCGAGATCCTTGACGAGGAAGGGCACGCCCGACAGCGGGCCGTCGGGCAGCGGCCGGGCGAGCTGGGCGCGGGCGCGATCCTCGGTCAGGCGGACGATGTAGTTGAACCGGGGGTTGGTGGCCGCCACCCGCTCGAGCGCCGCGTCGAGGAGTTCGGCGGCGCTGACCTCGCGCGCGCGGACAAGGGCGGCAAGGCCCACGGCATCCCGGGTGGCAAGCAGGGTCGCGGCATCAGCCATGGCGGGCCTCCAGTCGGTCGAGCGCGGCGGCGAGATCGGCGATGAGGTCGTCCGGGTCCTCGAGCCCGATCGACAGGCGGAGCGAGAGGCCCGCCGCCTCGAAGCGGGTGACTCGGCGGAGCTTCTCGGGCGATGTCGGGATGATAAGGCTTTCGTAGCCACCCCAGCTGTAGCCGATCCCGAAGTGGCGAAGCTGGTCGCAGAAGAGGCCGGCGTCCGCCCGGCTTCCGACCTTCAGCACCAGGCCGAACAGGCCGGCCGCGCCCGAGAAGTCCCGCCGCCAGGTCGCGTGGCCGGGGCAGTCGGGGAGCGCGGGGTGCAGCACGCGATCGACGAGGGGGTGGGCCTTCAGCCAGCGCGCGACCCTGAGGCCGCTGTCCTGGTGGCGGGCCATTCGAAGCGGGAAGGTGCGGAAGCCGCGGAGCGCGAGCGCCGCCTCGTCGGCCGAGACGCACTGGCCGAGCGCCCAGGCCGTGCTCCGGAGCGCCTCGAAGCGGGCCGGCACGGCCGAGACCGAGCCCATCATCAGGTCGGAATGGCCGCCGACATATTTGGTGACCGCCTGCATGACCATGTCGCAGCCCGCGGCGATCCCCTTGAAGAAATGGCTGGCAGCCCAGCTGTTGTCGAGGAGGGTGACGACGCCTGCGGCGCGGGCGGCGGCGCACAGGGCGGGCACATCCTGCACCTCGAAGGTGAGCGAGCCGGGCGATTCGAGGAGCAGCAGCCGCGTGGTCGGGCGGAACAGCCGGGCGATGCCGGCGCCGATCAGCGGATCATAGGCCTCCGCCTCCACCCCCAGCCGCTTCACCAGCCCGAAGGCGAGACTCGTCGTCGGGTCATAGGCACTGTCGGGGATGAGGAGATGGTCGCCCGGCCGGACGACCGAGAGGATGGCGGCCGAGAGCGCCGCCACGCCCGAGGGAAAGAGCAGCGTGCCGCCCGACCCGGGCTCGAGCCCGTCGATCGCTTCGCGAAGCGCCCAGGTGGTCGGCGTTCCCTTGCGGCCGTAGAAGAGCGTCTCGTCCGGCCGGCCGTTCGCTGCCTCCATGTCGGCGATGGTGGGATAGAGAATGGTGGACGCCCGCCAGAGGGGCGGATTGACGATTCCGCCGGTGCCGTCGCGGTTGTGCGTCCACTCGGGCCGGCGACCGGCGATGGCGGCCCAGGTTTCCGGCCTGTCGCCGCCGGCGGCCACCGGGTCAGGCGCCGGTGACGACGGGCGTGTCAGGCTGGGATCCCCATTCGGCCCAGCTTCCGTCGTAGAGCGCCGGGTCCTTCGCGCCGATGAGGGTGGCGGCAAGGACGATGCTGGCCGCCGTCACGCCCGAGCCGCAGGTGGCGATGATGGGCTTTTCGGGATCGACCCCGGCCGCCGCGAAGGCCGCCTTCAGGCCGTCGGCGTCCTTGAGGCGGCCATCCTCGCGGTAGAGGGCGGTGTGGGGCAGGTTCCTGGCCCCGGGCATGTGGCCGGGGCGGACGCCGGGGCGCGGCTCGGGATCGGTTCCGGCGAAGCGCCCGGGCGAGCGCGCATCGACGACCTGGGCGGCCCCGGTCTTCAGATTCTCGCGCATGTCGGCAAGCGTGCGGACGGGCGACATGTCGGCCCAGACGGTGAAGTGGCGATGGCGAACGACGGGCTTGCCGCTCTCGAGACCGCCACCGGCGGCCTTCCACGCGTCCAGCCCGCCATCGAGCACGGCAACCTGGTGCGCGCCGAACAGGCGGAACATGAACCAGGCGCGCGCCGCCGACTTCAGCGGGCTGTTGTCATAGACGATGATGCGCGAACCGTCGCCCAGGCCCATCGCCTGCGCGCGGCTGGCGAACTTCTCGGGCGGGGGGAGCATGAAGGGCAGGCCCGACGACAGGTCCGCCACTTCCTCGAGATCGAGGAAGACGGCGCCGGGAATATGCCCGGCCTCGAACTCGGCACGGGCGTTGCGGCCATGCTCGGGAAGGAACAGGGTGGCGTCGACGATGCGGATGTCGCTCTTCGACAATTCGCCCTTCAGCCATTCCGCACTGACGATCGAGTCCATTCCCAGTCCTTGCGCCTGCCGTGTCACACTCGGGTGGCCGGCCTCTTACCGGCGCCATGCCGCCCCGACAAGCACTGCCGGCAGCCCCGGCAGCCGCGGCTCAAGCCCGGGCGCGACGGGCCGTAATCGGGGACGGGTCGCGAGCGAATGGAACCGTCATGAAGCAACTCGTGAAGGATCAGGCGATCCCCTCGGCCCCGCCCGACCGGGGCGTGCCACGGCTGCGGGCCGAGCGGATCTCGCCCTGGGGCATGCCGCAGGTGCCCAGGGCGGCGGCCCTCCGCGCAGCCGCAGCCACCCTCCCCGCCGAGCCGGGGCCGGTCCCGGCCCCGGTGGAGCGGCGGCTTGCCCGCCGCGCCGAGGCGATCTGGGCGAGCCTGCCGATCGGCCCGTCCGGCCTGCCCGAAGCGGCCGATGCCGAGCGTTTGCTGGCCCCGCCGTTTGCGGCGCAGGGCCTGCTGATCGGCCTGCCGCCCCATGCCGACGATGCGGCCGACCCGGCGCCGCGCGTGCTGCACCTTGGCAGCGCGCTGGCCGGGCTGGCGGCGGCTTCGCCGGCCGGCAGCGCCGCGCTGCCCGACGCGCCGATCGTGGCGCGGCTGGTGGCGCTCGGCCTCGAGGCAGTGGCCAGGGCCCGCCCCTGCCACCATGACAGCGACGAGGACGGGAACGCGCCGCCCGGCGGCGGCGGGCTGGTGTGGCGCGCCATCGCCCTGCCCTTCGCCGCCGCGCCCGGCCTCGGTCCGACGGCGCTGGTGATCGCCAGCTGGCGGCGGCGGCTCTCGGCAGCCGAGACGGCCGCGCTGCACCGGGAGCTGGCGGCTGCGATCGAGTGGATGCACGGCCAGCGCCCCAAGCCCCAGAGTCCTTGAGGGAGACTGCTGTATTCCCTGTCTGCTCCGCATATTCTGCGGCGAGCGCCGCCCACTTCCGCAAGCGGCGCTGCTTGAAGGGGGCGTCGGGCTGGTGCATGGGCGGCGCAAACTGGAGGGGCGCACGGGCCTCCGCCCGCGGGGCTTGCCGGCCTGCCCCCTTCAAGGCTGAGGACCCGCCATGTCGCCGACCGCGCCTGCTGCCATGCCGGCCGAACCCCCCGCCCTCGATCCCGCGCTTGCGGATCAGCTGGAGCGGCTGATCTTCGGCACGGCTCCGGCATCCGAGCTTGAGGGGCTGACCGACGCCGACCGGGCGCGGCTTGCAGGCCTCGCCGCGCAGCTGATGGTGGTGCGGCCGGCCGGCATGCATCGAATCCACGTCGGCGCCGGCGAAGGCGAGGCGGGACACCGCCACATGCCCGTGATCCTGCTGACCGACGACATGCCCTTCCTGGTGGACAGCGCGACCGCGGCCGTCACCGGCGAGGGGCTGTCGATCCAGCGGCTGATCCACCCCATCCTCGCCGTCCGCCGCGACGCCGACGGCCGGCTGCTGGCTCTCGGCGAGCCGGGCAGTCCGCGAGAGAGCCTCATCCTGATGGACGTGGAGCGCGCGCCCGCGAGGAAGCGCGCCCAGCTGGTGCGGCGTCTCGACGATACCTACGCCGACGTTCGCGCCGCCGTGACCGACTGGCAGGCGATGCTCACCGAGCTTCGCCACGCCGCGCGCCGCCTCAACGACAGCCCGCCGCCGATCGCACCCCATGTGCTGGCCGAGACCATCGCCTTCCTCGACTGGCTGGCGGCCGACAATTTCACCCTGCTCGGCTTCGCGCATGGCGAGCGGCGGCTGGGGCTTCTGGCCCATCCCGACCGTTGGCCGCTGCCCGCAAGCGACGGCGGCAGCGAGCCGGTCGCGATCCTGAAGTCGCGGCAGCGTTCCAGCGTACACCGGGCGGTGCCCTTCGACCTCATCGTCGTGCGCGACTATGACAGCGCGGGCCGAGTGGCGGGCGAAAGCCTGTTCATGGGCCTCTTCACCTCCTCGGCTTTGAGCGAAAGCCCGCGGCGGGTGCCGATGGTCCGCCGCAAGGTGGCCGAAGTGGTGGAGCGCCTTGGGCATGACCCGAAGAGCCACGCCGGCAAGGCGCTTGCGCATGTGATCGAGACCTTCCCGCGCGAGGAACTGTTCCAGGTGGACAGCGACCGGCTGGCCGCCATGGCGGAAGGGCTTCTGTCCCTGCTCGACCGGCCGCGGCCGCGGCTGTTCGCGCGCGCCACCGGCGACCGCGTGTCGGTGCTGGCCTATATCCCGCGCGACCTCTACTCGGGTGACCTGAGGCAGCGGATCGGCGCCATGCTGGCCGCGGCCACGGGCGGCACGGTCGGCGGCTTCGACGTGGAGCTGAGGGCCGAGGGCCTCGCCCGCGTCCATTTCGTGATCGAGGGCGCCGGCGGCCCGGTGGACGAGACAGCGCTCGACCAGGCGCTGACCCGGCTGACCCGCGGCTGGGAGGACGAGCTGGAGGCCGCCCTCATCGAACGTGCGGGGGCGACGCGCGCCGCGCGCCTGGCGCTGACCCATGGGCGGGCCTTTTCGCCGGGCTATCGCGACGAGTTCGGCCCGGCCGAGGCCGCCGAGGACATCTGCCGGCTGACGCAGCTGTCGACCCCGGCCGATCGCGACGTGCTGCTCTACCGCCGGGCGGACGACCCCGAGACGATCGTCCGGCTGAAGATCTATCGGCTGGGCGAGATCATCCCGCTGTCGGAATCGGTGCCGATGCTGGAGAATTTCGGCTTCCGGGTGATCGAGGAAGTTCCCTATGACCTCGCCGGCGGCGAGCTCGGCTGGATCCACGACTTCAAGCTCGAACTGCCGGCACCGCCGGCCGATTTCGCGAGCTTCGCGACGCTGGTAAATCCGGCGCTCGATGCCGTGCTCACCGGTGTCCAGGAGAATGACGCCTTCAACGCGCTGATCCCTGCGGCCGCGCTGACGGCCGAGGAAGCCAACTGGATCCGCGCCTGGTTCCGCTACCTGAGGCAGACTGGCGTCTCCTACGGCATCCAGACGGTGGTCGATGCGCTGAAGCGCAATGCGGCCGCGACGGTGACGCTGATCGCGACCTTCCGAAGCCGGCTGGCGCCGGGTGCGACGAAGAAGGCTGCGAGGGAGGCAGAGGAGGCGCTCGACGCGGCGCTCGACGCCGTGCTGGGGATCGACGACGACCGCATCCTGCGGCTGATGGCCGGGCTGGTGATGGCGATGCTGAGGACCAACGCCTTCGTGCCCGGCGGGCCGGAGGCGCTCGCCTTCAAGCTCGACTCGGCGCGCGTGCCGGGCCTGCCCAAGCCGCTGCCCTGGCGGGAGATCTGGGTCCATTCGCCGCGCGTCGAGGGCATTCACCTGCGCGGCGGGCCGATCGCCCGCGGCGGGCTGCGCTGGTCGGACCGGCGCGACGATTTCCGCACCGAGATCCTGGGCCTCGTGAAGGCGCAGATGGTGAAGAACAGCGTGATCGTGCCGACGGGCGCCAAGGGCGGCTTCTACCCCAAGCTGCTGCCCGACCCCGCCGCCGACCGCGAAGGCTGGGCAACGGAAGGGCGCGAGGCCTACAAGATCTTCATCCGCGCGCTGCTCTCGCTGACCGACAATCTCTCGGCCGAGGGCAAGGTGGTGCCGCCGGCGCATGTCCACCGGCTGGACGCCGACGACCCCTATCTGGTGGTCGCCGCCGACAAGGGGACGGCAAGCTTCTCCGACACGGCCAATGCGCTCGCCGAGGAGGCGGGCTTCTGGCTGGGGGATGCGTTCGCAAGCGGCGGGTCGGTCGGCTACGACCACAAGGCGATGGGGATCACCGCGCGCGGCGCCTGGGTCTCCGTCACGCGGCATTTTGCCGAAATGGGCCATGATGTCGCGACAGAGCCCTTCACGGTGGCCGGCGTGGGCGACATGTCGGGCGACGTCTTCGGCAACGGCATGCTGCTTTCGAAGGCGATCCGGCTTGTCGCCGCCTTCGACCATCGCGACATCTTCCTCGACCCCGACCCCGATCCCGCCACCAGCTGGGCCGAGCGCAAGCGGCTGTTCGACCTGCCGCGATCGTCCTGGGCGGACTATGACCGCAAACTGATCTCGAAGGGCGGCGGCGTCTTCCCGCGCAGCCAGAAGTCCATTCCCTTGAGCCCAGAGGTGCGGGCACTTCTCGGCGTGGACGCCGAGGCGATGGCGCCGTCCGAGCTGATCGCGGCCATCCTGAGGGCCGAGGTCGATCTCCTCTGGTTCGGCGGGATCGGCACCTATGTGAAGGCGAGCCACGAGAGCAACGCCGAGGTGGGCGACCGGGCCAATGACGCGCACCGGGTGAACGGGCAGGACGTGCGCGCCCGGGTGATCGGCGAGGGCGCGAACCTCGGGCTCACCCAGGCCGGGCGGATCGAGGCAGCGAGTCACGGCTGCCGGCTCAATACCGACTTCATCGACAATTCAGCCGGCGTCGACACGTCGGACCATGAAGTGAACATCAAGATCGCGCTGGGCGCGGCCGAGCGGGCCGGGCGGATCGACCGGGCGGCCCGCGATGCGCTGCTGGCCGCGATGACCGATGAGGTGGCGGCGCTCGTGCTCGCCAACAATGCCGCGCAGACGCTGGTTCTGTCGGTCGCGGAATCGCACGCCGCCCAGCGGCTGGCCGGGCATGTGCGGCTGATGGAGATGCTGGAGGCCTCCGGCCGGCTCGACCGGCAGGTGGAGGGCCTGCCGGATTCGCGTGAGATTGAGGAGCGCAAGCGCCTGGGCCGGGGCCTCACCCGGCCCGAACTCGCGATTCTGCTCTCCTACACCAAGATGGAGCTGAAGGAGGCGCTGGTCGCTTCCGACGTGGTCGGCGACCCGCTGCTGCTTCCCGACCTTGAATCGGCCTTCCCGCCGGCCATGCGCCAGGCGCATGCGGCCGAGATCCACGGCCATCAGCTGCGGCGCAACATCGTGGCGACGAAGCTCGCCAACCTGCTGGTGAACCGGGGTGGCCTGACGCTGGCGCATGATCTGGCTGCCGAGCTTGGCTGCCCGCTGCCGACGATCGCGGCCGCCTTCGTCTCGGCGCGGACGCTGTTCAACCTGCCGGGCCTGTGGAAGGCGATCGACGAGGCCGACGTGCCGGCCAAGACGGCGCTCGCGCTCCATGCGGAGGCCTCGGGCATCACGCGGGTGCTGGTCGGCGACCTCGCGCGGCGCACCGGCGCCGAGCGACCCGAGGCGCTGTCGGCCCGGCTCGCGCCGGGGCTTGCCAAGCTGCTGAAGCAGCTGGACGGGCTGCTCCGCCCCGAGCCGCGCGCCCAGGTGGATGCGGTGCGCCAGCGGCTTGCGCTGGCCGGCGCGCCGGCGGCCGTCGCGGACTGGATCGCGACCCTGCATGCGCTTTCGGGCGCGGCCGGCGTGGTCGCGCTCGCGGCCGACAAGAACCTGGACGTCGGCGCGACGGCCCGGGCCTACACGCGCCTCGGCGAGGCGCTGGGGATCGACTGGGCACGCGGCGCGACGCTGGCGCTCAATCTCGCGGACAGCTGGGAGCGGCTGCTGGCGGCCACCACGGCGCGCACGCTGGAACAGGCGCGCCTCGACCGGATCCGGCGGATGACGCCCGATGGCGGCGACCCGCTGGCGGCAACCGAGGCCTGGCTGAAGGCGCATGCAAGCGAGGCCGAGGCCCTGAGCCGCACCATCGCGGCCGCCCGCAAGTCGGGCCAGCCGACGCTGGCCATGCTGGCCCATCTCGCCTCGGTCGCGACCGGCGCGCTGGAGGACTGACCCAAGCCCCGGGCGGTTGACTTGGGGCCACACCGCCGCTAGGCGCGCGCCTTCACGACGAAAGCCGGAGGGGCTGCCGCGGAATCCGCCGGGCACGCCAGCGATCGGCAAGGAGAATGCGACCCATGCCGTTTTACGAGCATGTCTATCTCGCGCGCCAGGACCTGGCGCCCGCGCAGGTGGAAAGCCTCACCGAGGCCTTCACGAAGATCATAACCGACCTCGATGGCAAGGTGGTGGGCACCGAATATTGGGGCCTCAGGAACCTTGCCTACCGGATCGCGAAGAACCGCAAGGCGCATTATGTGCTGATGAACATCGATGGTCCGCCGGCCGCGGTGCAGGAGCTGGAGCGGCAGGTGAACCTCAATGAGGATGTGATCCGCTTCCAGACCGTCCGGGTCGAGGCGCTGGAGACCGGCCCCTCGGCGATGATGAGGAAGTCCGACCGGGGCGAGCGCGGGGATCGTGGCGAGCGCGGCGGCCGGGGCGAGCGCGGCGGGCGCGGCGAGCGCGCCGGCCTCGAGCAAGGAGGCTGGTAAGATGGCACGACCCTTTTTCCGCCGGCGCAAGAGCTGCCCCTTCTCGGGCAACAATGCGCCGAAGATCGACTACAAGGATGTCCGCCTGCTGCAGGGGTTCGTGTCCGAACGGGGCAAGATCGTCCCCTCGCGGATCACCGCCGTGTCGGCGAAGAAGCAGCGCGAGCTGTCGCAGGCCATCAAGCGCGCACGCCATCTCGGCCTGCTGCCCTATCTGGTGAAGTGAGGGCCGACCCATGGACGTGATCCTTCTGGAACGGGTCGAGAAGCTCGGCCGCATCGGCGATGTCGTCAGCGTGAAGCCCGGCTATGCCCGCAACTTCCTGCTGCCGCGCGGCAAGGCCCTGCGCGCGACCGAGGCCAACAAGGCGAAGTTCGAGGCGCAGCGCGCCCAGATCGAGGCCGACAATGCCAAGCGCCGCGAGGCCGCCGAAGCCCAGGCGAAGACGATGACCGACGTGTCGGTCGTCCTCATCCGCCAGGCGTCGAACGCCGGTGCGCTCTATGGTTCGGTCTCCGCGCGCGACATCGCCGAGGCGATGGCCGAGGTCGGCCACAAGGTGGCGAAGTCGGCCGTGGTGCTCGACAGGCCGATCAAGTCGCTGGGCATCGCCGAGGTGCGCATCGTGCTGCACCCGGACGTGGCGGTGACGGCGAAAGTCAATGTCGCCCGCTCGCCGGAGGAGGCCGAGCTCCAGGCGCAGGGCGTGGACGTGACGGCCGACCTGTTCGAGCGCGAGGAAGCCGGCTTCACCGAGGCCTTCGACCCGAACGCAGAGCCGGGCACCCTGCCCACCGACGAAGCGGCGACCGACGAGGCGACGACCGCCTGAGCGGGTTGCGATGAAGGGGCGCGCCCGCTTGCGCCGGCGCGCCCCTCATGCCATCAGCGGATACCCGCCCAGTACATGATCCCGCCGGTGGCGCGCGGCCAGCCATAGCCATTAACCCAGACGGCATCGATGTCGGACGCGCGCTGGGCGATGCCCTCCGCCAGGATCTTCCGGCCTTCCTCGACCATCGGCTGCAGCAGCCGATCGAGGATTTCGGCCTGCGTGTGTTCGCGCGCGGTGCCGCCCTTCTCGGCGACATAGTCGCGGATCAGCGTCTCGACGACAGGGCTCGGCGTGCGGTTGCGATCCTCGTCATAATCATAGAAGCCGGCGCCCGTCTTCTGGCCGCGCCGGCCCATCTCGCACAGCCGGTCGCGCAGCGTCTCGCCGCGCGAGGTCTCGGGGTTCCAGCCGATGTCGAGGCCGGCCAGATCGCTCATCTGGAAGGGGCCCATGGGGAAGCCGAAGTCGGTGAGCGCGCGGTCCACCTCCCACGGCATGGCGCCTTCCATGAGAAGCTCGTTGGCGGCCTGCTGGCGACGGCTCAGCATGCGGTTGCCGATGAAGCCGGGGCACACGCCCGAGACGACCGGCACCTTTCCGATCGCCACGCCGATGTCCATTGCAGTCTTCAAGACGTCGGGCGCGGTCCTGGCGCCGCGCACGATCTCGAGCAGCTTCATGACATTGGCCGGCGAGAAGAAGTGCATGCCGAGCACGTCGGCGGGCCGGCTGGTGGCCGAGGCGATCTCGTCGACATCGAGGTAGCTGGTGTTGGTGGCGAGGATCGCGCCCGGCTTCGCGATGGAGTCCAGCTTCGCGAAGGTCGCCTTCTTGAGGGCCATGTCCTCGAAGATGGCCTCGATCACGAGGTCGGCATCGGCAAGCGCCGCGAGATCGAGCGCGCCCGAAAGCCGGGCCATGCGCGCTTCCACCTCGTCCGCCGTCAGCTTGCCGCGCGCCGCCGAGCGTTCGTAATTGCCCCGGATCACCTTCAGGCCCCGGTCGAGGGCGGCCTGCTCGCGTTCGACGAGGGTGACGGGGATGCCGATGTTGGCGAAGTTCATCGCGATCCCGCCGCCCATGGTGCCCGCGCCGACGATCCCCACCTTTCCGATGGGGCGCACCGGCACCTCGGGGCCGATCCCGTCCACCTCGCGCGCCTTCGCCTCGGCCGCCGCGATATGTGCCAATGCCGCGTCGCTCATCTTTCCCTCCGTCAAGGTTCCACCTAAATGCCCCATGCGGAGGTGACCACATGGACGCAAGACTGGCCGACCGGCAGAGCCTGAAGGGCCTCGACCTCCGGGCCGAGATCGAGCGGCTGCGCCGCGAGCGCCGCGCCGTGATCCTCGCCCACTATTACCAGACCCCCGAGCTCCAGGACCTGGCCGATTTCGTCGGCGATTCGCTGGAACTGTCGCGCAAGGCGGCCGAGACGGACGCCGAGGTCATCGCCTTCTGCGGCGTGCGCTTCATGGCGGAAGTCGCCAAGATCCTGTCACCGAACAAGATCGTGGTGCTGCCCGACATGGAGGCCGGGTGCAGCCTGGAGGACAGCTGCCCGCCCGACG
>JBKBUL010000057.1:0-13746 GCA_046290045.1 Sphingomonadaceae bacterium
CGGCACCCTCGCCGACGTCGGCGTCGAAGCGGTGGTTGAGCCAGTGGTCCACCCGGTCGTCGGCCAGCGTCTCCACGATCGTCAGCCGGGCGCCCGGCGCGAGGCGAACCCGCGTGACGCCATGCGCCGCCCCGCCGATCCCCACCTGCATCAGCTGCACCGTGCCGGCGTCCGCGCCCTCGGCGACGGCAAGCGTGAAGCCGGCGCTGGCGCTGGCGGCGGCGAGATCGGCCAGCGGATGGCGCGGCGCGCTGGCGTCGGGCTCGGGCGGCATCGCCGGGCCCTCGACCGGATGCCCGCCCACGAACAGGTGGCGAGCCCCGGCCAGGTCGAGCCAGTGCGCGGCCACCTCGGGCAGTTCGTCATTGTCGGGCGGTGCGTGCCCGGCATGGGCGCGCGCTGGGCCGAGTTTTGCCCAGCGCCAGGCTTCATCCTGCCGGGTCGGCAGGTCGGTCACGCCGCCAGCCCCTCATAGCCTTCCGCTTCGAGGCGGTGGGCCAGCTCCGGCCCGCCCGAGGCGACGATCCGGCCCGCCGCCATCACATGCACGCGGTCGGGCCGCACATGGTCGAGCAGCCGCTGGTAATGGGTGATGAGGAGCACACCGCGATCCGCCCGGCGGAACCGGTTGATCCCGCCCGCCACCACCTTCAGCGCGTCGATGTCGAGGCCGGAATCGGTTTCGTCGAGCAGCGCGAACCGGGGCTCCAGAAGCGCCAGCTGGAAGGCCTCGTTGCGCTTCTTCTCGCCGCCCGAGAAGCCGACGTTCACGCCGCGCTTCAGCATCTCCATGTCGAGGCCGAGCGGCCCGGCCTCCTCGCGCACGCGCTGCATGAACTCGGCGCCGGAGATCTCCGGCTCGCCGCGCAGCCTGCGCTGGGCGTTGAGCGCGGTGCGAAGGAACAGCAGGTTCGAGACGCCGGGAATCTCGACCGGATACTGGAAGCCGAGGAAGAAGCCGGCCGCCGCCCGCTCGTGCGGCTCGAGCGCCAGCAGGTCGCGGCCCTCGAACAGGACGGACCCGGCCGTCACCCGATAGCCCTCGCGCCCGGCGAGCACATGGGCAAGCGTGGACTTGCCGGCGCCATTGGGCCCCATGATGGCGTGGACCTCGCCGGCCGCCACCTCGAGGGAGAGGCCCCTCAGGATCGCGCGATCCTCGACCGACACGTGGAGATCATGAACCGACAGCATCACCCCACGCTTCCTTCCAGGCTGATCCCCAGCAGCTTCTGCGCCTCCACCGCGAATTCCATCGGCAGCTGCTGCAGCACCTCACGGCAGAAGCCATTGACGATGAGGGCGACCGCCTCCTCGTCGGAGAGGCCCCGGCTCTGGGCATAGAACTTCTGGTCGTCCGAGATCTTGGACGTCGTTGCCTCATGCTCGACCTGCGCCGAGGGGTTCTTCACCTCGATGTAGGGGATCGTGTGGGCGCCGCACTGGTCCCCGATGAGGAGCGAGTCGCACTGGGTGAAGTTGCGCGCGCCTTCCGCCGAGGGGCCCATTCGAACGAGGCCGCGATAGGTCGAATCCGAGCGGCCCGCCGAAATGCCCTTGGCCACAATCGTCGAGCGGGTGCGGGCGCCGAGATGGATCATCTTGGTGCCCGTGTCCGCCTGCTGGCGGTTGTTGGTGACGGCGACCGAGTAGAATTCACCGACGCTGTCGTCGCCGGCCAGCACGCAGCTCGGATATTTCCAGGTGATCGCCGAGCCGGTTTCCACCTGCGTCCAGCTCACCTTCGAGCGCGCGCCCCGGCACAGCGCCCGCTTGGTCACGAAATTGTAGATGCCGCCCCGTCCTTCCGCATCGCCGGGATACCAGTTCTGGACGGTCGAATATTTGATCTCGGCATCGGTCTCGGCGACCAGTTCGACGACGGCCGCGTGCAGCTGGTTCTCGTCGCGCATGGGCGCGGTGCACCCCTCCAGATAGCTCACATGGCTGCCCTCGTCGGCGATGATGAGGGTGCGCTCGAACTGGCCGGTGTTCTCGGCGTTGATCCGGAAATAGGTGGACAGCTCCATGGGGCAGCGAACGCCCTTGGGCACATAGACGAAGGTGCCGTCCGAGAAGACCGCGGAATTGAGGCAGGCGAAGAAATTGTCGCGCACCGGAACCACCGAACCGAGGTGGCGGCGAACGAGATCGGGGTATTCGCGGATCGCCTCGGAGATCGACAGGAAGATGACGCCGGCCTTCTTCAGCTCCTCGCGGAAGGTGGTGGCGACCGAGACGGAGTCGAACACGGCATCCACGGCCACCTTGCGCGCCCCTTCGACGCCGGCGAGCACCTTCTGCTCCTCGATGGGGATTCCCAGCTTCTCGTAGGTGCGGCGGATCTCGGGATCGAGCTCGTCCAGCGATTTCAGGGTCGGCTTCTGCCGGGGCGCGGCATAGTAATAGGCGTCCTGATAGTCGATCGGCGGGATGTTCAGCTTCGCCCAGTCGGGCATGGGCATGGCCTGCCAGAGGCGGAAGGCCTTCAGCCGCCAGTCGAGCATCCACTCGGGCTCGCCCTTCTTCATCGAGATGAAGCGGACTGTCTCCTCCGACAGGCCCTTTGGCGCGAATTCCTGCTCGATGTCGGTCGCAAAACCCCATCTGTAGCTCGACAGCGCCTCGACGGCGGCAGCCGCCTCGGGGTTGCGAGCCTCGGGCGAGGGGAGGGTGGCGCTCATGCCGGGATCCCCTGCGGCTCGCGCGCCAGTTCGGCAAGCGAGACCTGGGCGAGTGCGGTCTTCACCGCCTGGCTGACCGGCGCCCAGTGCGGGCGCACGGCGCAGCGCTCGGAGAGGTCGCAGTCGGCGTGCGGCGCCCCGCAATGGGTGAGCGCGATCGGCCCGTCGATCGCTTCCACGATGTCGGCAAGGCTGATCTCGGACGCGCCGCGCGCGAGGCCGAAGCCGCCGGCGACGCCGCGCTGCGAGACGAGCAGCCCGGCGCGCCCGAGCTGGCCCATCAGCTTGGCGACCGTGGGGGCGGGAATCCCCGTCTGGCCGGCCACCTGCGCGGCCGACGTCAGCCGGCCCGCGGAGTCGGCGCGCGCGGCCGCCGTCATCACGACCACGCCATAATCGGCCAGGTTGGACAATCGCAGCATCGACTCGAGCCAGACCTCAAAACCGGACAACTGCGGTCTTAATTGGGCTTCGGCGCTCCGGCGTCAAGCCCGCGTTGCCGCCGCGCCGCCGCTTTGGCAAGAAGGGCCATGGGCCACGCGCATCCGCACGCCCCGCACCATCACCAGAGCCATGCGCCGGCCGAGGGCTGGCGCTATGCGCTGGCGATCGCGCTCAATGTCGGCATCGTGGTGGCGCAGCTGATCGCCGGCTTCATGCTCGGCTCGACGGCGCTGCTCGCGGACGCCGGCCACAATGCGTCCGACGTGGCCGGGCTGCTGCTGGCCGGGGGCGCGGCCTGGCTGATGACCCGGCGCGGGCCGGCGCGGCGCACCTATGGCTATGGCAAGGCGGGCGTTCTGGCGGCGCTCGCCAATTCGCTGCTCCTGGTCTTCGCCTGCGGTGCGCTGGTGTTCGAGGCGGTCTCGCGCCTGCTCGAGCCCCCAGTCGCGCCACCGCCCGGCGGGGCGGTGATGGCGGTGGCGGCGCTGGCGGTTGCGATCAACATCGCCTCGGGCTGGCTGCTGATGGGCGGCCATCCCGACGATGTGAACCGCCGGGCCGCCGTCATCCACCTGTTCGCCGATGCGGCCGTCTCGGCAGCGGTTCTGCTTGCCGGCCTTCTCATCCTGCTGACCGGCGCGCGCTGGATCGACCCCGTCGCCAGCCTGCTGATCGTCGCCGTCATCCTCGCCGGCACCTGGCGCATCCTCGTCCAGTCGCTCGACATGGCGCTCGATGCCGCCCCGGCCCGCCTCGACGTCGCCGCCATCCGGCGCTGGCTCGTCGCCCAGCCCGGGGTGGACGCGGTGCACGACCTGCACATCTGGCCGATCAGCGCCACGGAGCTGGCCCTGACCGCCCATCTCGTCGTGCCCGATGGCGGCAGCGACCGGTTGATCGAGGTGGTCACGTCCGGCCTCGCGCGCGAGTTCGGGATCGGCCATCCCACGCTCCAGGTCGAACGCAGCGACTGCGAGGCGGGCTGCGACTGAGGATGGCGCAACTCTACTTCTATTATGGCGCGATGAATGCCGGCAAATCCACGACCCTGCTGCAGGCCGCCTTCAACTATCGCGAGCGCGGCATGACGACGATGCTGTGGACGGCGGCGATCGACGACCGCGCCGGGCCGGGCCGGATCGGCTCGCGGATTGGCCTGTCGGCCGAGGCGCGGGTCTTCGCCCCCGACACCGACCTGTTCGCCGCCATCGCCGGGTCGCCCCCGGATTGCGTGCTGGTCGACGAGGCACAGTTCCTGTCGGCCGCCCAGGTGGAGGCGCTGGCGGCCGTGGTGGATCGCCTCGGCGTGCCCGTGCTGGCCTATGGCCTCAGGACCGACTTTCGCGGCCGGCTCTTCCCCGGCTCGGAACGGCTGCTGGCGATCGCCGACAAGCTCGTGGAGCTGAAGGCGGTGTGCCACTGCGGCCGCAAGGCGACCATGAACCTGCTGCTCGACCCTGAGGGCCGCGCCGTGCGCGAGGGCGCGCAGACGGAAATCGGCGGCAACGACCGCTATCTGGCCGTCTGCCGCCGACATTTTTCCGACGCCCTCGCCTGAGCGAGGGCCTTGAGGCTCAGAGCAGTTCGAGGTTGACGGCCGCCTGCTTGCCGCGCCGGTCAAGCTCGAGCTCGAAGCTGACCCGCTGGTTCTCGGGCAGGTCGGAGAGGCCGGCGCGCTCGACCGCCGAGATATGGACGAACGCGTCAGCGCCGCCATCGTCCCGGGCGATGAAGCCGAAGCCCTTCTGGCCATTGAAGAACTTGACGGTGCCCTCGTAGCGCACGCCGTCCGTCACCGGCGGCGGGCGGTTGCCGAAGCCGCCGCGCGGCCCACCGGGGCCGCGCTCGAACCCGCCCTCGCGCGGCGGGCGGGGGCCACGTTCCTGCACCGGCAGAACCTCGCCGATGATCTGGATGTCGGTCGCCGAGATCCGCCCATTGCGTTCATTCAGGTTGAACTCGATCTCCTGATTCTCGGCGATGTTGGTGAGGCCGGCGCGTTCCACGGCCGAGATGTGCAGGAACACGTCCTCGCCGCCGTCGTCGCGCACCACGAAGCCGAAGCCCTTCTGCGCGTTGAAGAACTTCACCTTGCCCCGGGCGGTGCCGATCACGATGCCACTGTTCCGGGGCCCGCCGAAGCCGCCCCCGCCGAAGCCGCCACCGCCCCCGGGGCCCCGGCCGCCGCCGGGCCCGCCGAATCCGCCGCCGCCGAAGCCGCCGCCCGGCCCGCCGAAGCCGCCGCGGCCATAGCCGCCGCCCCGTCCGCCGCCGAAGCCCGAATCGAACTCGAACCCGCCTTCATCGAAACCGCGCTGGCGGCGATCGTCACCACGGCCCTTGCCGCCGCGCCGCTTGTCGTCATAACTCATCTTGCGAAACCGTCTTTCATCTGCCCGGGGCCGTCGATCGATCGCCTGCCCCCATCTCCTTCTCGGTGCCTTCGAGCGAGCCGAAGCCCGCTGGATTGCTGCTCAGCACCCGGTCCTGCCGGCATGTCATCCACTGGCTTCATGCGCTTCACGGACTGGGCCACAGGCATGATCAATCGACTTCGACACGGGCACGACAAGGTTGCGCCCGCCACTGCGACAGCGAAAGGCACGGCGGAACCTTAACCGATTGGCGCCCCGGGCGCGAGTCGAAATCCCGCCCGGCTCTCAGCCCTCGGTCGCGGGCCCGGGCAGGGGGCGGCCGGCATGCCAGTCGGCAAGGCTCAGGCCCTGCCCGTCGAGCGACCGCGCGGCCTGCGCCCGGGCGCGGGCCACGGCATCGAGATCGCGCCCACGCCGCCACAGGAACAGGATCAGCCCCGCCGACAGCAGCAGGGCCGCGGACAGGAGCCCGTCAACGGGATCCTCGGCCGCAGCGGCGACCGCCAGGGTCAGGAGCCCGAGCAGGGCGCCTTCCAGCGCCGCCCGCTGGCGGGCCCGCTGCACCATCCGGTGCGCCTCCGAGCCGGCGGCTCGACAGTCAGGGGGTTTCACCATGCCAGCCCTTACGGCCGGCCCCGGCAATCCTTGCGCCGGCTCGTCAGCTGGGGCTCGTCGCGGCCGGCGGGTCGCTCGCCGGGAACGTCTCGACCAGCCCTTCGTCCAGCTTCCGGCTCTCCGCGGCGGCGCGAAGCTCGGCGTTCCGGGCGAGGCTTTCCTCCATGCGCGCGATCTGCTCGGGCGTCGCCTCGGGCTGGCGCGCCTTGAAGGCGGCGTAGGGCTCGCCATAGACATGGGTGCGCGCTTCCTCGCGGGTCAGCGGGGCGGGTGTCTCGACCGAGGCTTCGGCCAGCCAGTCGGCCAGGCAGTTGCGGCAGAAGCCGGCGAGACCCATCAGCTCGATGTTGGTTGCATCCTCGCGCAGGCGTAGATGCTCGAGCAGGCGCCGGAAGGCCGCCGCCTCCAGTTGCTCCATCCCGGGGTGGGGGGTTGGCTCGCTCATCGCTCGTCTCCTGCTCGAAGCCTGTCTGTTCGCCGTCACATGCGGCCTATAAGGGGGCGCCACCGGCCCGATGCAAGCCGGCAACGAGACGAAGGAGACGGTCCCTTGACGCGCCACCCCCCGCCGCGCACCCGCCACGTCCGCGTGCTGGCGACCCTGGGGCCGGCTTCCGACACGCCCGAGATGATCCGGGCGCTACACGCCGCCGGCGCGGACGCCTTCCGGATCAACATGAGCCACGGCTCGGCTGCGGACCGGGCGAAGCTGATCCAGACGGTTCGCGCGCAGGAAGCCGAGCTCGGCCGGCCGCTCACCATCCTCGCCGACCTGCAGGGCCCGAAGCTTCGGGTCGGGCGCTTTGCCGGCGATCGGGTCGAGCTCAAGGCCGGCCAGCGCTTCCGCCTCGATTCGGACGAGGCGCCGGGCGACGCGCGCCGTGTCCGCCTGCCGCATCCCGAGATCCTGTCGGTGCTCAAGCCCGGCAACCGGCTGCTGGTGGATGATGGCAAGGTCGTGCTGAAGGTGACGGCAGCCGGGGAGGGGCATGTCGAGACCGAGGTGGTCGTGCCCGGCCCCATCGCCAACAACAAGGGCGTGAACGTGCCCGACGTGGTGGTGCCGCTGCCGGCGCTCACGCCCAAGGACCGCGCCGATCTGGCGCTCGCGCTCGACGCTGGCGTGGACTGGGTGGCGCTCTCCTTCGTGCAGCGCGCCGACGATATCGCCGAGGCGCGAAAGGCGATCGGCGGCCGCGCGCAGCTGATGGCCAAGATCGAGAAGCCCTCGGCCCTCGACGAGATCGACGCCATCATCGAGCAGGCCGACGCCATCATGGTCGCGCGCGGCGATCTCGGCGTCGAATTGCCGCCGGAACTGGTGCCGGGCGTCCAGAAGCGGCTGGTGGCGGCCGCCCGGCGGGCCGGGAAGCCCGTGGTGGTGGCAACCCAGATGCTCGAATCGATGATCCTCAGCCCCTCGCCGACCCGCGCCGAAGTCTCGGACGTGGCGAACGCCATCTATGACGGGGTCGATGCGGTGATGCTCTCGGCCGAGAGCGCGGCCGGGAAATGGCCGGTCGAAGCCGTCGCGATGATGGATGCCATCGCCCGCGAGGTGGAGCGCGACGCCGCCTACCAGCAGCAGATGGCCTTCGTCGAAACCCGGCCCGAGCCGACGACGGCGGACGCGCTGTGCGAGGCGGCGCGCAGCATCCAGAAGACGGTGGGCGCCAAGGCCGTCGTCTGCTTCACGGCCTCGGGCTCGACGGCGCGGCGCGTGGCGCGCGAGCGCATCCCGGCCGACATCCTCGTCATGACCCCCAAGCTGGCGACCGCGCGCGCGCTCGGCCTCACCTGGGGCGTGCACGCCATCCACACGCGCGACATTGCAAGCTTCGAGGAAATGGTGGCGAAGTCGAAGCGAATGGCGCTCAGGCACCATGTGGCCGAAGCCGGCGACCGGCTGGTCGTGATGGCCGGCGTTCCCTTCGGCGTTCCCGGCTCCACCAACGTGCTGCACGTCGTGCGCGTGGTGGGCGACGAGCTTGACCGCTACCGCAAGGGCTGATCGCCCTTGCCCGACGGCTGCCTTCAGATGTCGGCGGCGATCCAGATGCGCGGGTCGGCCGGCGGCGGCGCGTGCCGCAGCCGGTGGGTCACCATCCGCGTGTTGAGGTCGCGGATGATGCTGCTTCCCGTCCGCTCGAACAGGCCGGGCACCAGCGCATGCACGAAACAGCAGGCCGACGCGCGTAGTAGGTCCCAGCCGAAGCCGGCGGCCACCCCCATGTGCTCGGCATAGCTTTCGCCGACGGACTGCGGATGGTCGAGGAACAGGCGGCGGATCATGCGGCGCTCCGGGTTGTGATGGCTGCGACCATCTTCATCCAGCCTCCCGAGAAAATGCATCCTTTTTTCATTTTGTTCTGGTCAAGTTAGGCAAGATTAATCTATGTTCTCTTCACAATGGAGAGAATCCATCTAGACACCATCGATCGGCGCATCCTTGTGATCCTCCAGCAGGATGCCGGCCTGTCGCTCGCCGAGCTGGCGGACCGCGTCGGGCTGTCGCCGACCCCGGTGTGGAAGCGGGTGAAGCGCCTGGAGACCGAGGGCGTCATCACCGCGCGCGTCGCGCTCGTCGCGCCGGAGAGTGTCGGGTTGGGGGTCACCGCCTTCGTCGCCATCCGTGCCGGCGCCCACGACGAGGATTGGCTCACCCGCTTTTCCGATGGGGTTGCAACCATCCCCGAAGTCGTCGAACTGTACCGGATGGCGGGCGAGGTCGATTATCTGCTGAAGGTCGTCTGCCACGACATCGCCCACTATGACCGCATCTACAAGCGCCTCATCCGGGTCGCGCCCATGGCCGACGTCTCCTCCAGCTTCGCCATGGAGCGGATGAAGGCGACGACGGCGCTGCCGCTCGCGGAGACCTTCTGACGGCGCTGGCGCAAGCGGGGCAGGGCGCCGGGCGCCTGCCGGCCTCGGCCTGGGCCTGGGCCGGGTTCGAGGGCTTCCGCAACCCCGCCGTGGTGCTGATCACCATCTATGTCTTCATGCCCTACTATGTCCGGTTCGTGGCCGACACGCCGGTCGCCGGCCAGGCGCTGGTCGCCCAGGCCGGGCAGGTGGCGGGCTGGGCCGTCGCCCTGACGGCGCCGCTGGTCGGGGTCGTCGCCGACCGGCTCGGCCCGCGCAAGCCGGCGCTCACCTTCGCCGTGCTCGGCATGGCCCCGCTCTATGCCGCCATGTGGTTCGTCACGCGGGACGGCCCGATTTCGCCGGCCCTCTTCCTCGCGATCGCCGCCGGCAAGTCGATCCTGTTCGCCTGGTCCGAGGTGCTGCACAATGCGCTGCTCCTGCCGGCTGCGCGCGGCGCGGTTTCGCGAACCTCGGGGCTGGGGCTGGCGCTCGGCAATGCGACGTCGGTTGCCATGCTGGTCGCCGTCCTCTGGGCCTTTGCGCTGCCGGGCAGCGTCGACTGGGCCTTCGTGCCGGCCGAGCCGCTGTTCGGCCTTGACCCGGCGGCGCACGAGCCGGCGCGGATCACCGGGCCGATCGTCGCCGCCTCGCTCCTCGTCGGGCTCGTCCTCATCCTCGTCGGCGTGCCGGATGTGCCGCCGACCGGCGCGCGGCTCGGCGCCGCGCTCCGGGCGGGCCTCTCCGATCTCAGGGCCATGCTGGCCGAGCTTCGCCACGAGCGGGAGGCGGCGAAGTTCCTGCTCGCCCGCATGCTCTATGTCGATGGCAAGACGGCGATCCTGCTGTTCGGCGGCGTTCTGGCTGCCGGCACCATGGGCTGGGGGACGCTCCAGATGCTGGCCTATGGAATCCTGCTCTCGATCCTCGCCGTGGCGGGGGGTCTCATCGGCCCCCGGCTCGATCTCGCGCTCGGGCCGAAGCGGGCGGTGCTGGTCGAGATCGGGATCACGGCGCTGGCGCTGGTCGCGCTGCTTGGAACCCAGCCCGGAAGGCTGGCCTGGGCGCCCGTGCCGACGGCAGCCCTGCACGGCGGGCCGATGTTCGCCACGATCGCCGAACTGGGGTTCATCGCGATCGCGGGCGTCACCGCCATCTCGATCACGGCTGCCTATGCCTCGTCGCGCACGCTGCTCACCACGCTGGTGCCGCCCGAACGGGTGGGCACCTTCTTCGGCCTCTACGCGCTGTCCGGCACGGCCACCATGTGGCTCGGGCCGCTGCTCGTCGCCTGGGGCACCATCGCCACGGGCACGCAGCAGGGCGGTTTCGCGATGGTGCTGCTGCTGCTGGCGGCCGGCTTCGTCGCCCTGACGTTCGTGCGGGCGCCCGCCTCTAGCCGCTGAACAGGCCGAGCGCCTTCAGGCTCGCATCCCCGCTGCGCGCGATCACCAGGTGATCGTGCACGCGCACGCCCACGGCCTTTGCCGCCTCGGCGATCGCGCGCGTCATGGTCACATCGTCGCGGCTCGGCGTCGGGTCGCCGGCCGGGTGGTTGTGGACGAGGATGAGGGCGCTCGCCTGCAGCTCCAGCGCGCGTTTCGCGATCTCGCGCGGGTAGGCCGGGGCCTGGTTCACCGTGCCCTCGCCGAACCGCTCGTCCCGGATCAGGCGGTTCTTGTTGTCGAGGAACAGCACCCGGAATTCCTCGGTCAGCTCATGGGCGAGGCGGACGTGCAGATAGTCGCGAACCGCATCCAGGCTCGAGAGCAGCGGCTGGCTGAAGGCCTTGCGCTGCAACTGCCTGACCGAGATCGCGCCGACGAAGCGGATCGCGGCGACCACGCTCTCGCCCACCCCCTTCACGCGCATCAGCTCGCCCGGCGAGGCGGAGATTACGGTGGGCAGGTCGCCGAAGCGCTCGAGGAGCGCCTTCGCCAGCGGCTTCACATCCTGCCGGGGAATCGCGAGCGCCAGCAGATACTCAAGCAGCTCATAATCGTGGAACCCGTCCGGCCCGCCCTCGATCAGCCGCCTTCGCATCCGCTCGCGGTGGCCGGCCTTGCGGGCCGGGTCGGCTGCCTCGGCCTCGGCCTCGAACAGGCCGGGCGCTTCGCTCGCCCGCGGGCGCGGCACGCCGCTCAGGCCGCGTAGGGCGGGCGGTCGAGACCGGCGGGCGAGCGCGTGAAGATCTCGCAGCCGGTCTCGGTGATGCCGACCGAATGCTCGAACTGCGCCGAAAGCGACCGGTCGCGCGTCACGGCCGTCCAGCCATCGTCCAGGATCTTCGCGTCCGGGCGGCCCAGGTTCAGCATCGGCTCGATCGTGAAGAACATGCCGGGCCTCAGTTCCGGCCCCTCGCCGGCACGGCCGGCGTGCACGATGTTGGGCGGCATGTGGAACCGCCGGCCGAGGCCATGGCCGCAGAAGTCGCGCACCACCGACAGCCGGTGCCGCTCGGCGAAGCGCTGGATCGCCTCCCCGATATGGCCGACGGTGTTGCCCGGCCGCGCCGCCTCGATCCCCAGCATCATCGCCTCGTGGGTGAGATCGACGAGCCGCCGCGCCTTCAGGGGCGGGTCGCCCACGAAATACATGCGGCTGGTGTCCCCGTGCCAGCCGTCGAGCACCACCGTCACGTCGATGTTGACGATGTCGCCGGGCTGCAGCGCCTTGGGGCCGGGGATGCCGTGGCAGATCACATGGTTGATGCTGGTGCACAGCGAATGGGAATAGCCGCGGTAGAAGATGGTGGCGGGCACCGCGCCGGCGGCGCGGATGAAGTCCCAGGCCAGCCGGTCGAGCTCGAGGGTCGAAACGCCGGGCCGGACATGCGGCACCAGCATGTCCAGCACCTCGGCCGCCAGCCGCCCGGCCGCGCGCATGCCGGCGAAGGCAGCCGCGTCATGGATCACGATGGTGCGGTCGTCGAGTTCGAGATCAGCCATGGAATTCCGCCAGTCGCCCCCCTTGGATTTAGTCGGGGGGCTGGGTTAGGGCAATGGCATGGACGAAGCTGCGCCCGAAGCACCGCCGGCGGCCAATGGCGCCGACCGAATCTGGACGGCCGCGCTCGTCATCATCGGGGACGAGATCCTCTCGGGCCGAACCCAGGATGCGAACCTCGCCTATCTGGCCCGCTGGCTCAACATCCAGGGCATTCGCCTGAAGGAAGCCCGCGTCGTGCCCGACGAGATGGCGGCGATCGGCGCGGCCGTCACCGCCTGCCTCGACGCGCACGACTATGTGTTCACCACCGGCGGAATCGGCCCCACACACGATGACATCACCGTCGATGCGGTGGCGGCCGCCCTCGGCCTGCCCGTCGTCCACCACCCGGAAGCCGTCGAGATCCTCACCCGCTATTATGGCGACCGGATCACCGAGGCGCGCTTGCGCATGGCGCGCGTGCCGGAAGGCGCCGAGCTGATCGCCAACCCCGAGACGGGCGCGCCGGGCATCCGCCTCGGCCGTCTGTTCATCCTGGCCGGCGTCCCCAAGATCACCCAGGGCATGTTGCGCGGGCTCGACGGCCAGCTCGCCGGCGGCCTGCCGGTCAAGGCCCGGGCGGTCGGCGCCTGGACGCAGGAAAGCCGCGTCGCCGACCTGCTGGCCGGAATCCAGAAGGCGCATGAGGGCGTGCAGGTCGGCAGCTATCCCTTCTGGCGCGAGGGCCGGGGCGGGGCCAATTTCGTGCTTCGCTCGGTGGACGAAGGCCGGCTGGCGGCTGCGGTCGAGGCGCTGAAGGCGGCCCTTGCCGCCGACGGGATCGAGGCGCAGGAGGGCGAGATATGACGACCATCCGGACCATCCTCGTCGCGCTCCTCGTGCTGGGGCTGACGCTCTTCTCGGTCGCGAACAACGTCTTCGTGCCGGTGGACCTCGGCTTTCGCGCCTTCAACATCTGGCTGCCGCTCCTCGTGCTCGCGAGCTTCGCGCTCGGCTTCCTCCCAGTCTGGCTGCGGCTCTCGGCCGACCGGCTGCTCCTGAAGCGCAAGGTGGCGAAGCTGGAGGAGACGCTGGGCCGGACCGAGACCGATCTCGCCCAGGCCCGGGTCGAGCTGCTCCGCCCGGCCGGAAGCCCCGCGCCGCAGCCCCAGGCGATGCCGCAGCCCGCCCCGCCGCCCGGCACCTGAGGGCGCCGCGATGCCCGCCAATCCCATCTGGGTGGGGCTGGACACGCCCGATCCGGGCCACGCCGAGGCGCTGGCCCGCGCCGTTGCGCCCCATGTCGGCGGCCTCAAGCTCGGCCTCGAGTTCTTCATGGCGAACGGGCCCGAAGGCGTCAGGCGCATCGGCCGCCTCGGCCTTCCCATCTTCCTCGACGTGAAGTTGCACGACATTCCGAACACGGTCGCAGGCGCGCTTCGGTCGCTCGGCGGCCTCGATCTCGCGATCGTCAATGTCCACGCCGGCGGCGGGCTCGCCATGCTGGCCACTGCGCGCGAGGCCTGCCCCGAGGCCACGAAGCTGGTCGCCGTCACCGTGCTCACCAGCCTCGACGAGGCGGACCTGTCGAGCATGGGCGTGTTTGGCAACCCGGCTGACCAGGTGCAGCGCCTTGCCGGCCTCGCGCGCGAAGCCGGGCTCGATGGCGTGGTCTGCTCGGCGCATGAAGTGGCGTTGCTGAAGGCGCAATGGCCCCGGGGCCTGTTCGTCGTGCCCGGCCTGCGTCCGGCTGGCGCGGCAACGGGCGACCAGAAGCGTGTGATGACGCCGGCCGCGGCGCTGGCAGCCGGCGCCGGCGCGCTGGTGATCGGCCG
>JBKBUL010000058.1:0-12999 GCA_046290045.1 Sphingomonadaceae bacterium
AGTGCAATCTTGTCATTGGATCCTCGGCCGGCTTCGGCGTGTCGAAGGCCGGCGCCACCGGCAAGCCGATCCCGGGCCACCGGGTCGGCATCATTCGCCCCGACGGCAGCGAATGCGATGCCGGTGAACAGGGCCAGATCGCGGTCATGCGGCCGGACCCGGTCATGTTCCTGGAATACTGGAAGCGCCCCGAGGCGACCGCCCAGAAATTCATCGGTGACTGGATGACCACCGGCGACCAGGCGATCCGCGACGCGGAGGGCTACATCCATTTCGTCGGCCGCGACGACGACGTGATCACCTCGGCCGGCTACCGCATCGGCCCCGGCGAGATCGAGGACTGCCTGCTCAAGCATCCCGCCGTCTCCCTCGCCGCCGCAGTCGGCAAGCCCGATCCGCTGCGCACCGAGATCGTCAAGGCCTTTGTCGTGCTCAAGCGCGGCGTGGCGCCGTCCGAGGCGCTTGCCGACGATATCCGCGATTTCGTGCGCACGCGCATGTCGGCTCATGCCTATCCGCGCGAGGTGGCCTTCATCGACGAGCTGCCGATGACCACCACCGGCAAGGTGATCCGCCGGCTGCTGCGCGAGCGGGCCTGAGGCGGCAGTCAGCGCTTCAGGAGGCGTTTTGCCCGATCGCGGGCAACGAGCACCCCGCGCCGCAGCGCCACCAGGGCATGGAAGGCCAGACCCGCCGTCAAGGGCTGCACCGCGACCAGGCGATGGCTGATGCCGAGGCGCGCGGGCCACAGCCGGTCGATCATCGAATGGCCGGGCACCGCGCAGGAATCCACGAAGCCGGTCCGCCCATCGGCCATCAGGCTGGTTCCGAGCCGCTGCGACAGCAGCGCGCCCGGCGAGAAGCGCGCGAGGCTCTCGTCATAGGCGGTCTTCCAGTACCAGGCGCGGCTGCCGGCGATCAGCGTTACTGCGCCCGCGATCGGCCGGCCGTCGAGGGTGAGAAGGTCGATGCGGGCGTCCTGCGCTGCCAGCAGCCCCGACAAGGCCTCGCAGAAGAAGGAGCGGGCCTCGGCGTTCCCGGCCATGGCCGTGCCCCTGCGACCCTTCCAGCCGGCCGCCTCCAGCGCCAGGAAGGCGGCGATGGCAGCGCCGGGCGGAAGGCCGCTCGCGGTGGAGATCTCGGCCACGGTGCCGAGATCGGCCAGGCGTCTGGCCTGCCGCCGCATCTCCTTGGCCGGTCCCGGCGGCGGGCCCGCCAGGGCGGCGCGCCGGCAGGTAGCGAGGGTCGCAACGCTCCGGCCGGTTTCTTCGGCGAATCCGGCGAGGCTCTCGGCGAAGGGGCCGTCGGGCAGGTGGCTGGCCTCCAGCGCGGCACAGCCGCGCCCGGCGAGGGCCCCCATGAGGGCTTCGAGGATGGCGTGCTCCTCGCCTTCAGCCACCAGCGGCAGCGAGAGCGGCGCATAGGGATGCGTCCAGAGCCGAAACAGGCGTCCGGCGAGGCCGAAGCGGCCGGCGACGAAGCCGGTCAGCCGAGGGCCGTGCCGGAACACGAAGGCGCCGAGACCGGGCCCCGCATCGACCTGGCGGGCCGCCAGCGCAAAGGCCGGAGCGAGGAAGACATTGGGTTCGCTCCCTGCGGCCAGGGCCTGCCATTCGGCGGTGAGTCCGGTCCAGTCGGACGCGGGAAGCCAGCAGACATCCGCCGCCTCGCGCGGTTCATCGAACAGTCCGGCGTCGATGGCGGGCTGAAGGGCGGGCGCGGGGACGGACCGCTCGCGCAGGAAAGGGGACGCGGGGGCGGTCATTCGGCTGGCACCGGGCGGCGGCGCGCCCGGAGCGCGCCGCCAAGGTTGAGGCGGCGGGCCGTCACCGCGAACAGCAGGACCGATTCGGTGGTCAGCGCGACCGCCGTGGCGGTCGCCGCGCCCATCATGCCGAAGGCGGGGATGAGGGCGAGGCACAGACCGACCGCAAGGACGAAGGCCGCCGCATAGATGGCGGCGCAGACGCCCTGGTGTCCGGACATGACCAGCAGCCGCTCGACCGGTCCGACTGCCGCGCGGGCCAGCAGCCCGACCGAGACCACGAACATGGCGGGATAGCCGGCAACGAAGTCAGGGCCGAACAGGGCGAGGAACGGCTTGCCGAGCGCGAGGATGACGATGGTGGCCGCCAGCGAAGGGAAGAAGGTCCAGCGGATCGAGGCGGCGAGGAAATCGGCCAGCTTCTGGCGGTCGCCGGCCTCGTGATATTCGCTGAAGCGGTGGGCCGCTGCCGCCGCCACCGCGAAATAGATGAAGGCGACGAGGGCGAGTGTCTTCACCGCCGCCCAGTAGATGGCAACCTCCTGCGGCCCGCGCAGCCGCTCCAGCAGCACCACGTCGGTATAGGTGAGGGCAAGATAGAAGGTCTCGACCACGAAGATGGGCAGCGAGACCTTCAGCCAGACGCCGGTCTCGGTCCGCTGCGGGCCGGGCTGAAGCCGGCCGGCGAGCCGGCGGCCGAGCATCCACCACTGGAGGAGCGCCGCGACCCAGGTCGCCACCAGTGCGCAGGCCATGGCGGTGACGGCATCGGCGGCAAAGCCCAGAACGTGCCCGAGCGCCATGCCGACGAGCAGCACGAGGGGGCGGACGAGATAGGGCGGCCCGAGGGCGAGGTCGGTCCAGTTGTAGGAGCGCGCGATGCCGTCCTGGATGTCGGTGACCACGAACATGGGCAGGCACAGCGCGGCCAGCGCCAGCGGCATGACCATGGGCTGCGACAGGAGGGCGCCGAACTGCCAGAGGGCGATGAGGCCGGCGATCGCCACCCCGGTGGCGATGAGCAGGCCCGTGCGTCGCGCGCCCGAGATGAAGCCGCGCAGGCCCGCCTCGTCGCCGCGCTCGGCATAGAGCGGAACGAAGCGCTGGGCCGCCGAGGCCAGGCCGGCATTGGCGAAATGGCCAATCAGCAGCACCCAGACCCACACGGCCACATAGGTGCCGAAGGCGGATGAGCCCATCCAGCGGGCCATGAGCACCTGGCTGACATAGGCAATGGCCGCGCTGGCGACCCGGATCAGGAAGGCAGCGCCCGCCATGCGCTGGGCAACCGAGGTGTCGGAACGGTCGGTGAGCAGAACCTTCAGGCGCGCAGCGATGCCGGCCGGCGACAGCAGCGTCTTCGCGCCGCGGCCCATCTGTGCCTCTTCCGAACCCATGACCGACACGGCACGGCCTTCCTGTCGGCTCCCGCTGCGGAAGCCTTGCGCCTTGATACCCCCGCGGGATTTAAGAAACGGTTGGAGGCCGGCGGCGCGGGTGAGCGGCCAAACGGTGTTCAACGGGCCGATTTTCGTCTAGTCCTCGCCCATGAGCGATCGTGTCATCATCACAGCTGGGCCATGGGCCGTCCCAACGGGGGGGTGGCCATGAAGGGCAGGGGCAAGTCACCTGGGCGCGGGCGGGCAGGCAAGGGATCGGACGGGTCCGGCCGCGAGCGGCCCCGCGCGCCCGCCAGGGTCGCGGGCAAGCCGGCGCGCAGCCGGCCGGCCAGTGCCCAGGGCAAGCGCGCCGAGGCGCCACGCCGGGATGAGCGTCCGCGCCGTGGCCCGCCGGCCGCTGCCGGCCGCGACCGCAGCCCGCCCCGGGAACAGCGCCTGCGCAGCTTCGACGCGGCGCCCCGGCGACGGCGCGATGCGGACTGGGACGAGGCCGCGGGCGATCGCGGCTGGCAGGACGATCCCGACCTCGAGAGCATCGCGCTGGCCGATCTCGATCTGGCCGACCTCGAAGCCGACGACCGGGCCGAGCGCCCGCCGCGCCGCGCCGCGCGCCCTGAGCGCGGGCAGGCCGGGGCTGGTGCGCAGGGCGCCGCGCGTCCCGCCTCGCGCGCCCGGGCAGCCGCGCCGCCCGCCGGGCCGACCCGCGCCGAACTGAAGGCCGCCGCGACCGCCACCTTCCAAACCGGCGTCCAGACGCTGACCGTGACCGCCGACGAGGCGGACATGCGCGTTGACCGGTTTCTCGCCGCGCGCTTCCCGCAACTCTCGTTCAGCTACATCCAGCGCATCGTCCGCAAGGGCGAACTGCGCGTGAACGGCCGGCGCGTGGAAACGAAGGACCGCCTGGAGGCGGGGCAGGCCGTCCGTGTGCCGCCGCTCAAGCTCGACCAGCCGCGGCCGGTGGCGCCGCGCGCGCAGGACGACATCCGCGCCTATCTGGCCTCGATCACGCTCTACGAGGATGCCGACGTCCTGGTGCTGGCCAAGCCGGCAGGCCTTGCCGTGCAGGGCGGCTCCGGCATGAAGAAACATGTCGACGGCATGCTTGCCGCCCTCACCGATGCGGAGGGCCAGCGCCCGCGCCTCGTCCACCGCCTCGACAAGGACACCTCCGGCTGTCTGCTGGTGGCGAAGACGCGCTTTGCGGCGGCGGCGCTGGCGAGAACCTTCCGCTCACGCGCGGCCCGCAAGATCTACTGGGCGGTGGTCGCCGGTGTGCCGAAGCCGCGGCAGGGCCGCGTCTCCACCTATCTCGCCAAGGACGAGCGCGCCGATGAAAGCGTCATGCGCATCGCCCGCCATGGCGAGAAGGGGGCGACCCACGCGGTCAGCTATTATGCGGTCATCGACACCATGGCTCAGAAGCTCGCCTGGCTGTCCATGAAGCCGGTGACCGGCCGCACCCACCAGCTGCGCGTCCATGCCGCCGAGATCGGCCATCCGATCATCGGCGACCCGAAATATTTCGACGTGGAGAACTGGGATCTGCCCGGCGGCATCCAGAACAGGCTGCACCTGCACGCCCGCCGCCTTGTCGTGCCGCATCCGCGCGGCCGCGGCACCATCGACGTTTCCGCGCCGCTGCCGGCTCACATGGAGCAGACCTTCAACCTGCTGGGTTGGGACGCCTCCCGCTACGATCCCATCGTCGAGGCGCCGGAGGAGTGATGACGCTGACCGGCTGGATCTATGTTACCGCCGCCGTCACCCTGGCGCTGCTGGTCGCCATCGTCATGGTCACGCGCCGGGTGATCCGCACCGTGCCCGGCGGCGGTGTCGATGGCCGCGCCATGGCCGAGCTGGTGGCCGAGCTGCGCCGGTCGAACGATCTCGCCGAGCGGCGCATCACCGCCCTGGAAGAGCGCCTTGCGCGGCTGGAACAGGCCGTCGGGCCGCCACGGTCCAATTCCGGCTGAACCGGCGATTCAGGCCCGGTTCAGCCGGCCGGGGCGCAACTGGCGCGATCCGAAACGCCTCTTGCGGAGCGCCCCGATGACCCGTCTCGCCCTTGCCGCTGCCTGTGCCCTGATCGCGTTGGGTTCTGCCGCCTCGGCGCAGCCCTATGGCTATGGCCCGCCTCCGGGCTTTCATGACGGCGGACCCGGATTCGGTCCCGGTCCCGGCCTGCGACGGGGCAATCCCGAACTCAGGGCGGAGCGTCAGGCCTGTCGCCAGGAGGCGCTGGCGCGCGGCTACCGGCCGCCGCATGTGCGGGCCGCCGTTCTCGACTGCCTGCGCGCCCGCCGTCCGGACCTCGCCCGTATCGTGGAATGTCGGCAGGACGCCCGCGCCCATGGCTTCATCCCGCGCACCCCCGCCTTCCGGATGGCTGTCCGGTCCTGCCGCTTCGGCGCTTGATCGCCGCTCTCGCCTGGCGCACAAGGCGCTCCCCCCTGCGGAGCGCCCCTGCCGTGAAACTGGTGATCTTCGACTGCGACGGCACGCTGGTCGACAGCCAGCACCTGATCATCGCCGCCATGGCCGGCGCCTTCGCGGCGGTCGGCCGGCCGCCGCCGCCGCGCCAGGCGACGCTCGGCATCGTCGGTCTGTCGCTGGTCGAGGCCTTTTCCGTGCTGGTCGGCCCGGATGATCCCGCCATTCCCGCCCTGATCGAGGGCTACAAGGCCTCGTTCCAGGCGCTGCGGGCGGACCCGGCCGCGACAGAGCCCATGTTCGACGGCATCAGCGAGACGGTCACGGCGCTCGCCGCCCGCGACGATGTGCTGCTTGGCATTGCCACCGGCAAGTCGCAGCGCGGCGTCCGGCTCGTGCTCGGCCACCACGGCCTTATTGATCTGTTTGCCACGGTGCAGACCGCCGATGACGCGCCCTCCAAGCCGCACCCGGCCATGGTCACGCAGGCCATGGCTGCGGTCGGCGTCGGGCCGGAAGCCACCGTGATGATCGGCGACACGACCTTCGACCTGGACATGGCGCGGGCGGCCGGCGTGCCGGCGGTTGCGGTGTCCTGGGGCTATCATCCGCTGAGCGAGTTGGCCCGCCGGTCGCCGGAGGCCATGGTCCATGATGGCCGCGACCTCCTGCCGGCCCTGGAGGCGCTCTGGAGCCGCCGGGCCGGCAATGCTAGAGGCCCGTCATGAGCAAATCCCTGTTCGACGACTGGTTCGCCAAGGACCAGGATCCCGCGGCCTACGACCCGGTGGCGGCCGCGCGCCTTGCCATGAAGCCGGCCTGGCCGAAACGCTTCTACGCCCAGGCGACGACGGCCGAGGCCGCCGACGGCTGGCGTCTCCGGCTCGACGGGCGGCCAGCGAAGACGCCCGGGCGTCAGGTCATCGCCGTGCCCTCGCAGGCGCTCGGCGAGGCCCTGGCGGCGGAATGGGGGGCGCTCGGCGAGGTGATCGACCCGATGCGCCTGCCGGTTACCCGCATCGTCAACGCCATCATCGATGGCGTGGCGCCGGATCCGGCCCCGGTCGCCGAGGACATCGTCCGCTATGCCGGCTCGGATCTCCTCTGCTACCGCGCCGACGGGCCGTCGGGGCTGGTGGAGCGCCAGGCGGCCGCCTGGGATCCTGTTCTCGTCTGGGCGCGCGAGGCGCTCGGCGCGCGCTTCATCCTGTCGGAGGGCGTCATGTTCGTGGCCCAGCCCGACACGGCCATCGCGGCGGTGCGCCGGGCGCTGCCCGCCGATCCCTGGCGGACCGGTGCAACCCATGTGGTCACGACGCTGACCGGCTCGGCACTCCTGGCCCTGGCCCTGCTGCATGGCCGCCTGACTCCGGCGGAGGCCTGGTCCGCCGCCCATGTCGACGAGGATTTCCAGATCGAGCAATGGGGCCATGACGAGGAGGCCGCGGAACGGCGCGCCGCCCGCGAGCGCGAGATGATGGCCGCGGCAAAGGTGCTCGCCGCTCTGTGACAGGGCCGCGAACCATGGCAGAGCTCTCGAACAGGCTCTGCAGCCGGCCTCGAAGCGGGGGCCTGCGGCGCCCCTTCACGCCGGGTCTCGCCGTCGCGGCCTGAGGCCGAGCGCTGCGAAGCCCTCGACCACCTCGGGCTTCATGGTCCAGCGCAGGTTCGTCGAAATGTCGGCAAGAATGCCGCTCTTGAACTTGCCTTCGATCTTCTCGAACGGCTCTGCGGGCCAGAGCAGGTGCTCCCGGTCGCCGCACATCTTGCCGAAATGGGCGTGCCAGGCCTGGCCATCCCAGCCGATCGACTGGCTGAGCTCCCGTGAACTTGCGCCGGGATTGTCCAGAAGGGCCTGGACCACGTTGCGCTCGGTTTCCGTCATCGGCATGAGCGTGAAGGCCTGCACGACCTTCTGTGCCGCCGGCAGCGACTGAGCCTGCGCGATCAGGGCCGCCCGCTCGCCTTGCGCCGCCGCATCCAGCGCGTCGAGAACCCGTTGTGCGTCGGGCTCCTTGCCAGGCGTCTTCAGCATGCGTTCGGCATTTGCCCGCAGCGTCTCCCGCTCCTTCAGGGACATGGAGGCAATGGCGGCGATGGTCTTCTCGATGCTCATGCGGATCTGCACTCAGGGTTGTGGATGCACGGGGTCGGCGAACCGGCCTCAACCGTCTTGTGTCATGCGTCGATCGTGGCGGTGACAGCAGCGGGGCGAGCGGGAGGATTGCGGGCAGCGCGCCTATGGGCATCGGGACCGGTCTGGCCTGGGGAGCCCTCCGAGCGGTCCTATCGCCGGAGCAGCATGGCCAGCAGCGTGACCGTCACCGCCACCGCACCAAAGGCAAGGACGGCTTGCGAGCGCAGCCAGTGGATGGCGGCCGCGGCCCCGAGCGCCATGGCGAGCGCCAGGCCGGCAATGACGAGGGCAACCATCTGGCTGCCGCCCTGCACCAGCACGAGGAGGTAGCCGCCGATGCACAGCAACGGCGCCAGGACGAGCAGCGCCCTGACCACGCGCCGGTTGACCTCGGGATCGTCCCATCGCTCATGCATCCCGCATCAGACCACCCGGTCGCGACCGCTGTCCAGCATCCATCCTCCGTCAGTCTCATTGGTTGGCGCAAAGGTTGCGTGCTATGCGCACGGACTGGCTCGATAAGAGGGGCGGGGTTCATCCCCGGCAGGATCATGAAGGACGTGCTCGAACGGCTCGAGAACCGTCGCGCGGAGGCCCGCCTCGGCGGCGGCGAGAAGCGCATCGCCGCCCAGCACGCCCGCGGCAAGCTGACCGCCCGCGAGCGCATCGAGCTTCTGCTCGACAAGGGCTCCTTCGAGGAGTTCGACATGTTCGTGCAGCACCGCTGCGCGGATTTCGGCATGGAGAAATCCCATATTCCCGGCGATGGCGTGGTCACCGGCTGGGGCACGGTCAACGGCCGCACGGTCTTCGTCTTTTCCAAGGATTTCACGGTGTTCGGCGGCTCGCTGTCGGGCGCCCATGCCGCCAAGATGACCAAGATCCAGGACATGGCGCTGAAGGCGCGGGCCCCGGTCATCGGCCTGTTCGACGCGGGCGGCGCGCGGATCCAGGAAGGCGTCGACGCACTCGGGGGTTACGGTGAAGTCTTCAAGCGGAATGTCATCGCATCGGGCGTTATTCCGCAGATCTCGCTGATCATGGGCCCCTGCGCCGGCGGCGACGTCTATTGCCCGGCCATGACCGATTTCATCTTCATGGTGAAGGACACGAGCTACATGTTCGTGACCGGTCCCGACGTGGTGAAGACCGTCACCAACGAGGTCGTCACGGCCGAGGAACTGGGTGGTGCATCTGTCCATGCGGTAAAGTCGTCGGTCGCGGACGGCGCCTACGAGAACGATCTGGAGGCGCTGCTGCAGATGCGCCGGCTGATCGACTTCCTGCCCTCCAACAACACCGAGGGGGTTCCCGAAATCCCGTCCTTCGACCAGCCGGACCGCATCGACCTGTCGCTCGACACGCTGGTGCCGGACAATCCGAACAAGCCCTACGACATGAAGGAGCTGATCCTGAAGACGGTCGATGAGGCCGATTTCTTCGAGATCCAGGAGAAGTTCGCGCAGAACATCATCACCGGCTTCGCACGCATGGAGGGGCGCACCGTTGGCATCGTCGCCAATCAGCCGATGGTGCTGGCCGGTGTGCTGGACAGCGATGCCAGCCGCAAGGCGGCCCGCTTCGTCCGCTTCTGCGACGCCTTTTCCATTCCCATCGTCACCTTCGTCGACGTGCCCGGCTTCCTGCCCGGCACGGCCCAGGAATATGGCGGCCTCATCAAGCATGGCGCCAAGCTGCTGTTCGCCTATTCCCAGTGCACCGTGCCGCTGGTGACCGTCATCACCCGCAAGGCCTTCGGCGGCGCCTATGACGTGATGGCATCGAAGCATATCGGCGGCGACATCAACTATGCCTGGCCCTCCGCGCAGATCGCCGTGATGGGCGCCAAGGGGGCGGTCGAGATCATCTTCCGCGCCGACATGGGCGATCCCGACAAGATCGCCGCGCGCACGCGCGAATATGAGGAGCGGTTCCTGTCGCCCTTCGTGGCGGCCGAGCGCGGCTATATCGACGAGGTCATCATGCCGCACTCGACCCGCCGGCGCGTGGCGCGGGCGCTGGCCCTGCTGCGCCACAAGGCGGCCGACACGCCCTGGAAGAAGCACGACAACATCCCTCTCTAGCACGGCAGGGCGGGGCGGATCCTTCCGGCAGCCGGCACTGGACTTCCGCCCCCGGCCGTCTGATCCTCGTCAACGACGCCGGGAACGGGCTGCTCCACGATGAGCCGGTCCGGGCATGAACAGGAGGTCCCCCGATGTCGATCAAGACGATTCTACTCGCCCTTATCGCCGGTGACGGCGACAAGCCCCAGGGCGCCATCGACTATGCGGTTTCACTCGCCGCCGAATGTGGCGCGCGCCTGTCGGTCGTCGTCGGCGCCATCAAGGTGCCCGTGGTCGTCTATTCGGGCGTCGCGGAGGTGCAGGCCATCGTCACCGACGAGAACGACACGCGCACCCAGAACGCCGACGAGCTGTCCGCTTCGGTCAAGCGGGCGGCCGAGCTCAGCGGTGTCATCGCCTCGGTCGAGACCGTCACCGACGCGATCGATCCGCTGTTCGCCCGCATCGGCAAGCGCGCGCGCCTGCACGACATCTCGGTGTGCGGCCGGCCGCGGCCGAACGATGTCTGGGCCACCGAGCTGGCCGAGACGCTCCTGCTCTCGTCGGGTCGCCCGGCCATCCTGGCGCCCGACGGCTTCGACCCCGCGCGCGCATCCAGTTCCATCGTCATTGCCTGGGACGGCTCGGCGGTGGCCGCGCGCGCCATTGGCTCGGCCATGGACTTCATCGACCGGGCCGGGTCCGTTGAGATCGTCTCGGTGCTCGGTGACCGCCATGCCGATGATCTGGTGGCCGGCGCCGACCTTGCCCCCATGCTGGCCCATCACGGCGTGAAGGTGACGGTGACGAACCTTCCCTACAGCCGCGATGTCGGCAAGACCATCGTCGAGCACGCCCAGAACACCCGTGCCCGCATGATCGTCATGGGTGCCTATGCGCATTCGCGCCTGAAGCAGATGGTGCTCGGTGGCACCACCACGACCCTGCTGCAATATTCGCCGGTGCCGGTGCTGATGGCGCATTGACGGCGGCCCGCTCGGCCCCGCGCCCGGCGCCCCGATCCGTGCGGCCCGGGCCATCCAGCCATCGCATCAGGGGCCGGGCTGCTTGCGCCGGGGCCGCCCGACGGTCTCGGCGCTGATGCGCGCCACCCCCGGCGGCTCCGCGGCGAGGGCCTTGGCCTGTCGCTCGACCTCGCGCCACACGCGCAGCACATTGCCCGAGACGATGCGCCCGATGGCGGCATCCGACCAGCCGCGCCGGACAAGCTCGGCCACAAGTTGGGGAAAGCGCGAGGCATCGTTGAGGTCCGGCGGGTTCGGTCCGCCGAAGAAATCCGAACCGATGCCGATATGGGCAAGCCCAGTGCGGCCGACGATATAGGCAATGTGATCGCACAATTCGCTGATCGAGCCGCGCGGCCAGGCGCCTGCGGTCTTCTGCCGCTCGACCAGCGCCTGGTCGATGTCGAGGCCAGGCTTCGTCTTGCCATAGCGCTGCAGCGGCGCCATCCACCGGTGGCTCGCCCGCGAGATGAAATTGGGCACGAAGGTTGCCATCACCACGCCGCCATTGGCCTTCACCCGGTCGAGCACGTCGTCGGTGACGTTGCGCGGGTGGTCGCACAGCGCGAAGGCGTTGGCATGGGACCACAGGACAGGCGCGCGGGTGCAATCCAGCACGTCGTGCTGCGCCTTGGGCGCGGCATGGGCGAGATCGACCATGATGCCGAGGCGGTTGCACTCGGCCACCACCGCCCGGCCGAAATCCGTCAGCCCGTGGTGGCGCGCCGCGTCGGTCGCCGAATCGATCCAGTCCAGCGTCTCGTTGTGGCAGAGCGTCAGGATGCGCACGCCCGCCGCGTGCCAGACCCTGAGCGGTGACAGCGAGCCGCCGAGCCCGACAGCGCTCTCCACCGAGAGGACCGAGGCGATCTTTCCCGCCTTGCGGGCGCGCGCGATGTCGGACGGCCGGCGGGCGGGCAGGAACACATCGGCATGGACCGTCTCGATGTCGAGCCCGATGGCGATCTGCTCCAGCGTGAACCGGCCGGGATCCGGCACCGAAGTCGGGACGAAGGCGGCGAAGACCTGGGCGCCGACGCGCCCCTCGCGCAGGCGCGGAATGTCCGTGTCCCCCTCCTGGTGGATCCGGTCGAGCCCATAGGCCTTCACGTCGCCATCGGTGGCCTTGCGGATCACGTAGGGCAGGTCGTTGTGGCCGTCGAACAGCGGGAAACGGGCCAGAAGCTCCTGGGCCTTGGCCAGGGCGGGGTCGGTGCTGTTCCGGCGGGCGGCGCTCATGATCATGTCTCCCGATGGCGTGCCCCTGGGCGGGCCGCCATCCACTCTGCCGCGCTTCGCGCACCGCACCCGTGCATCCCGCGCAGGGGAGATCATCGCGGCCGGCGCCCGGCTGCGGCCATTCAGGCCTCGGCGATGATCACCGCCGGCACCCGGTCCACCGTCACCACGCGACCGCGCTCCATGGCGAGCGCCAGCTTGCCGTGCTTCAGGGCGAGGGCGCTCTCGCCGAACATCTCGCGCCGCCAGCCCTTCAGGGCGGCGACATCCGCCTCGTCGTCCTCGGCGATGCGGTCGAGATCATCGGAGGTGGCGATCACCTTGGCCGCGACGTGGTGCTTCTCCGCGACCATCTTGAGCAGCACCTTGAGCAGTTCCACCGTCGCCGACTGCGCCTGGCTCGGCGGCCGGTGCCGCTCGATGGCCGGCAGCGTCTTCGGATCGCGGGCAAGGCCGCGCAGGACCGCCTCGACCACCGCGGCGCCGTCGCGCGAGCGCTCCCAGCCCTTGGGCGTGGAGCGCATGGCGCCCAGCGCCTCGGCGCTCTTCGGCGCGGTCATGGCGATGTCGAGCAGATGGTCGTCCTTGAGCACGCGCGAGCGCGGCACGTCGCGCGCCTGCGCCTCGCGCTCGCGCCAGGCCGCCACCTCCTGCAGCACCGCCAGTTCGCGCGGCTTGCGCACACGGTTGCGGAAGCGCTCCCAGGCCCGCTCCGGCTCCTGCCGGTAGGTCTCCGGCGAGGTCAGCACCCGCATCTCCTCCGCCACCCAGTCGGAGCGGCCGCGCTTCTTCAGCTCGCCCGTCAGCTTCACATAGATGTCGCGCAGATGCGTCACGTCGGCGATCGCATAGGCGATCTGCGCCTCGCTCAGCGGCCGCTTCGACCAGTCGGTGAAGCGCGAGGTCTTGTCGAGCTGCGTGCCGTTGGTGCGCT
>JBKBUL010000059.1:0-12997 GCA_046290045.1 Sphingomonadaceae bacterium
GGTGCATCAGGTGTCCTTCGGCCTCGATACCGGCCGCACGCTGGGGATCGTGGGCGAGTCCGGTTCGGGCAAGTCCGTCAGCACTAAGGCGATCATCCGGCTTCTGCCGGGCTCTGCCACGATCCTGCCGGGATCCCGCATCCGCTACCGGATGCGCGGCGGCGAGATGGTGGATGTCGAAACGCTTTCCGCCAATGCGCGCGCCTTGCGCCGGATGCGCGGCGGCGAGATCGGCATGATCTTTCAGGAGCCAATGGCGTCATTCTCGCCGGTTTACACGATCGGCAACCAGATGATCGAGATGATCCGCCTGCATCAACCGCTCGACAAGCGTGCCGCGCGGGACAAGGCCATCGGCCTGCTGCGGCGGCACCAGCGGCTCCGCCGTCTTGCCGGCGGCGAGCGCCGACTTGAGGCGCGGATCGTGCAGCAGCGCTTCCAGCAGATCGAAGGAGACGGAACCCAGGTCGCGCAGCAGCTGGAGATAGCGTTTGGCGAGCGTGCCCAGGTCCTTCGGCAGGTCGGCGGCGGCATAGGTGCCGGCGCTCAGCCGCTCGGCGGCGGCGCGGCCGAGGCGGAGGTTGTCGCCGATCACTTCATAGCCAACGCGAACGGCATCGGCGACGAGGCGCTCGACCTCACCGGAAGCCGGATCGGCCGGCGCAGGCGCGTCTGGCGGCGTGGCGGCGGCCGCGGCCTCCTCCGCGGGGGCTGGCCCCGACCATTGGGACCGGATCGGCTTGGTCCGGGCCGGTGTCGCCCGGCGCCGGCGGCGCGGGGGCGGCGGATCCTTGGGAGGTGTCTCGTCGCTCATCGCCGCCTGTCCTTTCCGGCCTGGTTCCTCATGGATGGTCGTATCCCGCGATGCTGTCCAGCGCCGGCCGGCTGCTCAGGGCGTGTGCAGCCAGCCGGCCAGAGATCACCGCGGCCTCGGCGCAGCCGCTGTTGAGCCCCGTCGCCGTCCAGTCGCCCGCAACCGTCAGATTGTCATGGTCGAGATCGAGCGGCGAGATCCGAAGCCCGGTCGTGCCCGGCAGCGACAGCACGTAGCGCTCGGACGGGTTGACGTTCGCCTTGACAAGCTGTGCCGACAGCCGTCCCGGCCCGTCGGCTGGCGCCCGGCCGGTGGCATCGGCAAGCAAGTGCCAGCGCGGCCGGCCATCCGGCCCGACAAGGCCCGGCCAGAGCGCCGGCGCCTGCCGCTCGAGGAAACGCCGGGCAGCCGCCGCCACCTGGGCGCGCCGCCGGTGCGGATAGGCGGGGTCGGCCAGCGCGGCCGGGTCGCGCGGCTCGGGCAGGACGCCGCACAGGTAAAGCGCGGTTGCCGGCGGGTCGGCACCCCAGTCCTCCTCGGGAATGGTTTGGGTCATGTCGCACCAGGTGTCGAAGGGCTTGTCCCAGCCCGAGGCGATCCAGGGCGGGCCGGCCCAGCCCAGCGCGGGCAGATCGGCCTTCAGCCACAGCTGCGCGGCCTGGGTCGCGACGGTGCCGAGGCCCGCCAGCATGGCGCGCCAGCGCGGCAGACCGGCAACCAGCGAGGGCGCGGCATGGGGTATCGCGCCGAGCCCGATCGCCAGCACGACATGATCGAAGTCGCGCCCGACCTTCAGCTCGAGCTTGTCCGCCCGGTGGCGGTCCCAGTGGCTTTCGAAATCGACCCCCGCAGAAGCCAGCGCCGCACCATCGGCCAGCTGCTCGAACCGGGGCGCGGCCGGCCAGCAGGGCCTTCCCTTCACGCTAACGAGCGGATCGTAGCGCGCCCCTGCCAGCCGGGCCTGCACGTCGAAGGTGAGCGCCGCGACATGCGAGCTGCCGGTCGGGGAGGCGGGCACCATGTCGGTCAGCCGGTGGAAGAATCGGAAATCGACCCCGCGCGCCGCCAGCGCCCGGTGGAGCGGCGCGAACACCACGTCGCCCATGCCGGCGCGAAGCCGGTAGAAGATGGATCCGCGATAGCGGCAGAACATCTTGAGCGCGCCGCGAAGCGCCACCCCGGCGGCCATGCGCGGGCGCGCGGGATCGCCGCCCTCATAGGCGAGCAGCAGGTCGTAGAGGCCGCGCATGAAGGGCGAGCCAAGCGCGCGGTCCGAAGCGCCATGGCGGCGAAGCCAGGCGCGCGCATCCTCCGCGTCGAGCGAATCGAGACCGCGCGGATCGGCGAGCACGCCATCGGCCAGCAGGCCCGTGAGCGCCGCGAGCACGAGGTCGGCCAGGTCGAGGAGATGCGCCTGAGGGCCGGCAGCAAGCCGGTCGGCAAGGCGCGCGCGGATCCGGTCGGCCAGCCGGGCGGCCTCGCAGGCGAGCTGCGAGCTCGGCACCCGGCCCAGCCCGGCGGCCAGCAGCCGAAGGCTTTGCGCCAGCGCGATCCCGCCCACGGCCGCGCCCTGCGCCGCGAGGCCGGCGGGGGCGGCAGGCCCGGGCGCGGCCTTCGGGCCGTCCCCGACCTCGGTGTCGAGGATGAGCGTTGCAAGCAGGTCGAGCGCCGCGCGCAGGTAGCCGGCGATGGAGGCCGGCTCGCCCGGCGCGAGCGGATCGCCGGGCAGGCCGGGGCGCGGCGGAAAGCGCGCCGCCCAGCGGCGAAGGCCGCCCGCGCCATCGGGGCTCACGAGGGCGATCTGGTCATCCGGCAGGAAATCCGCCTCCCACGGGCCGAAGACATCGCCTTCGCCGCGCGCCGCCAGCTCGGCCCGGCAGGCGCGAACCAGCGCGAAGGCATTGTCGTAGCTGCCGAACCAGACATGCAGGCCATGTTCCTCGATCCGGCCCGACGGGCCGCGGCCCGAGGCGCCCTTGCCGCCCAGCCGCCAGCCTTCCTGGAACAGCGTGACCTGGTATCGGCCCCCGAGCGTCGGGTCGGTCAGCTCCCAGGCGGCCGAAAGCCCACCGCAGCCACCGCCGATGATGACAACCCGGATCGGGCGGGCACGCGCCATCAGCGAGGGCGCCAGGGCCGGTTCGGTTCGCTTCGTCTCCGCATTGCCCCCCTCCCCCCGCTCCGTCGAGCCTATCCCTGCTGTCCCGCGAGCTCCGCCTGTTCAATGGGCGCCAGCGCCGCCCGGATCCGGGCGCGCTGCGCTTCGGCCGGCACCAGCTGCAGGCCCTGCTCCAGGCCGCCACGCTGCTGCAGCCGCGCCCAGGCGATGCGGGCGTCGGCCTCGCGCCCGGCGAGCGCAAGGCTTGCGGTGTAGAGGGCAAGCCCGCCCGGAAAGTCGGGAACCAGCGCCAGCGCCTCGCCATTGACGGTTGCCGCCTCGGCATGACGCCCGAGGAAGAACAGCGCCCGGCCCAGCGCGATCTGGTGGTGGGCGCGCATGTGCGAGCGCGGGTTGAGCTGCATCGACTGTTCCAGCCGGCCGAGCGCCCGCTCGGGGCGGTCCTTCAGCAGATCGACCCAGGCGGCCCAGAACAGCACATAGGGGTTGCTCGGCGTGAAGCCGAGCGCGCGCTCGATCAGCCGGTCGGCCAGGTCGAGATCGCCGCCGACATTGAGCAGCGTGCCCACCACGATCGCCAGCACCTGCGGGTCGTCGCCGGCCAGATGCGCGGCCCGCTCGGCAAGCCGCCGGGCCTCGGCCGCATCGGCGGCCACGTCGCGGCTCCAGCCATTGGCTGCGGCCGCCGCGCGCGCGAAGCCGGCGACCGACAGCGCCCAGCCGAAGTCCGGCTCGAGGGCCTGCGCCCGGCCGGCCAGCGCGCGCGCCTCGGCAATGCTGTCCTCGGTGTAGCGCGCCAGAAGGCCCCAGGCCCTGACGGTCAGCTCATAGGCGCCGGCATCCACCGCCGGGCGGCTCGAGACCCGCCGGATCTCGGCGTCGGTGATGGCCGAGTCGATGGCGCCGACGGCAGCCAGCGCCACCCGGTCCTGCAGGTCGAACACGTCGTCCATCGTCTCGTCGAACCGCTCGGACCAGATCTGGTGCCCCGTCTCGGCCTCGACGAGCCGGACGGCGACCCGGATCCGCCCGCCGGCGCGGCGGACACTGCCTTCAAGCAGGTAGCGAACGCCCAGCTCGCGCGCGATTTCGGCCGGGGGCTTCGAGGATCCGCGATAGGCGAGGCTGGACTGGCCGGCGATCACCTTGATCCGCGGAAAGCGGCTGAGCGCCGAGCTGATCTCCTCGACCATGCCGTCGGCGAAGCCGTCGTCGCTTTGGCCTCCCATGTCGGCGAGCGGCAGGAGCGCGATCGACGGCCCGGCGGACGCCGGCGCCGCGCTCCGCGCGGGCCCGGGATCCGGCCCGGCCTCGGAGAGCGACAGCGGACGGTCGGCCATGCGCGCGACATCCGCGACCAGCGCCCGGAAGACGGGCTCGGCCGGGTCGCCGCCCCAGCCCGAGAGATCGGCGGTCTGCACCAGCTCGAACATGACCGGCCGCTCGCAGGGCTCGAGCATCACCGGCACCAGCCGGCCCCGACGCTGCCCGGCAATGGCCTCGGCTCGGACCCAGCGCGAGCCGACCGAATTGGCGGACCAGAGCACCACGACCGCGCCCGCCGAGCGGAGCACGGCCTCTGTCACCTCGTCATAGACTTCGCCGGTCTTGATCGCGGTGTCCCACCAGACGTCGAGGCCGGCGGCCGCGAAACCGTCGGCAAAGGCGCGGGCGCGTGCCTGGTCGATTCGACTGTAGGACAGGAAGACATCCGCCACGCCCCCATCCTTAACAGAATTTCCCGACACGCCACAGGGCGATGCGCCGCGCCGCCGACGGTTGCCGATCGCGCGCCGACGCGCTAGCAAATGCCATGCCCGCAGCAGCCGCACGGCCGATCCCCCACCAGGTTCGCGTGCGCCGCGCCGTGCAGTTTCACCTGACCGACTGGTTCAACGAATAGGCCGCTGCGCCGGGCTTCGGCCCAGTTCGCACAGCCGGGCGGGCGTGCAGGCCCGCCGCACCGGAACGGGACGTCATGGACGAGAAACCTGCCTCGCGCCTCTCGCGCATGCCCGACACGCTCCTGATCATCACGGCCGCAGCCCTGCTCGCCTGGGCGGCGACCTTCCTGTTCGCGCCGGGGCGCTTTGCCGTGACGGACGGGCCGCGCCCGGCGCCGATTGCCGGCAGCTTCGTCGCCGAAAGCGACCCCCGGCCGGCACCGCTGTTCGGCACCGACGGCGAGGTTGGCTTCCTGAACCTCCTGTTCGAGGGACTGGCAAGCGGCGACCGCATGGGAACGACGGTCGGGCTCGCCGCCTTCCTGCTGGTGATCGGCGGCACCTTCGGCATCATCCTGCACGCCGGCTCGATCGACCGGGCGCTCGGCGCGTCGCTGGCGAACGGGCGGGCGGCGACGCCGGCGCTGCTCGTCGGGTTGTTCGCCCTCTTCTCGGCCGCAGGTGCCGTATTCGGCATGGGCGAGGAGGCGATCGCGCTCACCCTCGTGCTGGCGCCGGCGCTCCGGCGCGCTGGCTATGACAGCCTGACGGCGGTAATCGCCTGCTATGGCGCGACCCAAGTGGGCTTTGCGACCAGCTGGATGAACCCCTTCAGCGTGATCGTCGCCCAGACGATCGCCGGGCTGCCCGTGCTGTCCGGCCTCGAGCTCCGGCTCCTCATGTGGGCGCTGTTCACGGGAGTGGGCGCCCTGTTCCTGTGGCGCCATGCGGCGCGGACGCGGGTGGCGCCGGCTTCCGAGCCCCTGCCGGCCGCAGACGATGGGCCAGCGGGCCTTAAGCGCGGCGACACGGCCATCCTGCTTGCGACGCTGGCAGCGGTCGGCTGGGTCGGCTGGGGGGTGGTGGCGCGCGGCTGGTACCTGCCCGAGCTGGCCGCCCAGTTCCTGGGCCTCGGCCTGTTCGCGGGCCTCGTCAGCTGGCGCTTCGGACTGGGCGCAGGCGGCGCGAACGGCATTGCCGCCGCCTTCCGCGACGGCGCGGCGCAGATGCTGCCCGCCATCCTCATCATCGCGGCTGCCAAGGGCATCCTGCTGCTGCTTGGCGGGGACGATCCCGCCCAGCCCTCGCTTCTCAACAGCCTGCTTGCCGGGCTGGCCGCGCTCGCTGGCGCGCTGCCGCAGTGGCTGACGGCCTGGGGGATGCTCGGCGTGCAGTCGGTCATCAACCTGTTCATCGTCTCGGGCTCGGGGCAGGCGGCCGTCACCATGCCTCTGATGGCCCCGCTTGCCGATCTCACGGGCGTGACTCGCCAGACGGCGGTGCTCGCCTTCCAGCTGGGCGACGGGCTCACCAACCTCATCGTCCCCTCGTCGGCCGGGCTGATGGGGTCGCTGGCGGCGGCGCGCGTGGACTATGCCGAATGGCTCCGCTTCTTCTGGAAGCCGATGCTGGGCCTGTTCGCGCTGGCCTCGGCCTTCGTCATCGCGGCCCAGGCGAGCGGCTATGCGTGAGGCGCTCGCCCTCGTCGCGGCGCTTGCGCTGGCGGCCCCCGCGCTCGCCGCGCCCGGCGCGCTGGTGATCGCGGGCGGCGCCATCGCGCGCGACAATGCCGCCGTCCACCGCGCCTTCCTCGACCGCGCCCGGCCCGGCCTGATTGCCATCATCCCTTCGGCCTCGGGCTATCCGGCGGACTCAGTGGACGCTGCCCGGGCCACGCTGGTGGCGCATGGCGCCGACCCGGCGCGGATCGTGACGGTGCGGCTGGCCGCCGTGGACGACCCGACGACGCCGGGCATCGACGAAAGCCGCTGGGCCGGCAACGCCGCCGACCGCGACGAAGTGGCGAAGGTGGCGCGTGCGGGGGCCATCTGGTTCACCGGCGGCGACCAGCTCCGCACCACCGCCCAGCTTGCGCCCGGCGGCCGGGCGACCCCGATGCTGAAGGCCATCCGCGCCCGGCTGGCCGCCGGCGCCGTGGTGGGCGGCACCTCGGCGGGGGCGGCGGTGATGAGCGACCCGATGATCGCCGGCGGCGAGCCGATCGCCGCGCTGCTGGACCCGATCGCCCCGGTTCGCCCGCCCGATGGCACGGTCGCAGAGGAGCCACTGGCGCTCGCGCCCGGCCTCGGCTTTCTCACCGGCGGCCTCGTCGACCAGCATTTCGATGCGCGTGCCCGCCTCGGGCGGCTGGCGCGCGCCCTCTTCGAACTGCCGCCCGCACGGCGCGTCGGATATGGCGTGGACGAGGACACGGCGCTCGTCGTCGATCTCGAAAGCCGGACCGCGACGGTCGCAGGACGCGGCACGGTCACGATCCTCGATGCAACGGCGGCCCGACGCGAACCGGGCCCCGGGTTCGCGGCCTCGGGTCTGGGTCTCGCAATCGCCAGCGCTGGCGACCGGATTGACCTTTCGACCCGCGCCATCACCCCTGCGCCGGGCCGCGTGCCGCTTCCCCCCGCCACCAGCCCGCCGATGCCCGACAGCGGCGGAATCGCCGTGCCGCCGCGGCGGCTGGAGGCCCGGCTCGCCGAGGACATCGTCAGCCGGCCCGATGTCGCAACGCGCAGCTACGCAAGCTTCCGGGGCGACCGGACCGTCCGCTTCCTCATCGGGCGAACGGCGCGGACAGCGGGCTGGCGCGGCGGCGATCCGCCCGGCCTGACGCTCACCGGCCTGACGCTTGCCATCCGCCCCGACCCCGCAGCGCCCGAGGAGACGCGCCCATGACCGACAGCTGGACCCTGCTGCTGCATGGGGGCGCCGGCGTGAACCCGACGCGCGACTATGCCGAGGTGGAACGGCACCTGGCCGACGTCGCGACCGGGGGTGGCGCGCGGCTGGCAGCCGGTGCGGCCGCGCTCGATGTCGTCGAATGGGCAGTCGCGCAACTCGAAGCGTCTGGGCTCTATGTCGCCGGGCGTGGCTCGGCGCCGAACCGGGACGGCGTGCACGAGTTCGACGCCGCGATCATGGACGGCGCGCGCCATCGCGCCGGCGCCGTGTGCGCGGTGCGCGACATCCGAAGCCCCATCGCTGCGGCCCGCGCCGTCCTCGAGCGGAGCCCGCACGTGCTGCTTGCCGGCGAGGGCGCGCGTGCCTTCGCGCTGGCGCATGGCGTCGAGCCGATCGGCACCGACCCCAACTTCTTCCGCCTGCCCGTGGGAGTCGAGGCTGCCGACATCGCCGAGGAGACACGAAGCCTGCACGGCACCGTTGGCGCGGTGGCGCGCGATGGCGCCGGCCGGCTGGCGGCCGCCACCTCGACCGGCGGCACCTTCGGCAAGCTGCCCGGCCGGGTCGGCGACACGCCGCTGATCGGCGCGGGCACCTGGGCCGACACCGACATCGCCATCAGCTGCACCGGCGTGGGCGAGGCCTTCATCCTGGCGGGCGGCGCGGGCGATGTCGCCGCGCGAGTCCGCTACGCGCGACAGGCCCCGAAGGCGGCGGCCGACGCGATGCTGGCGCGCGTGCGCGCGCTCGGCGGCGACGGCGGGCTGATCGCCGTGATGGCCGACGGCACGCCAATCGCGGCTTGGAATTCGCCCGGCCTGAAGCGCGCCATCGTCGGCAGCCATCACTGCCTTGAAATTGGCATCGTCTGAGACGAAACTGGCCGCCTGTGCCCATGCGTCCACCGGACACCCCCATCCCCGAGCTGCCGGATCCCACGGCACTCTGCGAGGGCGAGCTGGCCAAGAGCCGGAAGACCCGGATCCGCATCCTGAACGCCGCGCGCGACCTGCTGGCCGACCGGGGCTATCGTCGCTTCTCGACCCCTGCCGTGGCTGGGCGCGCCGGCCTCTCCCGACCGGCGATGCTCTACCATTTCCCCTCGCGCCTCGAGCTGCTGACGGCGCTGATCCACTATCTGGTTCGCAGGCGGATCGAGATGTTCGAGGCAGCCATGTCGGCGCTGCCGATGACGCCCTCCTTCAAGGGGCAGCCGACCCGGGCGGCGGCCATCGACGTGAGCTGGCGACTTCTCGAAACCCCCGAGTTTGCTGCCTTCACCGAGCTGCTGGTCGCCGCCCGCACCGATCCTGAGCTCGACGCGATCGTCCGGCCGGCACTCGCTGCCTTCGATCGTTCGCGCCGGGAGACGACCGAGCGCGTCCTGCCGCCCGGCTCCTATGATCTCGACGACCTGCAGCTGGTCCGCGATGTCGTCCGCTTCCTCACCGAAGGCGTGGTTCAGCAGAACAGCCTCGTCGAGGATCGCGACCGGCGGCTCGCCGCGCTCCGTCACTTCTTGCACATGCTGGCCGCGTCCACGGCCGGCAACCAGTTCCTCGAGGCCGTCGTCGCGGACTGGACGGCGCGTCAGCCGGGCTGACCGGCCCGCGTCACCCTCAGCACCTTGCCTTCGGGCGAATCGGTCGTGAGCCAGATGGAGCCATCGGGGGCGACGCGCACGTCGCGGATCCGTTCGCCCACCTGCCGGAACAGCGATTCCTGGCCCAGCACATTGCCTTCCGGCGAGAGGTGCACGCGCCGCACCTCGCGGGTGACGAGCGCGCCGACGAGGAGGTCGCCGTCCCACTCGGGGAACATGGCGCCGCGATAGACGGCAAGGCCCGAGGGTGCGATCGACGGTGTCCAGTGCAGCAGCGGCCCGGCCATGCCCCTGTACTCGGTGTAGGGCGAGATGGTCGCACCCGAATAGTCGAGACCATGGGTGGCGATCGGCCAGCCATAATTGCCGGTCGAGACGATGAGATTGACCTCGTCGCCCCCGCGGGGCCCATGTTCGTGCGCATAGACGACCCGGCGGACGGGATCATAGGCCAGCCCCTGCGGGTTTCGGTGCCCCAGGGTCCAGATGGCGCCGAGCGCATCGGTGCGACGGGCCATGGGATTGTCGCGGGGCACGCGGCCGCGCCGGTCCAGCCGCAGGATCTTGCCCAGCGGGCTCGTGAGATCCTGCGCCTTCTCGCGAAAGTCGAAGCCGTCCCCGGTCGTCAGGAGCAGCGTGTTGTCGGGCAGGAACAGCATCCGCCCGCCGAAATGGACGCTGCCGCGCTTGAGCGGGGTGGCGGTGTAGATGACGTCGAGATCGACGATCCGGTCGCCCGAAAGCGCCGCCCGCGCCACGCGCGTGCCATTGGCCCGCCGCGTGCCATGCGCGTAGCTCAGGTAGATCACGCCGGTCTTGTCGAACTCGGGGTCGGGAACCACATCGAACAGGCCGCCCTGCCCTTCGTTCAGCACCGGCGGCACGCCTTCGATCCGGGTCATCCGGCCGTTGCGGATCCGCCGGAGCCCGCCATTGCGCTCCGTCACCAGCACCGAGCCGTCCGGAAGGAAGGCAAGGCTCCAGGGATGGTTGAGGCCGCTTGCGATCACCTCCACCCGCGTCGGCACGGATGGCGTGGCGGCCGCCTGTGCGAACAGGGCCTCGCCGGCCAGCAGCGTGACAAGAAGGACGAGCCAGCGCATCAAGACACTCCCCGTTGGGCACCAGACCGGCTAGGGCTTAGGCCAGACGGGCGGACGGGGACAAGCAGATGAACCGATGGATCGAGCGTCTGGGCGCCTTCATCATCGCAACCCTGGTGACGACGACGCTCGTCAGCCTGGCCCACAGCTGGTTCGTGCAGGAAGCGCTGATCGCAATCGGCGCGGACATGCCCTGGGGCCTGAGGGGCGCAACGGCGGGCCGCGACCTCGTGGGCCTGCTGCCCACGCTCGGCCCGATCATCATGGGCTCGCTGCTGATTGCCTTCCTGATTGCCGCCTGGCTGAAACCGCGCGTGCGCGCGTTCGGCTTTCTCGCCTATCCGCTGGCCGGCTGGGCGGCAGTGACACTGGCGCTGCTCGTGATGCGGCTTGCCTTCGGCCTCTCGCCGCTGGCTGGCGCGCGGACCGGCGCGGGCTTCCTCGCAATGAGCCTCGGCGGCCTTCTTGGAGGCCTTGCCTTTGCTGCCCTTCTGCCGCGCCGCCGGGCCTGAGACGCGACAGACTGTCGGAATCCTTTACAGTTTCGGCGACGGCCTGTCGTCAACACATTGATTCAAAAAAATCTCCCTTCTTGGCACGCTTCTTGCTAGGTCACGGCTTTAATGATCCAGGAGGGAAGATTATGAAGCTCGGTTTGATCTTAGCCACAGGCATTGCCCTGATTGCAGCCCCGGCGGCCGCGTCGTTCACGATCGGCACCAAGACGGGTGCCAATTGCTACCCCTTCGGCTGCAGCGATGGGAACGCCCCCGGCGATCGCTACCAGCAGGCCTATAACGCCGCTGCCTTTTCCGGCGGTCCCGTCCTGCTGACGTCGATGTCGTTCGAGATGGTGTTAGCCATGACTTCGCCGCCGGACCTCAAGAGCGGGACCTTCCAGCTCAGCCTCTCGACCTGGACCGGGGCGATGGGCACGCTCGACGAGACCGATTTCGACGGCAACCTCGGCGCCGACAACATGGTGGTGTGGACGGGACCCCTGTCGTCGGCCTTCGATGGCACCAAGCTGTCCTTCAGCATCGCGCCCTTCCTCTATGACCCGTCGATGGGAAACCTGCTGCTCGACGTGTCGGTCACCGGCGGGGCAAGCCTCGACTATTTCACCTTCTTCGCGGCGGATTACCTGGAGGATGGAACCTTCAACCGGATCTCCAACTACGAACTGAACCAGACCAACCGGCTCTGGGGCCTGGTGACGACCTTCAACGGCGGCGCCGTCGTTCCCGAGCCGGCGACCTGGGGAATGCTGATCGTCGGCTTCGGCATCGTCGGATCCATGGCGCGCCGGCGCAGGCTGTCCGCCACCGCCTAGGCCTTCGCGTCATCCGCAGGCTGAAGGGGCCGGATGGAAACATCCGGCCCTTTCTTCGTCCCCCCTTCTGTTGCGCAGCTACCACACTATATGCTCCTTCCGAGGAGTCACCAGACACATGAACATCGAGAAGTTCACCGACCGGGCGAAGGGCTTCCTGCAGGCAGCGCAGACGATCGCGCTTCGCGAGACGCACCCGCGGGTCACGGCCGCGCACCTGCTGAAGGCACTGCTGGACGATCCCGAAGGGATGGCGGCGAACCTCATCCGCGCGGCCGGCGGCGATCCGGCCCGTGCGCTCAGCGCGACCGACACCGCGCTCGGCAAGCTGCCGCGCGTCTCGGGCGGGGGCGCGCAACTGGCCCTCGACACCGATCTTGCCCGCCTGCTCGACCAGGCCGAGCAGATCGCCCAGAAGGCCGGCGACAGCTTCGTGACCGTCGAGCGGCTGCTGCTGGCGCTGGCGCTGGCTTCCGGCACCGAGGCGGCCGAGGCGCTGAAATCGGCCGGTGTGACCCCGCAGGGGTTGAACGGCGCCATCGAGCAGCTTCGAAAGGGGCGCGCCGCCCATTCCGCCTCGGCCGAGGAAAGCTATGACGCGCTCAAGAAGTACGGCCGCGACCTGACGGCGGCTGCGCGGGCCGGCAAGCTCGATCCCGTGATCGGCCGCGACGAGGAGATCCGTCGCACCATCCAGGTGCTCGCGCGGCGCACCAAGAACAACCCCGTGCTGATCGGCGAGCCCGGCGTCGGCAAGACGGCGATCGTCGAGGGCCTTGCGATCCGCATCGCCAATGGCGACGTGCCCGATGGCCTGAAGGACAAGGCGCTCTTTGCGCTCGACATGGGCGCGCTGATCGCGGGCGCCAAGTATCGCGGCGAGTTCGAGGAACGGCTGAAGGCCGTGATCGACGAGGTGAAGGCGGCCGAAGGCCAGATCATCCTGTTCATCGACGAGATGCACACGCTGGTCGGCGCCGGCAAGTCCGAAGGCGCGATGGACGCGTCGAACCTGCTGAAGCCCGCGCTGGCCCGCGGCGAGTTGCACGTGATCGGCGCGACCACGCTCGACGAATATCGCAAGCATGTCGAGAAGGACGCAGCCCTCGAGCGGCGCTTCCAGCCGGTGTTCGTGGGCGAGCCAAGCGTCGAGGACACGATTTCGATCCTGCGCGGCCTCAAGGAGAAGTATGAGCTCCACCACGGCGTGCGCATCACGGACAGCGCACTGGTGGCGGCCGCGACGCTGTCGAACCGCTACATCACCGACCGCTTCCTGCCCGACAAGGCGATCGACCTGATGGACGAGGCAGCCTCGCGCCTTCGCATGGAAGTCGAATCCAAACCCGAGGAGATCGAGGCGCTCGACCGGCGGATCATCCAGA